>NZ_JAMYPC010000006.1:0-336843 GCF_040320155.1 Mesorhizobium sp. M0771 | reverse complement strand
TGGTGGCGTTCCTTCGCGGGAATCAGGTGACGTGAACAATCACCAGCCTGCCATGACCGCCCCCTCTCAGCGAATTTGCAGAACTCTCAGCACACTACCTTTGATTCGGACGAAAAGTATGCGCCATCAAAGCCTGGGATCAAACAACTAGAGAGGGTATCTGCCCAAGTTCCGCAAGGCTCCAGGGGAGCTTCGCGCGTCATTTTGCCGAGACCAGATGGGCTGAGGAATAGGGTCTTCGGTGGCCGCTTGCGGACGGGGGCAATGAGGATCATGCTGACGCTGGTCCTATCGCTTCCCTCGAGTAGGCCAGCGAGCCCTATTGTGAGGCAGTCCGGCATGTAGGATTGTAGTCCTCGTTGCGGCGACCCCCTCAAGCGGAGATCGCCAATGGCCAGAACCAAACCTTCCGAACAGCTTTCCCGGGCTGAAATCGAGCGCTTCATCGCGGCAGCCGAAGCGCTGCACAAGAGCATCGTCGGGCCGCTCCTGGCGTATCACAGCGAGCACTACCAAGCTCTACGTGAGGTCCATCGACCGCTGTTGAAGTCGATTGAGACCATTACCGGCAAGAGGGCGCCATTCATCCAGCCGAACATGACAGGACCGGCACAGCCGCGGGAGAAGCCTCCGGGCTAGTTCTCCTCGCGGAAGTCCTGCAGTGAGGCGTGGCGGAGGTCCTCCTCGCGCGCAGGTGCTTCACAGCTCAAACTCATACGGGCACTCGGGAAGGGACCGAGTTTAAATCGGGTTATGGTTGCAGCGCGGATTAGACCATCAGGCTTAATTGCTGCGCTGTCATTCTGCGGGTAGGATCGGGGTGTGGTTAATGCCACTCTCCAGTGTGGTCGGCACCGTCACGTCACCCAACTGTAACGTTGCCCCCGACAGCGCCGACCACGCTCAATGTTGGCTGATTAGGCCGGGGCCTCCCCTGTACGAAACCGTACCTTTGAACCTCCTTCGCTAAAAAGAGAGTAAATAACTCCCTTCGCCGGAAGGGAGGCCGCGATGGATCTAATAAAGCACTTAGAAACCGCACGTGCGGTGATGGAAACCAGCTTTCAGTTGCAGAGCCGGTCGATGACCGGAACAGCTGCGTTCCGCAGCCACATGGACCACACCCGGCAAGCCATCCAAGAGTCGCGCGAACTGCTCAAGCGCCTTCGCCAACGCTACCGCGAAGATATGGCCCAGGTGCTCGAAGACGAGGACGATCTCGCGCCGATGCGCATATCGGGGTTCGATGCCGACGTTCTCCGCTCCGCATTTCAAAACCTAGTCAGGGATGCAGACGTGCCCGAGTGTCAGTGGCGCGTTGTTGCTGAATGCTTGGTACGCGAATTTGTCGGGTGTGAGCAGATCGAAGCCGGCTTGCTGGATTGGATCACGAAGAAGTAGCGCCCGTTTTTGTTGCGAGAAACCCGCCGCACATATTCGCGATTTGGATCTAGAATCTGGTCATGGAAGCGATCTTCGATCTATCGCCAGCGCCCTCAGAGAGCCTAGCCAGGACGTGTGGCGCCCTGCTCGCGCCTTCGCCATCGATGCGGCAGGTAAGCTGTTCCTCGGCCTCGGTATCGGCCTAGGCGTGGCAATTTGCAAATCCGGCTCCCCTGTCTTGGCAAACGCGACGTGAGCCGCCTGCAAGGCAAGGCAGCACTCGTCACGGTCGCGCTTGATCAATTCCGGCAGGATAACGGTCCTTCCGGCCAGCCGCCCAGCAGCAACCAGCCGTTTTACTCAGCGCTAGCACCCTTTGGCTCCGGCGTGATCTCCTCGACCTGCACGTTTTCGCCGATCTCTCTCGCCCAGGCCAAGGCTTTAGCCTTGTCGTTGGTCGTAAGCACCGTGCGCCAGTTCGGCGCTTCAAACACGCTCACAACGTAGGTTGTCACCGACTCGTTGACCATGCTCCACCTTTGCCTACTTCATAAGGTGTGGTGCCCTCATATTAGCATGAGCGTATATAACTTGGTAGTCAGCCTACGCAGGCCTGGCCGGCTGGGAAATAGGCAGATTCGGCCGTGGCGCCCGTCAGTCCGCCAAGGGCTGCGCCGTATATTAGCTACATCTCGACTAAAAAGCTGTCCGCTCCAGAATCCTGTCATGGCTCGGGGAATAGGCATCGGCGACGAGGTGGCGATAACGGCCACAGTGCGCAGGCGGGTCGACGAGGACCACGTCAGCGTCAGCATACCCAGCTACAACTTCCCCCTTCGATCCTCGATCGCACGACGAAGGTGAAGCGAGGGCAGCAGATCGAACTCGTCGGCAACGTCACCTATGTCGACGAGGAAGGCGGCAAGGTGACAATTATACTGGACCGCCGGTCACGGTCGACATCGACAAGGTCAGGCTGGTGCAGGCCTATGTGCCGCCGAAGCGCAAGAAGCCTCTGCGCGATATGGCCCACTAGGTGCCCTTAGCTTGGCCTTGGAATGGCGAATCGCCGGCTGATCCTTACTGGAACGAGATGCCCACGGCCTTGATGATAGAGCCGGACAGGGTGACTGTGAAATCTCTGGTCGCATCGTTCTCTGTTGTGGGTATCGACCATGCGTCGGTCGCAACAGGCCGATCGTTGGTCAAAGCAATCTCGTCATGAATTGGGCTGTCGCCCCCGCTCCATGAGCCGACTGCGCCACTGCCGGTGATCGACCCCGACAAGAAGAAGGCCGCCCCGGAAGTTTTGACTTCAACGTCGGCCAGGGTTTGTGGTCTGCCTCCACTGATGCTTATTCGCATTGGAGCGGATAGTATCGTCGGCAAAAGAGGGTCCGAAAAGGCCTTTCGGCAGCTCCCTCGTAGGAACGAAAAAAGATGAGAAGCGGAACTTGCGTGTGCAGTATTTGCACACGAACCCTCATAAACATCTGATTTTGTTAATCTATCTTCCCCATCCATCATCGGTGCAATGGCCAGTCTATGCTCTTGATTTTTCAGCATCTGTTTAACATCAGAACCTTAGAACCTGCCGCACACGCTGCGTCAGCGAGACCTCCCTGCAACGCGACGTTGCGCGGCGCCGGGGCACCGACACCAAGTCGATCGCAGTGAGACGCCGACAAAGCCCTGTTAGCGCGCCTGAAGCCTTCGGCGAACTCATCGACCTCCATATCGACGACATGTGCGATGTAGGCAAGTCCCCTCGCCGCTCCAAGGCCGCAGCCCTCGCTATGCTCCGAACATCTGGGGAAGTGCAGCATCGCCACCCTCGATCGAACGGCTCGTTCGCTTCGGTCGTGATCGAGCCGCCCAGGGTGCCGGACGATGAGTCTCGGTATCGACATCACCTAGGGAAAGTCGTTGAGCGTCGTTCCTGGATGATCTGCCTGGTCGTGATCGCGACAGCCGCTGGCGAGAGCCGCCAAACACGCATGAGATTGTCTGAAGCGGAGGACCATCCATGGAAGGACCCATTTCGACCTATTTTGCATCAATTGAACCCGTGGCCCCCGACGTTTTTCTGGACCGCTTGCTGCATCCGGCGCGGCATTTCAAACATCCCCACGACGTTTTGGCCGACGTTGCCCTGGACGCTCAGGAGAAGCGCGCCATTCTTTAGTCATGGGCATCGGATGCCTGCGCCGTAGAATCCGTGCCAGCGCTTCGCATGCTGCCGGGAGCGGGTGAACCGGTCAGCTTCGACACGATCATGGATGCGTTGCAACAGTTGGATCAATCGGATGAGCGTGCCGGTCCTGACTGCAGTGACAGCGCGGCAGTGGCCGCGTTCGTACCATTCGTCGATCGGATTTAAGGGCGACGTAGTTGTCTTGCACCATGGACCCGTCGGCGAGTGACCCCGCCGGCGGGATGGGTGTGGCATCGGTGCGTTCCCCCAGATTGCCGATGAAAATTTTCCTATTCTTGCTCTTGAAGGTGCAAGTCGCGATTCTAAATTGATGGTCGCCGGCAGCCTAATGGGGCCGGCAACACCAGGAGGCGGCAAGGCTCTTGGCGCCTTCTGTTGTCCATGTTGCTCAAAGGAGAATGTGGCTATGAAGACAAACCTCGATTTTACCCCTCTATACCGGTCCAGCATCGGCTTCGACCGCATGGTCGACATGCTTGAAAGTGCGAGCCGTGTGGCCTCGTTCGACAACTGGCCGCCCTACGATATCGCCAAGGTTGATGATGATCAGTATCGCATCACGATGGCGGTCGCCGGTTTCTCGCAGGACCAGCTGACCGTCACCCACCAGCCCAACATGCTGGTTGTGAGCGGGTCGCAATCCGGCGATGAGAACGGCCGGTATCTGTACCGCGGCATCAACGGGCGCGCTTTCGAGCGTCGGTTCGAACTGGCCGATCATGTCAAAGTCGAGGGCGCCAGCCTTGAGAACGGGCTGCTGAGCATCGATCTCAAGCGCGAGGTTCCCGAGGAGATGAAACCGCGCAAGATCGAAATCTCCAGCGGGGCTCCCATGCCGAAGATCGAGGCGCCCAAGGTCGAGACCGACAAGCTGGCCGCCTGAGCAATCCACCATGAAGGCTTTCGCTTGAGCCGGGCGTCCCGCCCGACTCAGAGACCTACAAAAGGAGAAAGACAATGAGCGTACGTGACTTGATCCCATGGGGCCGGGGCAACGGAAACTCGGCGCCCAGTCTCTTCCCCGACGGAGATCGAGACCCCTTCGTCTCCCTCCACCGGGAGGTAAACCGGCTGTTCGATGACGCCTTCCGCAGCTTTGGCGCCAGACTGCCGGCCTTCGGTCCCTCTTTCGCCGCCAGTTGGCCGAGTGTCGAAATCTCCGACACGGACAAGGAAGTCCGCGTCACGGCGGAAATACCTGGCCTGGACGAGAGCGACATAGAAGTCCTGCTGGAAAATGGGGCGCTCAAGCTTAAAGGCGAGAAGCGTTCCGAGACCGAGGACAAGGACCGGCAGTTCTCCGAGCGCTTCTACGGTCGCTTCGAGCGCCTCATTCCGCTCGGTTACGAGGTTGAAGAAGACAAGGTCAACGCCGCCTTCAAGAACGGGGTGCTGACCGTGACGTTGCCCAAGACCGAGCGGGCACAGGCGAAGGCCAAGCGGATCGCAATCAACGGGAAGAACTGACGCATGCAGTATGGGTGGCGGCCCTTACGGCCGCTGCCCGTGCGACCCTTCATAACGGGAGGGACAAGCAATGGAGACAGTTCAAAGCAGCGACAACAGAAACCTAACCAAGACGTCCGTCCGGCCGGACAATGACAAGCGGCCTCGTCTAGACGGGCCGGCTTTGTCAATGGGACGGTCAGTGTTTCCGGAGGGCGCAACGGCGCGGATCTACCAGCCCTGCCGCTCGGCCATGACCTCGGCAAAGCCCCACAGGGACTGGCGATTGGTCTTCGAACGCCGCACAGCCCCGTTCATCGAGCCGCTGATGGGCTACACGGGCGGCGGGGACACCCTGACCCAGGTTGAACTGAACTTTCCGACGCTGGAAGCGGCGATCCGTTATGCCGAGCGTCACGGCCTCAATTACGTGGTGCAGGCGGCACCTCCTGCTTCCCCGGCCAAGATCAGGAGACAGCATGTATCGGAGGAGAAACAGGCCTTTTCCGACCTGGTTTGGCAGCGGCTGCAGTTGGCTTGGCTCCAGGCAAGTCACGGCTATGGCGCCGGTGCACAGGCAGCGCACATACAGACGGCGCTTTCGGAGCCCGAGACATTCTACGCCTCTCCGATGGAGGTCGTGGACGACCCGGTGCTCGCACCCGACGAGAAACGCGCCGTGCTCAAGAACTGGGCCTGGAACGAGTATCTGATCGACCTGGCCACCGCCGAAGGCATGCCGGAAAATGCACGCCCGTCGCGATTGGACGAGGTCGAACTCGCCTTGCTGGCCTTGGAAGTCCGAAACCGGGGCTTCCAGACCAGGACCAGCCCGGTGCACTCCCGGATAGCCGCATGATTGAGGCAAGAATGAACCCAAGGATCGTCTTCGACGCCCAACGGTCCGTCCCGAACCCCTTCCCAGCTTGCGGCCGCGGCAGCGGGCGGGCGCGCGCCGACAACTTTCCCAATGCGTGGGCGCCCGATTGCGCCTCGGCAGAACTCGGCCCAGTTGTTAGGATCGCGCTGATATGGACTCCAATGAATTGGCGACAGAGGTTCCGATGTATCAATCCTTCAACGGCTCCGCCCATCCCCTGGCACCGAAAGAGATCGCGATCGCTGCCGTCCCCGAAGACGAGCGTGTCTGGGTCCCACAGGCTAAGGGCGTGTGGTTCCGACCACTTATGCTCAACACAATGCAAGGGCAGTGGTGCAATCTGCTCCGCGTACGCCGGGCCGGGATATTAAGCCGTCATCTGCATCCGGCCCCCGTGCATGGCTATGTGATCAAGGGGCGTTGGCACTACCTTGAACACGACTGGGTGGCAGAGACCGGATCTTACGTTTTCGAGCCGCCCGGTGAAATCCACACGCTCACGGTCCCAAGCGACGTGCCCGAGATGATCACCTTCTTCAACATCTCCGGCTGCATGGTTTACCTGGACAAGGATAACAAGCAGATTGGTTTCGAGGACGTTTTCACCAAGATCGACATGTGCAGAAGCCACTATGCGAGCGTGGGTCTCGGGGACGATTTCGTCGATCAATTCGTGCGGTAGACATCCGCCCGTTTGTCTTCCGCTGCGGTAAGTTCGCGCTCCGCCACAGAGGCGAAACGAGGAGATCTTGGTGACCGATTCCATATGGGCCATTCCCTTCTTCGCGGGCAAGACCGTCGTCATTACCGGAGGCACGACAGGCATCGGAAACGGCATCGCCATGGCGTTCGCCGAGGCCGGGGCAATCGTCCACGCGACGGGGGCCACGGCCGCCGAGGTAGCGGCCGCTCGTGCATACGGCACCGCCGTCTCGTATTCAGTACTCGACGTCCGGGACATGACTGCGGTCGAAGGATATTCCAGTCAGTTCACATCCGTTGCAGCGCTCGTAAATTGCGCAGGGGTAAACCTGCGCGCCGCCGAATTCACTGTCCAGGGTTTCGAAACGGTGGTCGATATCAATCTCACCGGCTCCATGCGGAGTGCGAGCGCGTTCCGAGGGGCACTCTCGAACGGGGGCGCCATCGTCAACATCGCCTCGATGTTCGCGTTTTTCGGCGCGGCTCATGCCCCGGCTTACGCCGCATCCAAGGGCGCCATCGTGCAACTTACCAAGTCGCTCGCCATCGCCTATGCCGGGGATGGCATCCGCGTAAACGCATTGGCGCCTGGCTGGATCGAGACCGCCATGACCGCCGCGCCACGGGCCGATCCAGTTCGCAACGCGGAATTGATGAAACGCACTCCGATGGGTCGCTGGGGTACGCCGGGCGACCTGACCGGCCCCGCCTTGTTCTTGTGTTCTCCGCTCGCGGGGTTCATCACTGGGGCAATTCTGCCGGTTGACGGTGGCTATCTCATTGCGTGAGGCGTTGGCTATGCTGCGCGACCGATCTCCAAGCCTGTGTCGTCGAGATCAAGATCGAACGCGACCAATCGACCATGCCTGACCGCAATTGCCGCCACCAACTCCGCAAGCTCGCCATCCGTATGCTCGCAAAAAGCTGCCTGTTTCCTGACAATCGTGACCGCATCCCGGGTCGATACGACAGAGAACGGCCTCCGGGATCTCACGAATGATTCCGCAACCTCGGCGACGGATGAAGCTCGGTCAAAATTATCTTGCATACTTGCACCTCTGTACGACGCTAGCCCAAGCTCGGCCCGCGCAAATTGTTCCCATTGGCCTAATGCAGCCAGTTAGCATCCGGCTTGGGCTCTTTGTGTGCGAAGGCCGGGAGCAACGCGACATGGCCGTCGCCGTCTGCCTTAGACAGTCGGCTGGACGCATTCGTCTCCGAATACGAACACGGGGCCGGACGCCTAAAAACGAGGAGGATCAGATGTGTCCAAGCCGCTCGCCAAAGTTTCCGATCCTCGGATCACCGCAGTTCCCGCGCAACAAGTCGCCGGGAGGACTGTTTGCTCGCGTTAATTGCGGTCGACCGACTCTGGCTCATTCGCCGCCTCGCCAGTTGGCTCCGGTCAGCCGGCCTCGTCCGTCTCCGTCATCGCTGGCCGGCGGACGATCCAATCCACCAAACCGGCTTCGGTCTGCTCGCAGGCCACGAATTCGCGCACCAGACTTCGCGCCAGCTCGCGCCATTGACACTCGGGCACGTTCATCTCCGCGATCAGATCTCGGCATGCAGCGCGTATGATGTCGGCATCGAAGGCTGACACGGCGACAGGACCACGGTCTGCATTCTTTGCTCGAGCAGTGTCGTCGCCCTGACGTTCGCGAAAGCGCCTCAGCACCTCGCGCGATGCGGCGATCGCTTGTCGGGTTTGACTCATAGCCTCGTAAAATCCAACTTCGCGGACCAGTGAGCGGTGCCGCGATAGAATGAAGTCCTCCATAACCGCATGCGCAGTGTCCGTACGCGTTGCAACCATCGCCGCCTCCCTGCAGGCGCACCCAATGCTTGCAGCTTCTGCCGGTGTTCGGGCGGCCGCCTGCATTTGTCGTGTCGCTGCTATGATCGCGTGAGTTAAAGCCGGTGAAGCGTCGCTGCAATTACAAATGTAAGTGTGGCATCCGATAAGCGGTATGCCCGCTGGCTGCGGCGGCGGCGAATTCGTTCTTCAGACGGTCGAAGTCTTCCTGTCGAAGGGCTCTCCGCGTTGCCGGAACGAGGAATCAGGATCCGGACAAAATGCATGCGGCCGTGCCGCCGTTCAGGGGGCGCTATTGGCGAAAATCCGCCAATTTGCGCCAGTCGAAGACAACGCCCACTCCAGGCTCGTCGGGTGCTATCGCCAAACCATCCTGAAGCCTAAGCGGCTCGGTGGTGTAAAGGTCAATATCGAAACTATGCGCCTCCACCCAGCCGGCATTTGTCTGACCTGCAACGAGACTGACATGAAGTTCCTGCATCCCGTGACTGCAGACCGGAATGCCAGCCTTGCGTGAGAGCGCCGCCACGCGCAGCCAGCCTGTGACCCCGCCGCAGTTGGAGGCGTCGGGTTGGATGTAGCTGAGATTCGACCAAGCGAAGGCATGCTCGAACTCCTCGATGACATGCAGGTTTTCTCCCATTGCCAGGGGCATTCCGGTCGCCTTGGCAATGCTGGCGTAACTCTCATAGTCGTCGGGTATGATGGGCTCCTCGAACCACAGCAGATCGTAGGCGGCGAATGCTCTCGCTGCCTCGATCGCTCGCGGGACGTCGAGCGCGTAGTTAGCGTCAACCATAAAGGTGACATGAGGTCCTATGCGCTCGCGAACTGCCTTCACCCGGGCCACATCCTCGGCCAGGTCGTCCTTGCCGACCTTGATCTTCACCCCGGTGAAGCCGCCATTGAGATAGGAATCGATGCTGGCCAAAAGCTGATCGAGGGTAAAGTTTAGGTCGATGCCGCCGCGATAGGCCTTGGCGCTCTTCCCGGCCCCGCCCGCCATCTGCCAAAGCGGCAGGCCGCTACGCCGGCCCTTGAGGTCCCACAACGCGATGTCGATCGCCGAAATCGCGAAAGAAGCGATGCCGCCGCGCCCGACATAGTGGATGTGCCAGAGCATGCCGTCGTAAATCGTGTCGATCTGCGTCGTGTCGCGAGCCTTGAGGAACGGCGCGAGGTCGTGATCGATCATTGCCTTGATTGCATAGCCGCCCCTGCCGCCGGTGTAGGTGTAGCCTGTGCCCTCGGTGCCGTCGGCAAGCCTCAGCGTGACGGTGACCAGCTCGAAATGCGTGTGCGCGCCGTGCTTGGCATCGGTCATCACCTCACGCAGTGGGACCCGAAACAGCCGGGTCTCGACTTCCTTGATTTCGGTGCGGCTCATGCTGCGCTCCATTCAGGTTTTTTCATCAGACCATAATTGCACCGGCAGCGCTGACTGGCAACAATGTGGCTGATCTTTCAGCGGTTCTGAAGCCAATCCGTCATTTTTGGTCCTACAAAAGCATCAATCCGCTTGTGCTTTGGTCCGATTTACCTTCTAATAACAGGACCATCTGGGAGGAAAAGGCTTGCTGGATACGGAAGAGCGTCCTGAGATGCCCGCGGCTATTCTCGCCGCCCGCGCGGCCGACGCGATGGTGGCCGGCATAGAGGCCGACATCACGTCCGGAAGGCTTGGCGACGGCAGCTACCTGCCGGCCGAGCGCGAACTGATGATCGAGTATGGTGTGGGCCGGGGCGTTGTGCGTGAGGCGATTGCGCGCCTGGCCAGCCGCGGCCTGGTGGAAGCGCGTCCGCGGTTCCGGCCCGTGGCGCGCCGGCCTGGCCTGGATGCCGCGCTCGGCGCCCTCGACGGCATTGTAGGACATCTGCTGAGCGACCAGGCGGGCGTGAAGAACCTCTACGACATGCGCGTCTTCCTCGAGGCGTCGCTGGCGCGCAACGCCGCCATCCATGCCCGCAAGGATGACGTCACAGCCCTGAGGGCGGCGCTGGCGATGAACGAGGCGGCCATCCCGGATTCCGAGAAATTCTATGCGACGGACGTGGCGTTCCACGCAGCGCTCTATGACATCGCGCGCAACCCGGTGCTGCCTGTCGTGCACAAGGCATTTACCGCCTGGCTGTCGCCGCATTGGATGCGCATGCCGCGGTCGCCCGAGCGCAACCGCGTGAATTTCCTCAGCCATCGTGAAATCTGCACGGCCATCATTGAGCGAGATCCTGACGGCGCCGAGCGGGCGCTGCTCAACCACCTCTCGGCGGCCTGGGAGTATGTCCGCGGTACATTCGAAAGCCGTGAGGCGCCGGAAGCATGACGCAGTCCTACGACCATATCGTGGTGGGCGGCGGAGCAGCCGGCTGCGTCGCGACGGCAAGGCTTGTCAAAGCGGGACGGCGAACCCTGCTGCTGGAGGCCGGCCATTCCCATCATCACCCCTTGCTCGACATGCCGCCCGGCATCTTCAAGATGATCAACGGCTCGAAATTCATGCGCTATCACCGCACCGAGCCGCAGGCCCATCTCGACGGCCGCGTCCATGAAATCTCGCAAGGCAACGTGCTGGGCGGCGGCACCTCGGTCAACGCCCAGGTCTACATGCGAGGCCGCTCGGCCGACTATGAGGAGTGGGACGAACTGCTGCGCGGCAACAATGCCGGCGTGCGCTGGAACTGGCAGGCGGTGCTGCCGCATTTCACCGGCATGGAGGGAAACAACCGCCTCGGCGGCGAACTGCATGGCAGCGAAGGTCCGCTGCTGGTCTCGGATCCAGGCCACATCGATGATGTTTCCCGTTGGTTCGTCCAGGCCGTCCAAGGCCTTGGATTGCCGTACAACCATGACTTCAACGGACCGTCGCAGCGCGGGGTCGGCTTCTACCAGTTCATGAACCGGCGGGGAAAGCGCAGCAGCGCCGCCTATGCCTTCATCGAGCCGCTGACGAATGATCCCAAGCTGACGCTGAAACTCAATTGCACAGTCAGCCGGCTGCTGATCGAAAACGGTCGGGTCACCGGCGTCGTCTATTCGGATGCGTCGGGCGCCGAGCATACCGTCCATGCGGATGCCGACGTGATCGTCTCGTCCGGTGCCCTCGTCTCGCCGAAACTGCTCATGCTGTCCGGCATCGGCCCCGCCGAGGCGCTTGCCGGGCACGGCATTTCCTGCGTCGCCGACCTGCCCGGGGTCGGCGAAAACCTGATCGACCATCCAGAGGTGCCGATCATCGCCACCGCAAACGGCCCATACGGCTATTTCAGGCAGGGCCAAGGTTGGAGGATGATCAGGAACGGCCTGCATTTCAAGCTCTTCGGCACCGGCACGATCCTGTCAGCGGGGGTGGAGGCCGGAGCCTTCGTCAATCCGGCCGATCCCGAGGGCGAACCGACGATCCAGGCCTTCTGCGTGCCGCACGTCTATCTGGACCGCGATATCCTGACCTTGGTCGAGAACACCTATGGGCTTACCGTGACGACAGTGGTGGTGAAGCCAAAGTCGCGCGGCTTCGTAAGGCTGCGTTCGGCGGATCCGAAGGACATGCCGATCGTTTCGCCGAACCTCCTTAAACATCCCGACGACATGAGGGAAATGATCTCCGGCCAGCGTTATTTCCTGCAGGTTTTTCAGACCAAGCCGCTCGCCGATCGGGTCAAGGCCATTGCCGTGCCAAGCCAGGATGATCTCAGCGACGAAGCCATGACAAAGCATTGCAAGCGCTTTGTGAAGACCAACTACCATCCGGCCGGGACATGCCGGATGGGCTCGGACAGCGACCGGATGGCGGTGCTGGACGCGGCGCTGCGCGTGCGCGGAATAGACAATCTGCGGGTTGCCGACATGTCGGCCTGCCCCAACATCAATGCCGGCAATACGGCGGCGCCCGCCATGATGCTGGGCGACCGCTGCGCCGACTTTATTTTGGAGGCGGCATAGCGCCTGACCCAGCTTGCCGACGGCGTCATCGCCGAAGCCGTCTGGGCCGATATCGTGAGGAAATTACACAGTCGCTGAAAGCGACAATAAAGGAGGAAAGAGCATGATCATTACCCGTCGAAAACTACTGGTTGGCTCCGCCGCCGGCGCGGTCGCGCTGACACTCGGCTCACGCGCCTTCGCGGCGCTCCCGCCGCTCGCCAAGAAGGACAAGTACAAGGTCGGTTTCGCCCAGACGGAAAGCAACAATCCGTGGCGTCTTGCCGAGACCAAGAGCATGCAGGACGAAGCCGCCAAGCTTGGCCATCAGCTGGTCTACACGGATGCCGCCGGTTCGTCGGCCAAGCAGGCCTCCGACGTGAACTCGATGATCGCGCAGGGCGTCGACGCAATCTTCCTGCCGCCCCGCGAAGACAAGCCCCTGGTGCCGGTCATTCTTGCCGCGCGCGATGCCGGCATACCGGTGTTTCTGGTCGACCGCGACGTTGATCACACCATGGCCAAGCCGGGCGAGGATTATGTCTGCTTCATCGGTTCGGATTTCATCGAGGAGGCGACCCGCGTCGGCGAATGGCTGGTCAAGAACGCCAATGGCAAGTCGAAGATCATCGAGCTGGAAGGCACGACCGGAGCCTCGGCCGCTACCGACCGCAAGAAAGGCTTCGACGATTTCATCGCCAAGCACTCGCAGTTCACCATCCTGGCGTCGCAGTCCGGCGACTTCGCCCGCGACAAGGGCCGGCAGGTCGCCGAGACGCTGCTTCAGGCGCACCCTGATGCGGATATCATCTACGCGCATAATGATGAGATGGCGCTGGGCGCCATCGCCGCTTTGGAAGCAGCCGGCAAGACCCCGGGCAAGGATGTGCTGATCTTGTCGATCGACGGCGAGAAGGAAGGCGTCCAGGCGATCATTGACGGCAAGATCGGCGCTATCTGCGCTTGCAGCCCGCTGTTCGGGCCGAAGGCCTTCGCTACGATGGCCGACTATGCGGCCGGCAAGAAGATCCCGCCGTTCATCAAGAACGAGGATGCCTTCTTCGACGCCACGAACGCGAAGAAAGACTTCGATATTGCGTTCTGATATCCACTTTCTTTCCAGTTGCCCTACCCGCTTCGGCGGGTAGGGTTTGGGAGTTTGACGATGACCGCTCAGCCGGACCAAGCCGCGCTGCTCCTGGACATGCGTGACATCCAGAAGCGTTTTGCCGGCATCCCTGCCCTGGCCGATGCCTCGCTCCAGGTTCTTCCGGGCGAGATCCACGCACTCATCGGCCAGAACGGTGCGGGCAAATCGACACTTATCAAGGTGCTCACCGGCTATTACCGCCGGGATGCGGGGCAGGTGCTGTTCGAACGGAAGCCGTTCGAAGTTGGGTCTCCGCATCAGGCGCAGGTCAGCGGCATCAGCACCATCTACCAGGAGATCAATCTCGTACCGCTGCGCTCGGTGACCGAGAACATCTGCCTTGGACGCGAGAAGCGCCGCCGCGGCCTGCTCGACTGGAGCGCGATGCATGCGGAAGCCGAGCGCCTGCTCAGCCGCTTCTCGATCGGCATCGACGTGCGCCGCCCGCTCAGCGATTTCAACACCGCCACGCAGCAGATGGTGGCGATCGCCCGCGCCATCGGCTTTTCCGCCCGCCTCGTGATCATGGATGAGCCGACCTCCTCGCTGGACGAGCGTGAAGTCTCGGTCTTGTTCAGCGTTATCCGTCAGCTCAAGGCCGACGGCGTCTCCGTTCTGTTCGTCAGCCACAAGCTCGACGAGTTGTACGAGGTCTGCGACCGGGTCACGATCATGCGTGACGGCCGCACGGTGCGAAGCGCGGCGATGAGCGACATCGGCAAGCTGGAGCTGGTCGCGGCCATGCTCGGCCGCGACGTCGCAGCCGTCGAAGGCCACGCGACCGCGTTCGGCGAACGCGATCGGTCGAGGATCGGTGATGTGCTGTTTACCGCGCAAAGGCTGGCAGCCGGCCAGTTGGTGCGTGACGTGAGCTTCGACCTGCGCCGCGGCGAGATCGCCGGCTTTGCCGGCTTGCTCGGCGCCGGCCGCACCGAAACAGCCCGCCTCGTATTCGGCGCCGACCGCCGGAGCGCAGGCGAGATGACAATGGAGGGCGCGTCCTACCATCCCGCACGTGCCGCTGATGCCATCGCCGCGGGGATGGGCTTCTGCACTGAGGACCGCAAGGCCGAGGGCATCGTGCCGGAAATGACCGTCGCGGAGAACATAACACTGGCACTGCTGCCGAAAATCAGCCGCAATGGCATCCTGAACGAGGCCCGGCAGAAGGAGATCGTCGAGCGCTTCATTCGTGAACTCGACATCAAATGCTCGGGGCCTAACCAGAAGGTCCGCGAGTTGTCGGGCGGCAACCAGCAAAAGGTGCTGCTTGCCCGCTGGCTGGCAATGAACCCGAAGCTGCTCATTCTCGATGAGCCGACGCGCGGCATCGATGTCGGGGCCAAGGCCGAGATCCAGCGCCTCATCCGCAAGCTTGCCGATGACGGGCTCGGCGTGCTGATGATCTCCTCGGAACTCGAGGAAGTGATGGAAGGAGCCGACCGCATATTCGTGCTGCGCGAAGGAGTGAGGGTGGCCGAACTGGAAGGCCAGGCAGCCGACGAGGAGGACGTGCTCGCGGCGATGGCGCATGGTGGCGCGGCGAAGGAGGCAGCGTGAGCGATCTGGCCACACCATCCGCAGCCAACGACGCTGGAAACCGCCGCTTTGATGTGTTCGGTTTCCTGGCGCGCTACGGCACGGTGATCGCGCTTGTGCTGCTGGTGGTCTTCAACCTTGCCTATACGCGCAATTTCGCGACTCTGCAGACACTCAACGTCAACCTGACCCAGGTCTGCACGATTGTGATCGTCGCGGTGGGGATGACCCTGGTGATCGCCACCGGCGGCATCGACCTGTCGGTTGGTTCGCTGATGGCGATCTCCGGCGCATTGGCGCCGATGATCTTCATGGGCACGATCTTCCCGGTCGGAAACATCTATCTGGCGGTAGCCGTCGCGATGATTGCCTCGATCCTCGTCGCCGGCCTGTTCGGGCTGTTCAACGGCTGGTTGGTCTCGCGTTTCCGCATCCAACCGATCGTCGCAACGCTCGTGCTGTTCATCGCCGGGCGCGGGATCGCGCAGGTCATGACCAACGGCAATCTGCAGACCTTCCGCGTGCCGCAATTCCAGTGGATCGGACTTGCCCGCCCGCTCGGCATTCCCGCGCAGGTCATCATCATGGCCGTGCTGGTTGCGGTGGCCGCTTGGGCCCTTCACCGCACGGTGTTCGGGCGAAGCATCCTGGCGGTCGGCGGCAATGAAAAGGCCTCTGAACTCGCCGGCATCGCCGTATCGAGGATCAAGCTCGCTGTCTATGCGATCAGCGGCCTGTGCGCGGGGCTAGCCGGTCTCGTCGTCATTGCGATCAACTCCTCCAGCGACGCCAATCTCGTGGGGCTGGGCATGGAACTCGACGCCATCGCGGCGGTCGCGGTGGGCGGCACGCTGTTGAGTGGCGGAAAGGCCACAATCATCGGCACCCTGCTGGGCGCACTGACCATCCAGTTGGTGCGCTACACGCTGCTCGCCAATGGCGTACCCGACGCCGCTGCGCTCGTCGTCAAGGCCGGCATCATCGCATTCGCCGTCTGGCTGCAGCAGCAACACCGGGTGTAATCCATGAACAGCGCCAGACTGGTTCGCATCATCGGCACTTACGGTGTCGTCATCGCGCTTGCAGCCCTCGTCCTATTCGGATTCCTGCGCTACGACCGCTTCCTCGGCCTCTTCAACGTGATGAGCGTTCTGCGCTACAACTCGATGTTCGCGCTCGTCGCGCTCGGCATGTGCTTCGTGATCATGACCGGCGGCATAGACCTGTCCGTCGGCTCCGTCGCAGCCTTGGGCAGCGTCGCGTCAGCCCTGGCGAGCCCGCACGGCATCGTGGCAGGCCTTGCAGCGGGCGTTGGCGCCGGCCTGGCAGCCGGGCTGATCAACGCGCTCCTGGTTACACGCGGCAACCTGATGCCATTCATCGCCACGCTTGCCACCATGCTGGCCGCAAGCGGCTCGGCGCTGCTTCTGGCCGGCAACCAGACGGTTTCGGTGTCTTACGATTCGGGTTTCACCGCCATCGGCCAAGGGAATTTCTGGATTTTCCCGATTCCGGCAGTCATCGCCCTGGTTGCCTATGCCGTCGGCTCAGTGGTCCTGAACTACACCAGCACGGGACGGACGGTGCTGGCCATCGGCGGTGGCGAGGATGCCTCGCGGCTGATGGGGCTGCGCACTGACCGCGTCAAATTTCTCGTCTATGTCGCAAGCGGGTGCCTGGCCGGGCTCGCCGGCGTCGTCCTCGCTTCTCAGTTCGGCGCAGGCCAGCCGATCGAGGGCGTCGGCTGGGAGCTGTTTGCCATCGCAGCCGTGGTCGTGGGCGGGACGCTGCTGACCGGCGGCTCGGGCTCGGTGTTGACCACGCTGGCCGGCGTGCTGTTGCTCGGGATCCTTTTCAACGTCCTGAACTTCGAAAACGGCATGGGTTGGATTTCGCTGTCAGCCTACTGGCAGTCGGTGATCCGCGGGCTGTTTTTGCTCGTCGTCGTCCTTCTCCAGGCACGGCTTACGGCAAGGCGCGAAACTGCCTGAGGATGGCGAGCGCCTTCGAGCACGATGAGCTCAAAAGAGCTCTGGCGCTGCAGAATCAGTGCGCGTTGCGCACCCGGCCCAATGAGCGCATCCCGCAGACTTTCTGCGGCGATGCTTCCCCGGTGCACCTGGGGTCCGACACCCTTGGAGCGGGATCCGCAAGCGGATCGTGGTGCAGTCACATGGTCGTCCTGGAGACGGTCATTTCCCGGCGACCGCCACCAACACGGACTGCCCCTGCCTTTCCAGCCGAAACAGGATGGGCTTGCTCTGCCGGCGAGAGTTCGCCCACTCCTCGACGATGTCCGAAGGCTCCGTCACGCGGCGATTGTTGGCCGATATGATGACATCGCCCGGCTGCAATCCGCTCCGGGCGGCAAGGCCATCGGGAACCACTTCCACGACGAAGACGCCGGTCGTTCCTGATTTGATGCCGAGCTGCTGACGCGCCTGATCCGGAATCTGGCTGAGCGATAGGCCGAGGCCTTCGGCCGCCGACCTCTTGTCGGGAACAGCGCCGGTCTTCACCTCCGCATCCTTGCGCTCACCGATGACAAGCGCGATCTCCTGGTCCTTGCCGCCGTTACTCCGTGTCAGAGTGGCCTTGCTGCCAGGCTTCTGGCTAGCCGTCGCAAGCGTGAGGTCATGGACACCCTCAATGCCCTTGCCGTTGAACCGGGTGATCACGTCACCCGGCTTCAAGCCGGCTTTCTCCGCCGGGCTGCCGGGCTCGACCGAAGCAACCAGCGCGCCCTTGTCATCCTTCATCCCGAGGGCCTCAGCCAGCGACGGCGTGATGTCCTGCAGGCGGACCCCGATGAAGCCACGCTCGATCCGGCCGGTTCTAATCAACTGGTCGGCGATGCTCTGGGCGGTGCGCGATGGCACCGCAAATCCGATCCCGATGCTGCCGCCCGACGGCGAGACAATGGCGGTGTTGACGCCGATCACCTCGCCACGTGCGTTGAACAGCGGACCGCCCGAGTTGCCTCGATTGATCGACGCGTCCGTCTGGAGAAAATCGTCGTACGGCCCGGCTTGAATGTCTCGCGAGCGGGCCGACAGAACGCCGACAGTGACTGTCCCTCCGAGTCCGAAGGGACTGCCGATCGCGATTGTCCATGCGCCCGGCTGCATTGCATCCGAGTCACCCCATTTGGTCGTGGTCATGTTGGGCCGCGGGTCGACCTTCAGCACCGCTATATCGGTGGCGGGGTCACGGCCGACCAATTGCGCCGGCGCCGTTTCCTTGTCGGAAAATACGACATGGATCTCTGTCGCATCGGCAACGACATGGTTGTTGGTGACGATGTAGCCGTCGGGACTGATCACAAATCCGGAGCCAAGCGCCTCCCTCACCTGTGGCTGAACGGGTCCGAGGCCCTGGCCGTCGAACGGACTTGTAAAGTCGCCCGCCGTCGTCTGTTCCTGGACAACCTCCCGGGTCGTGATCGCGACCACGGCCGGCAATTTCTGCTGAATGATCGCCGTGAAGTCGGTCGGGGTATCCTGGGCCAGGACAGGCGCCACGCCACTGGCCGAGAGCATCAGCGCAACCGCGATCAAGCGCGTTGCAAATCGTCTTTGCATATCGTGAGACATTGCTGGACCTCCTGCCGGACAGCCCCGGCCGCTCGGCCGCGCCGCGCGGAGCCGGTGCTCCGGACGCTAGAACTGCCAACAAAGCTGTTTGTTTCAGCCCCCCGGAAAAATGGCACGGCCAGGAAAAACAGCCCGACCGCGGGGGTCCGGAAGGCAGCAGCCGGGAACCATTGAGGCCGTCGAGTTCAACCGTCCACAGGACTGGTCCCGGACGTGGCAGAAGTCAGCAAAGCGACTGCGTCAGCTCCGGCAAATGCCCGATATGCCCATGGAGCCAACCCAGCGGCTGAGGTGCCTCTACCGGGCCTGGTGCGAAAACGATCTGCAATGCAAGAGGGAGCTCAACAGCCGCAGAGAGACGCGGTCGTGATCACCGCCGCTCGAACTCCCTCAAGGGAACAAAAGGGTACCAACTAAGTTCGGCCCCCATAGTGAGGATGTCTATATGGATCTGTTGCCCCAGTCAGCCGAACACACCGTCTCCCCGCCGCCCGCTCCAGACCTTCACCGGCTTTTGTTCGATCCAAACTTGCGTATACACGGCTTGATTGATGACACTGTCGTCACCAAAGCCTTGGACGATTTGAAAGCCGTGCGTTCCGGGGAAGACGATCTCTACGTTGAAATCGACACGCCCGGAGGCGACGCCGACGGCGCGCGACGTCTAGCTCTAGAGTTCAAGCTTTTTCTGAAACACTCGGGCCGCAACGGCTACATCATTGGCAAGAATACGGTTTACTCTGCCGGGGTAACGGTCCTTGCCGCTTTCCCGAAAGCCTGCAGGTTCCTTTGCCCGCAAGCAGTCCTGCTGATTCATGAAAGAAGGCTTGAGAAAGACTTGGTTCTGAATGGACCAATTCGAAGCTGTCTTCAGATCGTTCGCGAACAACTTGCGCTGTTGGAAACGGCAGAGCGACTCGAGAATGAAGGGTTCGCCGATCTCGTCCAAGGTTCTCGAACATCGCTGGAAGAGCTGCGCGACCATGCCTTGACCAACTGCTACCTGATGGCAGCCAGAGCTTTGGAGTTGGGCCTTGTTGAAGACATTGCCGATTAACTTGACGCCTCGGATGCAAACGGCAGAGCCGAGTCCAACACGCTTCCCTCACTCATGGCTCCGGCGACCATGAACGGCAAGGTTGAAAAGATAGAGCGGACCGGCGGCTGTCTTTGCGGGTCTGTGAGGTATGTTGTCACCGGCGCGCCGTTGCGCGTTGGCTTGTGTCATTGCCAGGATTGCAAGAGAACCAGCGGCAGCACCTACAGTGCCTTTGCCGTGTGGCCGCGGTCGGCTTACCAGTGCAAGGGCGAGCTTGTTGCATTCAACGGCAGAGGTTTTTGTCCGGCATGCGGGTCGCGCGTGGTGAACCTCCGCGACGACGAAGCCGAGATCATGATCGGCACTCTCGATGATGCGCCAAACGACCTTCTCCCGGCATACGAGCTTTGGACCCCCCGGCGCGAAGCCTGGCTCCACAACCTGCCTTGGGCTGACCAATTCGCGGGCGATCGCACCGAAGAAGGCCAAAATTGGCGCGAAGCCCGACGAGTATGACCATGCTCGAATGGCCCTCCACCCATGAACTGTGAAAGTCAGCTTCATGCGCGATGAATCACTCAAGTTCTTGAAGAAAATTGTGGCGACCCCGTCGCCGAGCGGCTTTGAGCAACCTGTAGCGGAGCTTTTCCGCGAGTATGTTCGTCCGTATGCCCACAGGTTGACGACGGACGTCATGGGCAATGTCACAGCGATCATCAATCCTGAGGCGTCTATGCGCTTCATGTATGCCGGGCACATGGATGAGGTCGGCTTCATCGTCCACTACATCGACGATGACGGTTTTCTGTTCTTCAGCACCATAGGTGGAACGGACGTTGCCACTGAAATCGGCCAGCGTGTCTGGGTGCACGGCAAAGAGCCGATCCTGGGGGTCGTGGGTCGCAAAGCAATCCAGACCTTCAAAGCCTCTGACACGTCTCAAACACCCTCGCTGATGGAACTGTGGATCGATATCGGCGCGAGTTCGCGAGAGGAAGCGTTGAAGGTCGTAGAGGTCGGCAGCGCGGTGACTATCCATGGCGAGTTTGCAGCGCTCCAGGGCAACCTTGCTGTCGGACGAGCGTTCGACAACAAGGTCGGCCTCCTCATCGGCGCCGAGGTGCTGCGCTGCCTCTCTGAGGAGGGAGGCGTTCACCCCGGCGTGGGGCTCTATATCCTGGGTACGGTTCAAGAGGAAATCGGTTCCCGAGGCGCGATGACCTCGGCGTTCAATATCGCGCCTCGAACCGGCCTCGCAATCGATATGGGCGTGGCGATGGACTATCCGCGCGCTCGCGCCGAGGATCAGGGCAAACTGGACCTTGGGAAAGGGCCGGCAATCACTCAAGGCGCGAACACCAACCCGGTGGTGTTCAATCTGCTGAAGTCGGTGGCCGAGAAAGAGGGCCTGCCTTATCAGTTTCAGGCGGTGGGCAGCTCAAGCCCTACCGACGCGCGTGTCATGCAGCAGAACCGCGGCGGCGTCGCAAGTGGGGTGCTCTCCGTGCCTTTGCGTTACATGCATACCCCGTCCGAAGTTGTTTGCTTGGATGATGTGCAAACGACGATTGACTTGGTTTGTGCATATTGCCGGCAATTGACGCCGGAGATCGACTTCACGCCAAGATGATCGCTGCGGGATTGATTGTGGAAGTCGTGGCTCCAACAGTCGCCGATCTGGCGCCTGTCGGCCACCGCCCGGTTCGTCGGTCACCGCGCACCTGCGAAAACCCAACCACGGTCCACTGGGGAGCGCGCCTCAGGTCACCGCGACCGCTTCCACCAAACGCCTGAGGAAATCCGTCAGACCGGCTTCAGGATCATCACCTGCGCCAACGAGCACCGAAATACCCCAGCGCCCAAGCACGGCCTCCTCCACAGGGTTGCGGCTGGGCATGAAGATGAACGAAGGGGGACGATCTTTCTCATATCCAGACCGGTGCCAGGTTTGCCAAAGCCGGTGCAACAGCAGCCGGATGTTTGGATCGGAGAGGCTATAGCCAATGAACAGGATCGTGCTGCCGAGAGCGTCGGAGCGAAAGCGGACATCAAGGGGAGAATTGAAGGACAGGCGGTCAAGATAGTCGGTTTCGGTGAGGACAAGGGAAGAGTCCTCGTCAAAGTCGCCGTGAAATTTCACGATGTGCGTTATGCCTCGACGGGCCTGCGCAACGTGCCGTGCGTTGGCCACTTTCACGTACTCTCGACCGTGGATTTCAAAAGCGAGTTCCAGGTTCCGGTCATAGTTCGTCGTATAGATGACGGGAAAATCGAGCGTCACGATGAGACGGTGCAATTCCGATTTCTCGATCCGTTCCTTGGCGACAGACCAGTTTCTGTCCATCCAACTGCGAAGTGGTCCGATGCTGCCATGCTTGATCCGATAGTATTCGGCCAAGGTCTGAAAACGATCGCGTCGCGTGGAAAATTCATCGTCGACGCCGAGCTCCTTTGCCATTCGCTCGATGAGCTTCTCCCAAGACGGAAGTCCGACGCTGATCGATACCCCCGCCCCCACAAACAAAATTGCGCTGCGATGACGAATTGCATTGGCGAGCGAATTTATAGGATCATCATCGTTCATGGATAGGTCCTCCGAAGCCACTCGCGTGGGCCGGACCTAAAGGTGCGTGCCCCGTGAGCGGATCGTGGACGCGGCCCCGCAATTCGAGCCAGCACGGCGCACTGCGGGAGCATCGTGCTCCGCCCTCATCGACGAAATCGGATCGACCACGCACCAGCCAGCCCAGAGGGGGCGGCCCTTGCAGTCCTGCCGAGCCGCTTGCCACCCGAACCGAGGTAGCGGCCGCGAGGACACTGGCTGTGAACTGGAACCGGCGGTGTTGCGGTTTACTGGCCACGTTGATTCAGTTCTGCGCCAGCCATATTGCGCAAAACTCTATCGAGTTTCGCATTCACCAAGAGGTTGCGCCGCTTCGCGCCGATAAAGATGGCGAGAGAGTAAATCATTGTAAGAACAGAGATCATCGTCATTCCGGCCTAAACATCAGCGGCCGGAGATGTTCCATGCGCCCGGAAATATTCCAGTGCAGGTGTTTTTAAATCGCCGAAGCTACGCGCTCAATGCGCGGTTGGTTTCGTGTCCAGGGCGGACGAATTAGCGCAAGGCGGTATTCATCCTCCCACATCGGCGGCGGACTGAAGCGAAATGCTGGTTGTGTCCCCCAGAATTGCAATGAAACGCCGATGCTTTGCATGCGGCCCGGAACAAATGCTCGCTTGCACAGTTCGAGCCATGCAGCGGTCGACCCCCGCGCTGCAAGATCGGTAGCCCGATCGCCCGCGCCGGCCCCTCCCACGGCGCGGGCTTTCGTTTGAATTCACGCTGTCGGGGTTGGAGTCGCTCCGCCGTTGTCGCGAGCCGGCTGATATACGCGCTGTCCGGGGCTCGCGGGATGCCGGCGACATCGGCATTCGCGCAGTCCGGCAGGTCAGCCGATGCACGGGAACAACGCGGCACTGTGATGGTTTGGTGGCCTCGGAAGGTGGCAGAGAACGATGGGCAAAAAGCCCAAACAGCACGCAAAATCCACGGCGGATCGCGAAAAGGCGATCGAGGCGCTCTACTTCGCGCGCAAGTGCGGCCTTACGAAGGAAGAGGCACTCAAGATGCTTAGGGAAGCCCCGATCGGGATCGATGATGAAGCCGAAGAGCGCTCCGGCAGTTAGACGCGATCGCCGGTCGCGCGTCGCAGCCGGCCGCGGCGCATGATCTTCTTCACTTCCGATACGCATTTCAACGATCCGCGCATTCTGCGCCTCGACCGGCGTCCCTTCGCCTCGTTGGTCGATCATGACCAGGCGCTGGTTGCGTTTTGGAACGAAACGGTTGGCCCGAACGACGAGGTCTGGCACCTCGGCGATTTCGCCAAGGGTCCAGCCGAGACCGTGTCTTCACTGCTGTCGTCTCTTAACGGGTCCAAGCACCTGATAATTGGCAACAATGATGGCGCCGCCACCATTGGCGACCCGGCCTGGGCGAGCGTGCACCACTACATGGAGCTTCTTGTCGAGGGCAGCTTGCTGGTTCTGTGCCACTATCCTTTTCGCACCTGGAACCAGATCGGCAAGAGGTCGGTAAACCTGCACGGTCATTCGCACGGTCGTCTGAAGCCGATGACGCGCCAGCATGATGTCGGCGTCGACGCATGGGGGTTTCGTCCGGTAACCTTTGCTGCCATTCAGGCCAGTCGCCGGCGGGGTTAGCCCGACAGAACGCCGGGCGAGCGAAGGTCTTCAGCTTAGCGGGATTGGAGCCGACGAGAGGCCGTCTGTAATCCTGCCGGACCCGCAACAATGCGACAATTCTGGTTGGGCGACTTCAAATAGGAGAACTGCTTCATATATGCGGTTTTCGCGGTACGCGGACCGCGCCGCACCATCAGCTTGAGTGTGGCGAAGTCTTACGGAAGCCCTACCGGCCGTCGCAGCGCGAGATCGAACCCGTCGCCTGAGCTCAGCACGTGAACCCTAAGATCATGGATGGAAAGGGCGGCATCAGGCTCACCTTCCGCGATGTTGGAATGCGTCACGCCGGCTGCATCGACCAGATAGACAGCGCCGCTGCCGATGACCTTGAACATCTCGCCCTTCACCACGATCGCGGTGTCTTCATCGATGCCGATGCCGAGGACGCGCGGGTTCTGCGACACCGCCCCGATGAGCCGCCCAATGCGGCCCCGTTCCGCAAAGTGCTGGTCGATAATTACATTCGGCAGCAGGCCCAGTCCCGGCGCCATCCGAATGTGGCCGATCCGAAAGGAGGCTGCGTTCGGCCCCTTCACCATCATCGTGTCGCTCATGACCGACGCGCCCGCGGAGGTGCCGGCAATGACGCCGCCGGCTTCATAGATTTCGTGCACCCGCTCGTCGATGGGCGTGTCGCCGATCTGGCTGGTGATCCGGAGTTGGTCGCCGCCGGAGAAGAACACCGCGCTCACGTTTGCGAGCGCACTTATTTTCTTTTCATGAGCTGCCTCGAGGCGGTCGTTGACGTAGAGTTCGATGACATCCTTGATGCCCAGCTCACCGAAGGACCTCTGATACTTCTCGAGATAGCCATCCGGCTCATGAGACGCGATGGTGGCAAGCACCAGGCGGCCGTTCGGAACCAGGCTCGCTACCTCCTTCAAGATGACACGATCGCCATCATGGTCCTCGTGGCCGCCGATGATGACGAGCGTTCCAGCTTTACCGTTCGAGGATCGTTTTTTCTTCTTGTCGGTCATTTGCCCACGTCTTTCTTGCGCAGGAAAACGTGCGGGTGGTTGTCCTCGCTGGTCATGAAAGCGACTGCGAACTCCCTGCTGTTATGCGCCCATCCAGACACGCCGGTCGCGGTAAGCACGATGGCTCCGGCTTCGCCGCCGATCGCCTCGACTTCCTTGAGCGCGGGATTCAGCACCTGCTCCAGGCCGCCTTCAGCCTGTCCCGAGGACAATGCCTGCCGCGCCGAGAGTGACTGCATGACACGGGCCGCGAGAGCCTTTCGCGCAATATGCTCACCGTCTCCCGAGAAGGCGACGGCTCCCAACCGGTTGTCGGCATAGTAGCCGCAACCGGGTTGCGGAGAATCCCCCACACGACCCGGAGCACTGCCGTCCAGTCCGCCGGTCGAAGTGCCCACGGCGATGTCCCCGTACTGATCCAGGGCAACCACACCGATCGTATCCTTCGCCTCCGACTTGCTGGAGGCGTCGCGCTGCTGCGGCGTGATCAAATCCGCCGGATCGCAAAGCTCCAGCTGCTTGTCGGCGGCGAAACGCCGGGCCCCCTCCGACGCCAGCAGGATCGGCTCCTCATGCAGCATTGCCTTCGCGACACTGATTGGATGGCGCACGCCCTTGATCACTGCGACGGCACCCACATTGAAGTCCCTGCCCTCCATCAGGCCAGCGCACATCTCGACCTCGCCGTCCGAATTGAGGGCACTTCCATATCCCGCATTGAACGTCGGGTCCGCCTCGAGGATGCGACCGGCCGCTTCCACGGCATCGACCGCCGTTCCGCCGCCGGCCAGGACGGCCCGACCTGCCTCGAGTGCCTCGATGCATCCGTTGCGATGCGCCTCCTCCTCTTGCGGATCGATCTCCTTGGCGCCGCCGTGCAGGATCAGCGACCACATCAGCCAGCCCTCAGATGGCGAATATGGGTCTGATCGGGCCCTCCCCTCGAAGGCGTCGCGCCTCCGAAGCCGGTTACCTGCCGCCACACGGCTTCAACGTCGTCGACGGTCAGCACGACAAGGTCGTTTTCCCGTGCAAGCCTGAGACACACGTCGACGGCCTCCTTCTCGGGACAGACGGCGTGAATGCGGCCTGGGGCGCAGCCGGCGTTCAAGGCACCTTCCCGCAGCAAGCCGGCGATCGCTCCGGGGGCTCGGCCGCGCAGCTCCTGCTCATCCTCCTTGAAGACGATGACGTCGAATATCCGCGAAGCGATCGCGCCCATCTCGCGTATGTCGCAATCGCGGCGGTCGCCCGGTATGGCGACCAGGCCGATCGTGCGCTGATAGCCGCGCCTCATGTGGGAAACGAGCTTTCCGAGCGCCTTCAGCCCCTCCGGATTGTGCGCATAGTCGACGATGGTGCGGAAACCATGTCCGTCGAAGACGTTGAGGCGACCGGGAGATTGCTCGAACGAGGTGCCAAACTCGGCCAGCGCCGCCCGGATCGTTGCCGCCGGAACGTCGTGGCAATGCGCCATGGCGACGGCTGCCAGGCTGTTGGCAACGTTGAATTCGGCCGAACCCTCGAAGGTCGCGGGAATTTCGTCGACGCTCATCAAGAACATCGATTCCCCATCCTCGTGGATGAAAATGTCCCAGCCGTCGCTGCTGGGCTCCCGCGTCACGGCGCGGCCGCCTTCCGCCAGGTGGCTGCGCAAGAAACCGGGCCACTCGCTCCTGCTCGCCAGCGAGAAGTAGCAGATCCTGCCGCCGGCATCGCGCGACATTGCGGACGTATGGACGTCGTCGGCATTGAGAATGCTCCATCCGCCGCGGCGGACGGACTCGACCACGACCGATTTCACCTCCGCCAGGTCCTCGATTGTGTCGATGCCCCTCAGCCCGAGATGATCGCCGTGGACGTTCAGCACCGCGCCAACATCGCATGCATCGAAGGCAAGCCCTTCGCGCAGGATGCCGCCGCGTGCACATTCCAGCACCGCGACATCGACACCCGGCTCGCGCAGCACGATCCTGGCGCTCTGCGGGCCTGAGCAATCGCCTGTGATGATTCGTTCGCCGTTCAGGTACACGCCGGTGGTCGAGGTGAGCCCGACGGTTGCGCCATTCGCCTGCAGGATGTGCGCCAGCATTCTGGCAGTGGTCGACTTGCCGTTGGTCCCGGTGATCGCGAAGATCGGAATCCGGCCGTCCTTGCCGCCTTTGAAGAGAAGATCGAGCACGGGCCGTGCGACGTTGCGGGCGCGCCCCGACGAGGGTTCGAGATGCATGCGAAAGCCAGGACCGGCATTCACCTCTATGATGCCGCCGCCGGTTTCGCTCACCGGCCGTGAGATGTCGGGACAGACGAAGTCGATCCCGGCAATGTCGAGGCCGACGATCTGTGCCGCCCGCCTGGCGATCAGCGCGTTTTCGGGATGGATTTCTTCCGTTCGGTCGATCGCGGTCCCACCGGTGGAGAGATTGGCGGTGGGCCGCAAGAGCACCATTTGACCCGGCGCTGGAACGCTCGCCAGGGTGAGCTGCGATTTTGACAGGAAATGCTCGACACATTCGTCGATCTCGATGCGGGTCAATACCGAGGAATGGCCCTCTCCCCTTCGTGGGTCGCGGTTCGTCTCCTCGACGAGCTCGGCGACAGAACTCCGGCCATCGCCGACCACATGGGCCGGAACCCTCTCGGCGAGCGCCACCACCTTTCCGCCGATCACCAGGATCCTGTGGTCCGAGCCGACGAAATGCTGCTCGACTATAACGCTACGGCTGTGTTCTCGCGCCTGTTCGAAGCCCCAGCGGACCTCGTCTTCTGTTGCCAGACCGATGTTGACGCCGCTTCCATGATTGCCATCGAGTGGTTTGGTGACCACGGGGTAGCCCAGCCGTGCTGCCGCCGCGACTGCGTCCTGCGCCGATCGCACCAGCTCCCCGCGTGGCACCGGCAGGCCGGCCTGTTGCAGCAGGAATTTGGTCAGGTCCTTGTCCGAGGCGATCTCGGTCGCAATCTCGGAAGTGAGGTCGCTGCAACTGGCGCGGATCCGCTTCTGATGCTTTCCGTGACCAAACAGCACGAGGCTGCTGTCGTCGATCCGCGCGGCGGGTATGCCCCGCCTCTCGGCCTCGCGCACCAAGGAAGCAGTCGTAGGCCCCAAGGCACGCTCGGCGGCCAGACGCTTGAGCTGCTGCAGCCTGGCTGCGAACTCGAATGGCCCCTGCGTTTCCGCAATGTCGCCGAGCCCCTCGACACCATGCAGATTGGCCGGCAGCAGGCTGTCCACCAGTTCGAGCGCGACGCGTCCGGCGAGCAGCCCGACAAGCTCATCCTTGTAGGCGAACATGACGTTATAAGTGCCGGGACTGCCTTTGACCGACCGTGTCTTTCCTCGTGTCACCCGGTGACCGAGCATGCTCTGCAGTTCCAGGGCGACATGCTCGACGACGTGGCCGAGCCAGGTTCCTTCCTGCATGCGGCGGACGAAGCCGCCGGCGGCGCCATAGCTGCAGCCATGGCCCGCAAGGCCGGGCAACAGTCGGACGATTTGTTCGGAAAACCCGGGCAGTTTGTCTGTCGGGAACGCCTCAAGGGCTCCGAGGTCGATCCGAATCTGGACCATTGGCGTCATACTATAGAGGTGCGGCCCGCGAAACACGCGGGCGTCCACGACGCGGATAGGGCGAAAACGCGAGGCGCCCCGATGAATTTCTTTGTCCGACATAGTCCGTTTCTCCT
Organism: Mesorhizobium sp. M0771; assembly: GCF_040320155.1. NCBI lineage: Bacteria > Pseudomonadati > Pseudomonadota > Alphaproteobacteria > Hyphomicrobiales > Phyllobacteriaceae > Mesorhizobium > Mesorhizobium sp. M0771. The sequence continues at coordinate 308,225 of NZ_JAMYPC010000006.1, read as the reverse complement.
GACTAACTCCGCAACATCCGGAGGATCGGTTAGTTCCCGGCTCTTTCAGCCCAAATATTTTTGCAGGAGAGAGAAACAAAAGTGGCCGTTAACATATGTTGGCCCAAGAACACCCTCTGGTCATCTCGGCCACGTGCGGTCGCTGTTCTGAGGGCTACTTATCTCTCGGGACGAGGCGGGCCAGGCATTCGCTCGTTTTCACAAGCATTCGCCGGGCACATCGCGCCCGTTGAGCTAGTGCCCGGCTTTAGCTCATGGCGACCCATTGTGCGGGTCCAGCACTGAGGCATTAATCTTCAGCACGCCTTCGGCACCCGGGAACATTTCCAGACGCGTCAGGTTTGGAACCATCCTTGCACCGGAACTACAGCCATGCAGAGTCGAAAATCGGTGAAGGCCGCGCTCGTCAAGGAGATCGACGCGGTCCGCCTTCGTATCTCGCTGCTTGAAAGCGAGCTATGCAGAGATGGCAGACCCAGGCAAATTGGATGGCGTTCAGGATACGAACTGAACGCCCACAAAGCCCGCCTTGTTCGACTGGAGACCGTGCTTGCCCACTATCCGTCGGCACCGACGGCCCGGGCATCGAAACAGCAACAGCTTGAGTTGCGCGCAAGGCAACCAAGTAGTTTTGGGGAAACGCCATGGCTGACAGACCCTCAATCAGAACTCCGCTAGCTCGAGTGCGGGGCCTTGGATCGGCGAAACACGGAACCGAAACGTTCATGCTGGAGCGGCTGACATCTGCTGCCCTGTTGATCCTTGTCATTTACATCGTCGCGGTCGTTATAATGCTGGTCGGTGAGCCTCGAGACGCCGTCCTCAGCGTCGTAGGATCGATCTATGTCGCGCCAGCCCTTATTGGCTTCATTCTCGTAAGCTGCGTTCACATGCGGCTTGGAATGCAATCGATCATCGAAGATTACTGCCATGCCACCGTGCTCAAATCGCTTCTTCTGATCGCCAATTGGTTATTCTGCTGGGCAGTCGCGCTCGCAAGCTTGTTCGCTGTGCTGTTAATCAGCTTCAGATAGCGATCCGGTTCTCAGCTGCAGCCAACGTCTGCCACCAGCAGGCTGAAGTTCGCCTCAGCGGCGAACCGGGCTGGCTTGCGCAAAGGAGTTCGACAACCCGGCCTCATCTGATTTGCGGCAGCCTGTCCCATTGATGGAAAGGGGGTGGAGAGGTCAGCTCCCACTCCAATGTGGTAGCTCCTGGCCCCCATGGGTTCATGCCGGCGGCTCTTTGCCGGTAGAAAGCTTCCAAGATGCCGAAGAGGAAAATCACGACACTCGCGGCCGACAGGTACGATCCATACGAGGACACCATGTTCCAGCCGGCGAATGCGTCGGGATAGTCGACATAGCGACGCGGCATGCCCGCCAATCCAAGGAAGTGATGGGGGAAGAAGACGAGGTTCACGCCGACGAAGGTCGTCCAGAAATGGACCCCAGCCAGAAGCGGGTTGTAGAGATATCCCGTCATTTTCGGAAACCAGTAATACCAGCCCGCGAAGATGCCGAAGATCGCTCCCAGTGAAAGTATGTAGTGGAAATGCGCGACGACGAAGTATGTGTCGTGCAGTTCACGGTCGAGGCCGGCATTTGCGAGTTGAACGCCCGTCACCCCGCCTACGGTGAACAGGAATATGAAGCCGAGGGCCCAGAGCATCGGCGTCCGCAGGCTGACCGAACCGCCCCACATGGTTGCAATCCAGGAGAACACTTTTATCCCGGTCGGCACTGCGATCACCATCGTGGCGAAGGTGAAGTAGCGCTGCGTGTCGAGGCCTATCCCGCTGGTGTACATATGGTGGGCCCAGACGACGAAGCCGATCACCCCGATCGCCACGATTGCGTAGACCATCCCGAGATACCCGAAGATCGGCTTTCGCGAGAAGGTCGAGATCACCTGGCTGACGATGCCGAACGCCGGCAGGATCATGATGTAGACTTCCGGGTGGCCGAAGAACCAGAAGAGATGCTGGTACAGCAGCGGGTCGCCTCCGCCGTCCGGCGCGAAGAACGTGGTTCCGAAATTGCGATCGGTCAGGAGCATGGTGATGGCGCCGGCCAGCACCGGCAGAGCCAGCAGCAGCAGGAAGGCGGTGATGAGGATCGACCACACAAACAGGGGCATCTTGTGCAGGGTCATCCCCGGCGCGCGCATGTTGAAGATGGTGGTGATGAAGTTGATGGCTCCCAGGATCGAGGAGGCGCCCGCAATGTGCAGAGACAGGATGACCAGATCCACGGCGGGACCGGGATGGCCGGAGGTCGACAGCGGCGGGTACAGGAACCAGCCGGTCCCAGGGCCATAGCCGCCGGGGACGCTGGGCATGAAGATCGACAATAAAAGCAACATCAATGCCGGCGGGAGCAGCCAGAACGAGATGTTGTTCATGCGCGGGAAGGCCATGTCGGGGGCGCCGATCATGATCGGAACCATCCAGTTGGCGAAGCCGCCGATCAGGGCGGGCATCACAGTGTAGAAGATCATGATCAGCGCGTGGGCCGTGGTGAAGACGTTGTAAAGCTGCTTGCCGGCGTCGATCGCCGCGTCGCCCTGGTAACCGTAGATCATCGACGCCAGTCCGGGGAAAAACTGGATCCCGGGTTGCTGCAGCTCGATTCGCATGCTCACCGACAAGAGCATGCCGATCACCCCCGCGATGAAAGCGAAGACCAGATAGAGTGTGCCGATGTCCTTGTGGTTGGTCGAAAACAGCCATCGGGTGATGCCGGTCGGCTGGTGGCTGTCGAGACCGTCCGGATCTGCCGCCGTATATTCGTTCATGACCTTCTCCGCTTGAGCCGTCCGTCGCCAGCATCGAACCGTGCTGGAACTTGATTGTTCCCTCCACCGAACCGGCGGTAGGAACATTCCACGGAAGCCGCGGTTAGGTTCCGCGCGGCCGACCCTGCGCGGCTGAGGATCGACGTCCATGCTGGCGATAATTGCTGCGACCCTGGTTCTGACGACGGTGGTTGGTGGGCTGATATCCGCCTTCTGGCTCGAGGCGCGTCATGGTCTCCATGACCCCACGCCGCCGGACATGTCGGTGCCCAGGCAACTCAACGCCCCGGCCTGGAGCCGGTGGTCCTGACATGGACGCGATCACCGCGACACTCGACCCGAGAACGCGAGCCGGCTGGCTGCTGCTCGGCTTCGCGCTCGGCGGTTTCTTCGACGGCATCGTCCTGCATCAGATCCTGCAATGGCATCATCTTCTCTCGGGCGTCGCCGATCCGGTGGGTTCCGACCTGCGCTTCCAGATCATGGCCGACGGCCTCTTCCATCTTTTCATGTATGTGCTCGCCGTCGCCGGCACGGTGCTGCTGGTGGCCGCGAGGGCGGCCGGCGCGCGGCCCGGGACCACCACGGAGATCCTGCGGCTCGCCTTCGCCGGGTTCGGCGTCTGGCATGTCGTCGATGCCGTCGTGTTTCACTGGCTGCTGGGTCTGCACCGGATCAAGATGAACAGCGACTTGCCGCTCGCCTGGGATATTGCGTGGCTGGTCATCTTCGGCATCGTGCCGCTTGTGTTGGTGCTGGTGCTGCCCAACCGCGGCGGACCGGCACGCGGTGCTTCGGCAGCGCTTACCAGCATCGTCCTGCTCGCGGGATTGGCAGCCGGCGCCGGCCCGTTCTTCAACGGTGCCGCCAATTCCATCATCGTCTTTCGGGCCGGGATGGAACCGGCGGCGATGATGCGGGCCGTTGAAGTCGCCGACGCCCATCTCAAATGGGTCGACGCCAGCGGCACCATCTGGGCGGTCGACCGCGTCTCATGGCGCGGGTTGGTATCCCTTCACGCGCGCGGCGCCCTTGTGGTCAGCACGACGCCTGTCATTGCCGGATGCCTCGCCTGGACCGATGCCGCCGGAATGAGCAGTAGCTCCAGCCAGCAGCGAGGCACTCCTGCCAGGCTATGACTTCCGGACAGGGATAGGGGAGTATCAAGCATGCAGTTCGCCACCGAGAGCAGCCACGGCCGGAGCCTGACACCGCGCATCGTCGTGGTCGGCGGAGGCTTTGCCGGTCTGGAGGTTGCCAAGGCGCTCGGCAAGGCGGAAATCGGGGTGACGATCATCGACCGCCACAATCACCACCTGTTCCAGCCCTTGCTCTATCAGGTTGCAACCGCCGCCTTGTCGGCGCCTGACATCGCCGAGCCAATCCGCAAGATCCTGGGCCGCTATCCCTCGGTTCAGGTCCTCTTCGGCGATGTCACCGAGATCGTCACCGAAGCCAGGATACTGGTGCTGGCCGATGGGACCACGGTCCCCTACGACATCCTGGTCTTGGCCACCGGTTCGCAGCCATTCTATTTCGGCCAGGAGAGCTGGGCTCGGGTTTGTCCCGGCTTGAAGACCATCGAGGACGCGCGCACGATCCGGTCACGGCTGCTGCTATCGTTCGAGCACGCGGAACGGACCACCGATCCAGTCGAGCAATCCCGGCTGATGACGATCGCCATTATCGGCGGCGGCCCGACCGGTGTCGAACTGGCGGGCTCGATCGCCGAACTCAGCCGGCACACACTGGCGCGCGACTTCCGCAACATCCGGCCCGAGAAGACAAGGATCATACTGGTAGAAGCCGGCGAGCGTCTGCTTGCCGGATTCGCCCCGGAGCTTTCCAGATATGCACGTATGCGCCTTGAAAGCCTGGGCGTCGAGGTCGCGCTCGGCAACCGGGTCGAGGCGATCGAAGCGCATCAGATCACCGTCGGCGGCCAGGTGATCCCGGTGGCCTTGACGCTCTGGGCCGCTGGGGTGGCGGCTTCTCCGCTGGTCGCCCAGCTCGGTGTCGGGCTCGACCGCGGCGGTCGGGTGAAGGTCGAATCCGACCTGCAGGTCGTCGGCCACCCCGATGTCTTCGCGCTTGGCGACGTCGCACTGGTCCTCGATGGGAACGGCCAGCCATTGCCAGGTCTTGCCCAGGTCGCCAAGCAGCAGGGCGAGCACCTCGGCATGGCACTGGCACGCCGGATAGATACTGGCGACACGCTGCCGGCTTTTGCCTTCAGCAATCGAGGCAACACGGCCATTGTCGGCCGCCACGCTGCCGTGTTCGAATCGGGCAGGCTGAAACTGAAAGGCTGGATCGCCTGGTCTGCCTGGGCGCTCATCCATGTCTACCTGCTCGTCGGTTTTCAGCACCGCGTTCAGGTCTCGATCCAGTGGCTCTGGCGCTACCTGACCTATGAGCGTGGCGCCCGGCTTATCGCCGAGGAACGAGTCGAACCGGGTTCAACATCGTCGCCGGGAGCGGTCCCGAGAGAGCCGCTGCCACCCAAGGCAGACCCTGCCCCGGCATTGCCCGCCCGCACTGACTAGATTGCCGGGTGCTCAGTTCGGAGACAGTGGCGATGCGGGCGTCAGCTCTGGATTCCGCCACGGCCCGTCGTCCCACGGCAGCCCGAACCTCGATAGTTGAGGCGGGTGGTTCCCAGCTTGTATCCGGTGCCGGCCTGATGGATCCGGATGGCACCAACGACGTTGCGTCCCTATATGAACAAATGAACACAGGCTCCTCGAAACGGGATCTGTTGAACCCCTCCTCTTCAGAGACAGCTCGTCATGACGTCACCTGCGACTGCTGAACAACCCCCGGTCATTCAGACGGGGCTTCCCGCCCTGAGCAACAGCTATGCGCAATTGCCGGAGCGCTTCTTCGCGCAAACAGATCCGAAGCCGGTGTCCGAACCGCGGCTGATCCGGTTCAACCGGCACCTCGCGGAGGAACTCGGGCTCGATGCCGACCAGCTTACCAGCCCGGATGGAGTGGCGATGCTTGCCGGCAACAGATTTCCGGAAGGGTTGCAAGCAATCGCCCTGGCCTATGCGGGCCACCAGTTCGGAAACTTCGTGCCTCAGCTTGGCGACGGGCGCGCCCTGCTGCTTGGCGAAGTGGTGGACGTCAACGGCGTTCGCCGTGACATCCAGCTGAAAGGATCGGGACCAACGCGGTTCTCGCGCAACGGCGACGGCCGCGCCGCACTCGGCCCTGTCCTGCGCGAATATGTCGTCAGCGAAGCGATGGGGGCGCTCGGCATTCCGACGACGCGAAGCCTTGCGGCGGTGCTCACCGGCGACCCGGTCTATCGCGAGGTCCGGCTGCCCGGCGCCGTCCTGACACGGGTGGCGGCAAGCCATATCAGGATCGGCACGTTCCAATATTTCGCCGCGCGCCACGACACCGAGGCGCTCAAGATACTGGCCGACTATGCCATTCAGCGTCACTTCCCACAGCTGGCGGGGGAAGCACGGCCGTACCGGGCTTTGCTGGAGGCCGTTGTCGCCGCACAGGCGGACCTGGTGGCGCGCTGGATGCTGGTCGGCTTCATCCATGGCGTCATGAACACCGACAACATGTCGATCTCGGGCGAGACGATCGACTATGGCCCATGCGCCTTCATGGACGCTTACGACCCCAGCGCGGTGTTCAGTTCGATAGACCGCGCCGGTCGCTATGCCTATGCCAACCAGCCTCGTGTCGCCACATGGAACCTTGCGCGCTTTGCCGAGACCCTGCTGCCGCTCATGAGCACGGACGAGAATGAAGCAGTGTCTGAAGCGGAAGAGGTGCTGAGGTCGTTCCAGGCCTCCTATGAGGCTGTGTTGCAGCGCGGCTTCCGCAGAAAACTCGGACTGCTGACCGAAGCGGAAGGCGACTTGCAGCTCGCTGCCGACTTTCTGGATGTGCTGGCTCGCGGCGAAGCGGATTTTACGCTCGGCTTCCGGCGCCTGGGCGATGACCTCGACGCTGCGGACGGCCAAGGCACGGCGCGGCAGTTGTTTAAGGATCCAGGCTCATTCGATGCCTGGTCGGCGCGGTGGCGCCAGCGCATTGCAAGCGAAGCAGCCGACACGGCCACGCGCCGGGCAGCCATGCAATCCGTCAATCCCAAATTCATCCCCCGCAATCATCGCATCGAGGCGATGATCCAGGCGGCGTTGGGCGGCGACTTCACACCGTTCGAGGAGATCTTGACGGTCGTCAGCCGTCCCTTCGATGAGCAGCCGGGAATGGAACGCTATGCTGAGCCGCCACGCCCGGATGAGCGCGTCCTGCAGACATTCTGCGGTACCTGAGACATTCGTGATGGTCGCTTAACATGTGCAAATGCGGAAGACCCATTTGCAAGCTATCGTCACGGGTACTCTCGTAAGGGCTGAGCTATGACGATCATAGAATTGGCATTCGAATTGCTGGCACGGAAGCTCGTAGACCGTACCGGAATATCAGACGAAGATGCTCGAGACCTTGTCGCAGCCATGGGAGCTGACTGGTCATCGCTCGTGCGAGCAGCGAGGGCGATCAAAGAGACTTAGGTCTTTTGACGTCGTTTTAGCTGCCATCAGCTGCAGGGAGAGCGGACCTGAGGCTGCTGCCGCGATCCAGGCGCGACACCATCACCGATCATGTCAGCAACGTGGTCAAGCACTGTATTTCGGTCGCTCGAAATCGACCGGATACAACACGCTGCTCTCCTGAAAGCCACTGAAGCCCGCTACGCAAGTCGCCGGAAGCTCGCAATAAACTGCGATAGCAGCCCAGTCTTGAGGTTTATATTGCAGGCCCGCATCACTGGCGGGGCGACGCGGGCCTGCCCAGAGATTGCCTGTCCTCGACAAGCAACGCAGGCCCTGCCGTTCGTTGAAATCCGCGTTGGGAGTCAGATTCCGTCGGCACCGAAATCACAGGTGCTGACTAAGCAGACGGAACTTCCCCCCACGATCACGGTTTGGAGTCACGAGACCAACCAAGGAGATGCAGATGTCGAGCAAAATGCCGCCCGTGCCGCCTGAGAACCAGAGCCAGAAGGGTCGAGGAGAAGGGCGACAGATTAGCCACGATGATGCCCAGCACGGCACTCACGGAGCGCCGGATCCGGAGCGCCAAGGGCAGCAAGCCAACACCAAGGTCAACACCACTCATCAGGGCCGTCAGCAGGATCGGTGATCATGTCCACATCGAAGAAACACCCGAACACGATCCGGCAGGGCGGGCCAGGCGCATCGCACGAGAACGCCAGAAAACCCTTACAGATCAACAAGCCCCCGGCGGATGAAGACCGTCGATCCAAAAGCCGAGTTTCAGGGGGTGGCGGTGAAAAGGACAGTCATCATTCGCACAATCCAGCCAAGAAGGGTAGCAACAGTTGAACCCACGGCTTTGTGAATGATTGTGCTAAAGCGCGCCGCGTGTGCATGTCATTGTCTCACAACCGAGCCTTTTTTTGAGTGACATGCATTAGCCGGACCAGGGTGAGGATCAGCGAGTCGAGACGCCCGGAAAAACCGGAGGCCGTGGGCCCGCACCACTGGCGGAGCGATGCGGGCCCGGCCAAGGGTTACGGCCCTCGACCAGCAGCGAGGGGCTCGCTGCCGCATGCAGAACAAGCCCCGTAATTTCAGGTTCCGCTTATATACAAAAAAGCCGGCCACCTTTCGGCAGCCGGCCAGTTCCAACAGAACAAGGGAACGTGCACTGATGGGGCAGTGCAACGCCCGAAGTGTTTCGAGGCGACGATGTTCCACCGGAAATCCACAGATTCGCCGTTTCGATCTACATTGGCCGGATTGAAAGATCTTTGACGATCTCTCCCAAGTTCTCGCGGAGCCCGGTCCGACGTGTGGCGCCCTGTCTGCGCCTTGGCTCTCTATGCGGCCAGCAAGCTCATCCTTGAAGAATGCCCGCCGCGGCTGCCGCGCGCGTCAAACACCGGCGTGCAATTGGTCGAGCGCGCGGCAGACCGGGGACGCGTCAAGTCGAGCGTCGGTCGACGTAGGTGTAGACGCCGGCCCCAATGGCGACCGCGCCGACCGTGATCACGATCGATGGCGCGCCCATCAAACTGGCAAAGACCGCCCAGATGAGGGCGATGACGATAGCGCCGAGTGTTCCCAGGATCAGTCTCGGCATTGTCTACCCCTCCACGTTCGGGCCGCCTGTGGATGGTCGTCACCCACCGGTCATGCGAAACGCCGCATGAAAGCACAGTGTGGCCCATGAGGTGAAGGGCCGCGCCGGAATACTCCGGTGCGGAAAAGATGATGCCCGCGCCGCCAAAGCCCGGGTGTTCAATAGCCAAATGGCTGGACCGGCGCCTAGCGCCTCAGCGCGTGGACTTCCGCCATGCTTTCGCCGCCCATCGGCAGGGCCATGTCATCATCGAGCAGCCGGGTGATGCGGGCAAAGCCCGTAAACGCCTTCCTGGCTGCTTCGGCCGACATTCTGCCCGACAGGGCCGCGGAGCAGCAATTCACGGCGCACTGATACACAGGCCCACGCCGTCCCAATGGCCATTTCTGCAAAAAGACCATCGCTTCGGCAACGCTATCGACTTCCTCGACGGGGTGTCCCTGCCCGCGCGCAATGCGCACGGGCGTAAAGAAATGCAAGCGGTCCATTTTGTTCTCTCCCTGGTCGGCCGCAGCGCGAACCAACCCTACTAAATTCGCGGATGGCGCGTTTGTTCCGCTTATTGCAAAAAAATCTGCGCTGGTGGGCTTGGGTTGCCGACGCCCGCTTTTGTCCGGAACGTTAGGCCGGCTGATGCATTTCGCTCTCGTGATTGCCTTGAGGGACACGTTCAAACCATGCGCATAGCCCATGTCGCCCCTTTGCACGAATCGGTGCCACCCCTTCTCTATGGCGGCACCGAGCGCATCGTTTCCTATCTGACCGAAGGGCTGGTCGAACTCGGCCATGAGGTGACGCTGTTCGCCAGCGGCGACAGCCGGACGTCGGCCAGACTGATACCAGGTCGCGAACGCGCGCTACGCCTCGATCCGCGCCCGCTGAAATCGGACACGGCGGCGCATCTTGCGATGCTTGCCGATGTGAGGAACCGAGCCCACGACTTTGATATCATTCATTTTCACCTCAGCCATCTCCTGCATTTCTCGTTCTTCGAGACCATGCCGGACAAGACGGTGACGACGCCTCATGGCCGGCTCGATTATGTCGATCTGGCGCCAGCCTATGAGCGTTTTCCGCGCTTTCCGCTGATCTCGATCTCGCATAGCCAGAAGACCGGGCTTGCGAATGCCAATTGGCTGGCCACCATCCATCACGGGCTGCCGACGGGTCTCTATCAGCCGACCTTCGAGACGGCGGCAGGCGAACCATACCTCGCCTTTCTCGGCCGGCTTTCGCGCGACAAGCGGCCGGACCGGGCCATCGACATCGCCTTGCGCTCGGGCATGAAACTCAAGCTGGCGGCCAAGATCGGCGACGATGATCGCGCCTATTTCCATGAGACGATCGAGCCGTTGATCGATGGCGACCGCATCGACTATGTCGGCGAGATCGCCGAGAGTGAGAAGACTGAATTCCTCGGCAATGCCGCTGGTCTGCTGTTTCCGATAGACTGGCCCGAGCCGTTCGGCCTTGCCGCGATCGAGGCGATGGCGTGCGGTACGCCAACCATCGGCTGGAACTGCGGTGCGTTGCCGGAAGTCATCGACCATGGCGTTACCGGATTTGTCGTCGATTCTCTCGACGCCGCGGTCGCCGCGGTGCCGGCCTTGCTGCAACTCGACCGGCGAAAGGTGCGCGCCGTCTTCGAAAGTCGGTTCTCCGCCAACAGGATGGCGCGCGACTATCTCACTGCCTATGCGCGTCTCATCGGCGCCCCGGCTGAATCGAAAGCGTCGTGAACGACGGCGGACGTTCCGAGCCCGAAACAGAGATTTGTGACTGATGACCGAACTTGACGAGCGCAAGCTCGACCCTGCCGTGGCCCTTGCCTCCCTGGACGAAACCGCGCCGCGCGAGCCGCACCGGCTGTTTGCCCTAAAGCAAGGCGACTGTTTTGCCGTGGCCGATGCCTACGGCGATATCAGGGGTGCGGGCGACGGTTTCTTCCGTGACGACACCCGGGTGCTGTCGGAGTTCAGGCTCACCGTCGGCGGCCGGCAGACATCGCTGCTCGGCGCCTCCCTCAGCCAGGACAATGTGCTGTTCACCAGCAATATGACCAATTTGCCGATGCAAAGCGTCGGTGGCCGCGACATCCCGCAGGGCGCCATCCATATCGAGCGCGTCAGGCTGTTGTGGCAGGACCGGCTGTTCGAGCGCATCACCCTTTCCAACTACAGCCAGGAGCATTCGGCAATCCGCGTCTCGCTGCATTTTGCCGCCGATTTCCGGGACATGTTCGAGGTCCGCGGTTCGACCCGACCGAAGCGCGGAATGGCGCATGCAGCGGAGATCGAGCCTGCCTCGGTGCTGCTGCGCTATGACGGACTGGACGGGCTGGCGCGGGTGTCGGCGATCTCGTTCTCGCAGCCGCCAGACCAGTTGAGCGCCGAGCGCGCGGATTTCCTCATCGCAGTGACCAAGCGCAGCAGCAAGATGCTTTACGTCGAGGTCGGCGCGGAACTGACCGAAACGCCCGACCGCGACCGCTTCCGGGCGGCCGCGGCGCGCGCCCGTTTCGGCATGCGGGCCAAGCGCCGCCATGGCGCGACGGTGCACAGTTCGGGTCGCGTCTTCAACGATTGGGTCGAACGCGCCCGCGCGGATGTCGCCTTGCTGACCACCGAGTTGTCGACCGGCCCCTACCCCTATGCCGGCATCCCCTGGTTTTCGACGGCCTTCGGCCGTGACGGCGTCATCTCGGCGCTGCAGATGCTATGGCTCAACCCCGGCCTGGCGCGCGGCGTGCTTGCCTTCCTCGCCCAGCACCAGGCGACCGAGACATCGCCTTTCAGCGACTCGCAGCCCGGCAAGATCATGCACGAGACGCGCAAGGGCGAGATGGTGGCGCTGCAGGAACTGCCTTTCGGCCGCTACTATGGCGGCGTCGATACCACGCCGCTCTACATCCACCTCGCCTGCGCCTATGCCGAACGCACCGGCGACATGGACTTCATCGCCAGCCTGTGGCCGTCTCTCTGCGCCGCCGCCAAGTGGACGGAAGAGGCGAGCCGCGCAACCGGCTTCGTCACCTATCAGCGCGCTGCCGAATCCGGCCTTGCGAACCAGGGCTGGAAGGACAGCTTCGACTCCGTCTTCCACGCCGACGGGCGCATTCCCAAGGGGCCGATCGCGCTGGTCGAAGTGCAGGGTTATGTCTTCGCAGCCTTCAGGGGCCTTGCCGCTCTCGCCCGCCGCCGGGGCGAGTTCGCGCAGGCCGAGCACTGGGAAAATCGCGCCGAAGAGATGCGGATCGCCGTCGAGCGTGATTTCTGGCTGGACGATCTCGGCTTCTATGCGCTGGCGATCGACGGCGCCGGAGAGCCGTGCAAGGTGCGCACGTCGAATGCCGGACACCTGCTCTATGTCGGCCTGCCCGAACCGGCGCGGGCTAAGATGGTCGCCGACCAGTTGCTTTCGGCCTCCTTCCACTCCGGCTGGGGGGTGCGAACGCTTTCCGACGATGCTGTGCTGTTCAACCCGATGTCTTACCACAATGGTTCCATCTGGCCGCATGACACGGCGATGTGCGGCGCCGGCCTGGCGCGGTTCGGCGAGCGTGACAGCGTGGTGCGGCTGATGAGCGGCACGTTCGAATCCGCCGTGCACTTCAACATGCGGCTGCCGGAACTGTTCTGCGGTTTCACCCGCTCGCCGGGCGAAGCGCCGATCGCCTACCCCGTCGCCTGCCTGCCGCAAGCGTGGTCGGCAGGCTCGGCCTTCATGCTGATGCAGGCGTGCCTCGGTCTGGAAATCGACGGCTGGAACGGCGAAATCCACGTCACTCGACCCCGTTTGCCGATCGGCATCGATACGCTGACGCTCAGGCATCTGGGTGTCGGCGAAAAGAGGGTCGATCTTACCTTCCAGCGCGTCGGCGACCGCGTCGTCGCCTTTCTCGCCGACCGCCATGAAGGGCTGGTTCCGCTGATCGTGCGGACATGATCTGAACGGCCTTCAACGGGAACCGAACCCAGGGTTTGTGCGTTGCGAAAAACACAGGTTCTCACGGGCGATCGTCGGCTGCGAACACTCAAATCGAACCATGAAGAAAAAGGCCCTGACGGCCAAAATTGAGTTGGAATTGGAATGACTGATTATGGCATGGCCCTGCTCTGGGTCTTGATCCTTGCAAGCCTTGGCCTTTCGATTCTAGCCGTTCTGTTATCGATCTCCAGGCAACGTCGTAGCCATAGCTTGACGGTTGCACCGACTGCCGGCGAGGACGTCGCATCGGAAGCGACGCGCAAGGTCTTGCGGGAGTTCGAGAAGAATGGACAATCTCCCGACGCGGCGCTGGTGAACTGGTCGCCCGACACCTTGCGCAAGATACTTGCCGACGACCTGCCGGACGCGCAGGTCATCGTCGTCTCGAACCGAGAACCCTATATCCACAACATCAAGGACGACGGCGTCGAGCTTCTGGTGCCGGCCAGCGGTCTGGTGTCGGCGCTTGAGCCTATCACCCGCGCCTGCAGCGGCACCTGGATCGCCTATGGCGGCGGAACGGCGGATCGTCTGACGGTCGATAGCAACGATCGGGTTCAGGTGCCGCCGGACAATCCGTCCTATACGCTGCGCCGCGTGTGGCTGAGCGACGACGAATATCAGGGCTACTATCTCGGCTTTGCCAATGAAGGGCTTTGGCCGCTCTGCCATATCGCCTTCACCCGGCCGGTCTTCCGTGCCTCGGACTGGGAGGCCTATGAGGCCGTCAACCGCAAATTCGCCGATATGGTGGTTGCCGAGGCGCGCAATGAGCGGCCGATCGTGCTGGTTCAGGATTACCATTTCGCGCTCCTGCCGCGCATGATCCGCGAGCGCCTGCCGGAGGCGATCATCATCACCTTCTGGCACATCCCGTGGCCGAACTCCGAAGTGTTCAGCATCTGCCCATGGCGCGAACGCGTTCTTGATGGACTGCTCGGGAGCTCGATCATCGGCTTTCACACCCAGTTTCATGCCAATAATTTCACTGAAAGCGTAGACAGGTTCCTGGAAAGCCGGATCGAGCGCGCCGACGCCGCGATCTCGTATGGCGGGCGGACGACACTGGTGCACGCCTATCCCATCTCCATCGAATGGCCGGCCGAACTCCTGGCCAAACTGCCACCGGTCGAGGAAAGCCGCGCCCGCCTGCGTGAGCGGTTCGGCCTGTCGGCGGACGTCAAGCTGTGCGTCGGCGTCGAGCGCCTGGACTACACCAAGGGCATCCTCGACCGCTTCCATGCGCTGGACGAATTGTTTACGCGCCACCCCGAGTGGATCGGCAAGGTAGTGTTCCTGCAGATTGCTGCCCCAAGCCGCGGCACGCTGCCGGCCTACCAGCAACTGCACGATGAATGCATGCGCTATGCCAACGAACTCAACCAGCGCTACGGTCATGACGGGTACAAGCCCGTGGTCATGGTGGCTGAGCACCATTCGCAGCAACAGGTCTATGAGATCTATCGCGCCGCCGACATCTGCATGGTCACCAGCCTGCATGACGGCATGAACCTCGTAGCCAAGGAATTCGTCGCCGCGCGTGACGACGAACAGGGCGTGCTGTTGCTCAGCACGTTTGCCGGCGCGTCGCGCGAACTGCTGGAAGCACTGATCGTCAATCCTTACGACGCGGCGATGATGAGCCAGGTGTTGCTGCAGGCGCTGACCATGTCAACGGACGAACAACGCGAGCGCATGCGCCCGATGCGCGAAATAGTGCGCGACAACAATGTCTTTCGCTGGGCCGGCAGCATGCTTCTCGATGCCGCACGCCTGCGCAAACGCGGCGACCTCGAAAGAGCGACAAGTGTCGCCGAGCGGCCCGCAAACACCGACACCAACATCGTCTCACTGTTCGACCGCATGCGGAAGGTGGCGTCATGAATAGCCTGTCGAAAGCACCGGGCCTGCCAACCGCACCCGACCTGCCGGAAGGACAATGGGCGCTTTTCCTCGACATCGACGGCACGTTGCTGGAGCACGCCGCGCACCCCGACGCCGTGTCCGTGAGCGACGAACTGCGCAACCTCCTAGGCGCCGTCGACAAACGGCTGGACGGCGCCGTCGCCTTTATCACCGGCCGCTCGGTCGAGGGCGCCGACCGCCTGTTTTATCCGTTGAAGCTGCGTGTTGCCGGTCTCTATGGGCTGGAACACCGGCTGACGCCGGACGGCCCGGTCGTTACCGCGGATGCTCCCGCCGATATCGCTGCCCTTGCCGACGCCATCGAGGCCGAACTGGATGACGGCCTTGTTCATATCGAGCGCAAGGGTCCGATCCTCGCCATCCATACGCGTGCGGCGCCGCATCTGCTGGCCAGGGCAACGCATCTTGTAGAACAGGCATTGACCGAGCTTCCCAAGGGCTATCGGGTTATCCCGGGCAACGCCGGCGTCGAACTCATGCCGCTCGAAGCGGCCAAGGGCGCTGCCGTGCGGCGTTTCATGGCAATCCCGCCCTTTGCCGGACGGCGGCCGGTCTTTCTCGGCGACGACACCGCCGACGAAAACGGTTTCGAGGCGATTAACGAGGCCGGCGGCATCTCGATCCGGGTCAAGCCGCGTGGGCCGACAGTGGCCCAATACAGGCTCGATGATGTCACCTGCGCGATAGCTTGGCTTGCCGCCAATTTCGACGCATCACCGGCCCTCAACCGCAAAGCGTCCTGATCGCTGCCGCCTGCGGATCGAATCAAGATCGCCGCGTTTGCGCCGACCTTCGCCAAAAGCCGATCGATAAGCGCTGTTCTCATTGAATATCTTTAAGGCCAAAGCCGGCAAATGGATTGCTTGCCGGTTCCCCTGCGTCAGGCATAACCTGCGCAGTCGGCGCGTGAGGGCGCGTGCGGCATCAAGGGGAGGACATCGCAGTGACCATACAAGGCGCATCACCTGATCTATACAATGAGGATCTGGCTCCGGCCAAAGTCCGAAACTGGGGGCCGTTCTCGATCTTCAACGTCTGGACGTCGGACGTCCACAGCCTCTGGGGCTATTATCTCGCCGCAAGCCTGTTCCTGTTTTGCGGCGGCTTCGTCAATTTCATCATCGCCATCGGCATCGGTTCGCTGATCATCTACGCGCTGATGAACATGGTCGGCTATGCCGGCGTGAAGACCGGCGTGCCATACCCCGTGCTGGCGCGCGCCTCCTTCGGCATCTGGGGCGCCAACATTCCGGCCCTGGTGCGCGCCATCGTCGCCTGCTTCTGGTACGGCGCGCAGACGGCGGCGGCATCGGGCGCGATCGTGGCGTTGCTGATCCGCTCGCAATGGTTCGCCGATTTCAACGCCAACACGCATTTCCTCGGCCATACGGGTCTGGAAGTGATCTGTTTTGTGGTCATCTGGGCACTGCAATTGCTGATCATCCAGAACGGCATGGAAACGGTGCGCCGCTTCCAGGATTGGGCCGGCCCGGCGGTGTGGGTGATGATGTTGATCCTGGCGATCTATCTCTGTGTAAAATCCGGGAGATTTGCCTTTACCAGCGACATCCCGATGGATGTGCTGCTCGACAAGACAAAGGATGCCGGCGTACCCGGAACCCCTGGCTCCTGGACGTCGCTGTTTGCGGTGGCGGCGATCTGGGTCACCTATTTCTCGGCGCTCTATCTCAATTTCTGCGATTTCGCCCGCTATGCCCCAGACAAGGCATCGCTGCGCAAGGGCAACATCTGGGGCCTGCCGATCAATCTCATCCTGTTCTCGCTGGTCGCCGGCGTGACCACCATCGCTGCCTTCGACGTGTATGGCGAAGTGCTTCTGCATCCCGACCAGATCTCGGCGAAATTCGACAGCTGGTTCCTGGCAGCGCTTGCAGCCCTGACCTTTGCCGTGGCGACGCTCGGCATCAATGTGGTGGCAAACTTCGTCTCGCCGGCCTTCGACTTCTCCAACGTCTTTCCGCGGCAGATCGACTTCAAGAAGGGCGGCTATATCGCGGCCGTAATCGCGCTGGTGCTCTATCCCTTCGCGCCGTGGGAAGGCAGTGCCGCATCTTTCGTCAACGTCATCGGCGCGACGATGGGGCCGATCTTCGGGGTGATGATGGTCGACTACTATCTGATCCGGAAGGGCGAGGTCGACGTCGAGGCACTGTACCGCGAAGATGGCGAGTTCCGCTTCCAGGGCGGCTGGCACATCAACGCCTTCATAGCCGCCGGCATCGGCGCCATCTTCTCCTCGGTCCTGCCGAACTTCACCAATTTGCTGCCGGCATGGTGGGGCGTTTATGGCTGGTTTTTCGGCGTCGGCATTGCAGGGGTCATCTACTACGTCCTTCGCACCGCCGCCCTTGGCGCAGGGGCCAGGACGGCGAAGGCGTGAAATTGAGGGATAGGGAGTAGTCAGTAGTCAGTAGTCAGTAGGGAATAATACCCCTACTCCCTACTCCCTACTCCCTACTCCCTACTCCCTACTCCCTACTCCACCATCTCAGCCAACCTCCGCACCGTGTTCCAGTTGCGTGCGGTGCCAATGCCCATGCGCTTGTGGTTCATGGCAGCGAGCAGCCGCGAGCTTGGCCGCTGGCGCGAAAAGACGACCCAGATGTCGCCATCGACCGAAGCCACCTTCTCGTCCTCGGCGGCATAGGCCTGGAGCGCGGCCACACCATCCGCCGGCGCTGGCTTGCGCATCACCCGCACAGCCACCTGATCGCCTGCCTCGGCAGAGTCGGCCGGGAATGGGTTGCCGGCGGCAAGTTTCAGCCAATCCTCGGCAGTGCGCACGATGATGACGACGTTGCGGCCGAAGGTTTTTTCGAAGGCCGTTTCCAGCCGCTGTTCCAGCTTGGCGATGCCGGTCGCCCGTGTCTCGAAGACCAGATTGCCGGTCGCCACCAGGGTGCGCGGGTTCTTCAGCCCAAGCTGTTCAGCCATCGCCTTGAGGTCGGCCATGACGACCCGGCGGCCTTCGCCGAGGATAATGCTGTAGAGCAGCGCAACATAGGTCTGCATCAGCTGCGAAACCTCACCGTGGCCCTAGACCAGTCGCGACTGGTCCACCGCGGCCGAGATGAAGCTGGCGAACAGGGGATGCGGCTCAAGCGGCCGGCTCTTCAGCTCCGGATGGTACTGGACGCCGATGAACCAGGGATGGTCGGGGTATTCGACCGTTTCCGGCAGCACGCCGTCGGGCGACATGCCGGCAAACACCAGGCCGCAATCTTCCAGCCGCTCCTTGTAGTCGATATTGACCTCGTAGCGGTGGCGATGGCGCTCGGAAATCTGGGTGTCGCCATAGATGTCGGCGATCTTCGAACCCTTGGCGAGTTCAGCCTGATAGGCGCCAAGCCGCATGGTGCCGCCGAGATCGCCCGTTTCGCGGCGCTTCTCCAGCATGTTGCCTTTCAGCCATTCGGTCATCAGGCCGACGACCGGCTCGTCGGTCGGACCGAATTCGGTCGACGAGGCGTGTTCGACGCCGGCCAGCGAGCGCGCCGCCTCGATGCAGGCCATCTGCATGCCGAAGCAGATGCCGAAATACGGCACCTTGCGCTCGCGGGCGAATTTCGCCGCCAGGATCTTGCCTTCCGAGCCGCGCTCGCCGAAGCCGCCGGGCACCAGGATGCCGTGCACCTTTTCCAGCCACGGCGTGGGGTCTTCCTTCTCGAAAATCTCGCTCTCGATCCAGTCGAGCTTGACCTTGACGCGGTTGGCCATGCCGCCATGCGACAAAGCCTCGATCAGCGATTTGTAGGCATCCTTGAGGCCGGTGTATTTGCCGACAATGGCAATCGTCACCTCGCCTTCCGGATTGTGGATGTGGTTGGACACGGCCTGCCAGGGCTCCATGCGCGGCTTCGGCGCCGGATCGATACCGAAGGCGGCCAGCACTTCCGAATCGAGCCCTTCCTTGTGGTAAGCCATCGGCACGTCATAGATGTGGGGCACGTCGAGCGCCTGGATGACGGCACTTTCGCGCACATTGCAGAACAGCGACAGTTTTCTGCGCTCTTCCTTGGGGATGGCGCGGTCGGCGCGGACCAGCAGGATATCGGGCGCGATGCCGATGCCGCGCAGTTCCTTGACCGAATGCTGGGTCGGCTTGGTCTTCAACTCGCCGGCCGTCGGGATGTAAGGCATCAAGGTCAGGTGGACATAGACGGCGTTGTTGCGCGGCAGATCGTTGCCGAGCTGGCGGATAGCCTCGAGAAACGGCATCGCCTCGATATCGCCGACCGTACCGCCGATCTCGCACAGCACGAAATCATAGTCGTCATTGCCGTCGAGCACGAAATTCTTGATCTCGTCGGTGACATGCGGAATAACCTGCACGGTGGCGCCGAGATAGTCGCCGCGGCGTTCGCGCTCGATGATGTTCTTGTAGATGCGGCCGGTGGTGATGTTGTCCTGCTGGTTGGCCGAGCGGCCGGTGAAGCGCTCGTAATGGCCAAGATCGAGATCGGTCTCGGCGCCGTCATCGGTGACGAAAACCTCGCCATGCTGGTAAGGCGACATCGTTCCGGGATCGACATTGAGATAGGGATCGAGCTTTTTGATGCGTGCGCGATAGCCTCGCGCCTGCAAGAGAGCCCCAAGGGCCGCTGCAGCGATGCCTTTTCCAAGTGAGGAAACCACGCCGCCTGTGATGAATACATATCGCGCCATGGGAGTCATCGCTTAACGCGGCCGAATTGATTCCGCCAGAGAAAAAACCGCCGCTGAGGCTTTTTCCAGAGAAGGCGCGATAGTCCCGAGGTTCGAGACTGGTGTTTTGGTCAAAACAAAAGGGCCGGCAAAAGCCGGCCCTTTCGGCAGGTTTGTGAAAGCGTCAGATGATGACGACCTTGGTGCCGACCCTGACGCGGCTGTAGAGGTCCATGACGTGCTCGTTGATCATGCGGAAGCAGCCATTGGAGGCGCTGGTTCCGATCGACTGCGGCGCGATGGTGCCGTGGATGCGCAGATGCGTGTCCTTCTTGCCGTCGTAGAGATAGATGGCGCGGGCGCCGAGCGGGTTCTGGCCGCCGCCGGGCATGCCGTCCTTGTACTGGCCATAATGCTTGGGTTCGCGCTTCTGCATGTCGAGCGTCGGGATCCAGCGCGGCCATTCCTGCTTGTCGCCAACGGCAACCTTGCCCTTGAACTGCAGGCCTTCGCGGCCGACCGCGATCGCATAGCGGCGGGCGGTGAAAGCCGATTCGACGAGGTAGAGGCGGCGCGCGCTGGTATCGATGACGATCGTACCCGGCTCATAGCCGCTGAATTCGACGTCCTGCGGCACGAATTCCGGCTTCACCTTGAACTGCTTCTTGGCTTGCCGCTTGGCGAGAGCCTGGTCGAGCGCGCGCGTTTCGGGGAGATAGGCAATCGACGAGGCAGAGGACGTGCCGCCGAACAGGCCGGCGAACAGTCCGCCGCTCGTCGGCTTCTGGCCCGGGGCCTCGCTGCGCAATTCGCCATTGTTGCCGGTCAGCGCGATATTCATCGCTTCGGCCGGAAGCGGTTCAGCCGATTCGATCGGCTCGATCGGCGCGATCGGGTCAACCGGAGCGATGATCTTGGTGGTCTTCTTGCCTGGCTTGGCGTCGGCAACCACGACCGGCTTGCCCTTGCTTGCCAGGAACGCCTGGCGCTGGGCATCGGCCCTGGCTTTCGCCGCATCGCGCATCGCCAGCTTGCGGGCCTCGAGCGCCTTGACGCGGGCGAGATCCCTGTCGGCGGCGATCTTGTCTTCGAGCTTGCTGATCTGAGCCAGATCATCCGGGCTCGGGTTTTTCTTCTTCTTGAGAAGCTTCAGCTGCGTCGCATCGCTCTTGGCGGCGACGTTGATGACAGCGGTTTTGCCAACCGCCTGCGGTGAGGTCATTGCCGGAGTGCCGGCGAAGACCGCGGAGCTCATGCCGAATACGGCACAAAACCCCATGAAAATGAAGCTGCGAAGCTGCATGGCGAAGATCCGATCGTTCAATGCTTGTTGCCCACGGCGTCGCCCGGCGCCCCCCAAGGGCGCAGAAAGTGCCGCCGGCAATCTATAATCGAAGTGGCGTACGGGCCTCAAGCACGGGGTGCGGTCGAATCTTCGTGATCGTGTGCCATTTGCCGCGACTGTGTTGAAACAACAACAGATCGCGGCATCTGACGCTACCGACTACTGGTTCGGAACCTGCGGTGTCACCGGCAAGGTAACGCCATTGGTAGCCGGCGGCGTAGCCGAATCGGTTGCAGGTGGCGTCGCCGGAGATGGAGCCGTCGCCGGGGCCGTGGTGGCGGGCGGCGTGGTGGCGGCGCCGTTGGCCGCGGGCGCGGCCGGTGCGGTGTTGCCCGAAGGCGGCGTCGGCGCCGTCGTGCCGGGCAACTGATTGAGCACGCCGTTGCCGCTGTCGGCCGGCACGCGGTCGAGAATGTCGATCGGTTTTTCGCCATAGCGGGCAACGATCGAGAGTGTCAGCGACGTCACGAAGAAGGCCGCGGCCAGGATCGCCGTCGCCCGCGTCAGCGCATTGGCGGCGCCACGCGCGGTCATGAAACCGGAACCGCCGCCAATGCCGAGACCACCGCCTTCGGAGCGTTGCAGCAGCACCACGCCGACAAGGGCGAGCACGACCATGAGGTGGATGACGATCAGTACGGTTTCCATATTTTATCCTGGCAAGCCCTGCCGCTCCCTGGCGATCAGGGCCGGTGATTTGGAGGCGGCTCCATACAATGCTTTAACGGCATTTCCAAGCCCGTGGCCGGGATATGGGAAGCAATGCGCCCTTTGCAACGATTTCCGCCGAACTGCTGCGTTCATAAGTCTATGACCGAACTGGTCGGCAACGAAATTCCGGGGCCTACGAGATATTCTGGTATGCCTCGGCGATGGCGAGAAAGTCGGACGCCTTCAGGCTGGCGCCGCCAACCAGCGCGCCATCGACGTTTTTGACGCCCAGCAGTTCGACAGCGTTGGACGCCTTGACCGAGCCGCCATAGAGGATGCGCATCTTGCCGGCCACGGCTGCGCCGAGCGCTTCCGCCAGTTTTTGGCGGATATGCGCGTGCGCCTCCGCCACGTCTTCGGCGGTCGGCGTCAGGCCGGTGCCGATAGCCCATACCGGCTCGTAGGCGATAACGGTGTTGGCGGGCGTTGCGCTCGGTGGCACCGAGCCGGCGACCTGGCGCGATAACACGTCGAGTGCTGTGCCCGCTTCGCGCTCGGCCTTGGTCTCGCCGATGCAGATGATGGCGACGAGCCCTGCCCGCCACGCCGCCGAGGCCTTGGCGAGGACGATGGCATCGTCCTCGCTGCGCTGTTCGCGGCACTCGGAATGGCCGACAATGACGTGGCTGGCGCCCGCATCCTTCAGCATCTCGGCTGAGACGCAGCCGGTGAAGGCGCCGCTTTCCTTGATGTGGCAGTCCTCGCCACCGGCCCGCACCGGCGTGCGCGACAGGATTTCGACGGCGCGCGACAGCAAGGTCGCCGGCACGCAGACCAATGCTTCGGTCTCTGCGTCGAGCCCGCTCATGAAGCCGTTGCCGATCATCCTGAGCTCGTTCAGCGAAGCGCTGGTGCCGTTCATTTTCCAGTTGCCGGCAACGAGCGGTCGAATTCCTGGCGTCATGGGGATCTGGTTCTCCGGGCGACATTGGGGTCTCGCCCTCCCTATCAAAATCAGGCCACAAAGCAATCGACAGTGAGCCGGAAGGGCGCTATTGCGCTTGTTTCAGACTCGGGCGCACGCAAAACTGCGCAAAAATCGGAAGTAACAATGCTTGGTATATTGAGAAGCGCGGCAGGGACCTGGGTCGCGAAAGCCCTGCTGTCGCTGCTGGTGTTGAGTTTCCTTGCCTGGGGCGTCACCACGCGGATGACGGGCGGCTTCCTGGCTGGCCATCATGCGGTGATCACCGCCGGCAGCACCACCGTGTCGATCACCGAGTACCGCCTCGCCTACGATCGCCAGATCGCCATGCTGCAGCAGCAGATCGGCCAGCGCATCAGCCGCGACCAGGCCAAGGCCTATGGCATCGACAACCAGGTGCTGGCTCAGTTGGTGTCCGGCGCCGTCCTTGACGAACAGGCGCGCAAGCTCGGGCTTGGCTTCTCCAAGGACAGGCTGGCCGAACTGACGCGGCAGGAACCCGCCTTCCAAGGCCCGAATGGCCAGTTCGACCGCCGGCTGTTCGAATCCCGGCTGCGCGAACTGGGAATGCGGCCGGAGGATTATCTGAAGAACCGGGCTCAGGTGGCGGTGCGCCAGCAGATCGTCGAAGCGGTTTCGGACGGCCTCAAGGCTCCGGACACCTTCTTCAAGGCAGTTGCGCTCTATCGGGGCGAAGACCGCACCATCGACTATCTGATCTTGCCAAAGGCGTTGGTGGAGCCCATCGAGGCGCCATCCGACAGCGTGCTTCAGGCTTATTTCGAGGCCAACAAGAAAACCTACGCGGCGCCAGAATACCGCAAATTCTCCTATGTCCGGCTCGAGCCCGAAGACATCATGGATGTCAGCGCCGTAACGGACCAGCAGGTCAGCGACGACTACAACAAGAACAAGGGCCGCTACACCACGCCGGAAATGCGCACCATCGAACAGCTGGTGTTCCCTTCCGCGGACGCCGCCAAGGCGGCATCCGATTCGCTGAAGACGGGCGCCACTTTCGACAAGATCGTCACCGCGCAGGGCAAGACCCCGGCCGACACGCTGCTCGGCACGCTCTCCAAGGATAAGATCACCGACAAGGCGGTCGCCGATGCCGCATTCGCGCTTGCCGTCAACGAAGTCAGCCCGGTCGTCCAGGGCGCGTTCGGTCCGGTGCTTTTGCGCGTCACCGAGATCAAACCGGAAACGGTGAAGCCGCTGGCGGAAGTGTCAGACCAGATCCGAAAGGATCTGGCGCTCGGCGAAGCAAGCCGCATCCTGCTCGACGTGCACGACAACTACGAAGACACCCGCGCCGCCGGCAGCACGCTGGCCGAAGCCGCCGCCAAACTCAAGCTCAAGGACGTTACCGTCGAGGCCATAGACCGCACCGGCCTCAAGCCGGACGGCACCATCATCAAGGACCTGCCGGCATCGCCGGACCTCATCAAGGCGGTGTTCGAGGCCGAGCCCAACACCGAGAATCAAGCCCTGACCACGCCTAACAACGGCTTCGTGTTCTATGAACTGACATCGATCACGCCGGCTCGCGACCGCACGCTGGACGAAGTCCGCCAGCGCGTGGTGGCGGACTGGACGACAGAGGAAACGACCAAGCGGCTGACCGCGAAAGCAGACGAACTCGACAAGCGCCTCAAGGCTGGCACCACACTCGACGTCATCGCCGGCGAACTGAAGCTTGAAAAGCAGACCAAGCGCGGCGTGAAGCGCGAGGCCGACGATGTCGATTTCGGCAAGGAGGGTGCTGCTGCGATGTTCGGGGTCGGCGAAGGCGGCACCGGGCTGATCCCCTCGCCCACCGGCGACGGCCAGATCCTGTTCAAGGTCGCCGAAGTGTTCGAGCCGGCCGGAGCCGACGCCAGCTCGGTACCCGACGATGCGCAAAAATCCTTCACGCAAGGCATGTCCGACGATCTGCTCGACCAGCTGGTGGCGCAGTTGCAGACGCAGTACGCCGTCAGCGTCGACCAGGCCGCCGTTTCCCAAGCCCTCGCCCAATGAATGGCCTTAGCCCAATGAACGTCTTGGCCCAATGAGCGCCCTGAAGACCCATATCGCCAAGGTCGCCACGGGAACCGGGCTTACCTTCGAGGAAGCGCGCGAAGCTTTCGACATCATCATGTCTGGCGACGCGACGCCGGGCCAGATCGGCGGCTTCCTGATGGCGTTGCGCGTGCGCGGGGAGACCGTGAGCGAGATTTCCGGCGCCGTCGCCACCATGCGTGCCAAGATGCTGCGCGTCGAAGCTCCTGAGGGCGCCATCGACATTGTCGGCACGGGCGGCGACAATTCGCATTCAGTCAACATCTCGACCGCTTCGGCCTTCGTCATTGCCGGCTGCGGCGTGCCGGTCGCCAAGCACGGCAATCGCGGCCTGTCGTCGCTGACGGGCGCTGCCGATGTGCTGGTCGCGCTCGGCGTCAAGATCGATATCCTGCCAGAGGTGATCGGCCGCTGCATCCAGGAGGCCGGCGTCGGCTTCATGTTCGCGCCGGCGCACCACCCTGCGATGAAGCATGTCGGCCCGACCCGCGTCGAGCTCGGCACGCGTACCATCTTCAACCTGCTCGGACCGCTGTCCAATCCGGCTGGCGTCAGCAGGCAGATGGTCGGCGTGTTCCTGCCGGAATGGATCGTGCCGGTGGCCGAGACATTGAAGGCGCTGGGCACCGAGCATGCCTGGGTCGTCCATGGTGACGGCTATGACGAAATCACCACCACCGGCGAAACGCAGGTGGCGGAACTGGCCGGCGGCGAGATCCGCCATTTCACGCTAACGCCGGAAGCGGTCGGCCTGCAGCGCCACAGCAAGGACGAGCTGCGCGGCGGCGATGCCGCCTACAACGCCAAGGCGTTGCGCGACATGCTGGGCGGTTCTGCCGGCGCCTATCGCGATACGGTGCTGATGAATGCCGGCGCCGGCATGGTGGTAGCCGGCAAGGCGACGACGCTTGCCGACGGCATGGCCGCGGCCACACAGGCCATCGACAGCGGCCGGGCGCTGGGCGTGCTCGACAGGCTGGTCGAGATTTCGAACGGATGAGCCGTGGCTGACATTCTGCGCAAGATCGAGGCCTACAAGCGCGACGAGATCGCGGCGGCGAAGGCGCGGATACCGTTGGCCGAGATCAAGGCGCGAGCCAAGGATGCCGACGCACCGCGTGGCTTTCGGAGGGCGCTTGAGGCGAAGCGCAGATCGGGCAGCTTCGGCCTGATCGCCGAGATCAAAAAGGCAAGCCCATCCAAAGGCTTGATCCGTGCCGATTTCGACCCGCCCGCACTGGCGCAGGCCTATGAGAAAGGCGGTGCCGCCTGTCTTTCGGTGCTGACCGATGCGCCATCCTTCCAGGGCGCGCCGGAATTTCTCACCAATGCACGGAAGGCAGTGTCCCTGCCCGCGCTGCGCAAGGATTTCCTGTTCGACCCTTACCAGGTCTACGAGGCTCGCGCATGGGGCGCCGATGCCATCCTGATCATCATGGCCAGCGTCGATGATGCCTTGGCGAGCGAATTGGAAGCGACCGCGTTCGAACTCGGCATGGACGCGCTGATCGAGGTGCATGACGAGGCCGAGACGCAGCGCGCGGTAAAACTCTCGTCGCAGCTGATCGGCATCAACAACCGCAATCTCAGAACATTCGAGACCAGCCTCGAGACCTCGGAACGGCTGGCATCGATGGTGCCGGGCGGCCGATTGCTGGTTAGCGAGAGCGGAATTTTCACCCACGACGATTGCTTCAGGATGCAAAAGACCGGCATCAGCACCTTCCTCGTCGGCGAGAGCCTGATGCGGCAAGAGGATGTCGCTGCGGCAACGCGGCTGCTTTTGACAGGCAAGGCGAAGGCAGAGGCCATCTGAGGATGGCAGCCGCCCTCACCCATCTCGGCGCCAAGGGCGAGGCCAACATGGTCGATGTCGGCGAGAAGGCGGAGACGACGCGCACGGCGGTCGCCGAGGGCTTTGTCTCGATGCGGGCCGAAACCCTGAAGATGATCCTCGACGGCGACGCCAAGAAGGGCGATGTGCTGGGTACCGCGCGCATTGCCGGCATCATGGCTGCCAAGAAAACGCATGAGCTGATCCCACTCTGCCATCCGCTGCTTTTGACCAAGGTGTCGGTCGACATCGAACCGGACACCACGCTGCCCGGCCTCAGGGTCACCGCGCTCGCCCGCGTCACCGGCAAGACCGGGGTCGAGATGGAGGCGCTGACCGCGGCATCTGTCGCATGCCTGACCATTTACGACATGGCCAAGGCGGTCGACCGCGCCATGGTGATTTCCGGTATAAAGCTGGTGGAAAAGACCGGCGGCAAGTCCGGCGACTACAAGGCGGGTTCGTAAATGGCGCTGGTTCCAGTCGCCGAGGCGCTTCAACGCCTACTCGACGGCGCTGTGGCGTTGCCCGGTGAAAGCGTCGCGCTGGCGGATGCGGCCGGCCGGGTGCTGGCGGAGCCGGTCGTGGCGCTGCGTACCCAGCCGCCTTTCAATGCATCTGCCATGGACGGCTATGCCGCACGGGCGCAGGATGTGGCGACCCTCCCGGCGAGGCTTTCGGTGATCGGCACGGCGCCTGCAGGGCGCGGCTTTGACGGCGCTGTCGGCAAGGCGGAAGCCGTGCGCATCTTCACCGGCGCGCCGCTGCCTGAAGGCGCAGACACCATCGTCATCCAGGAAAATGTTCGCGATCTCGGCGGTGGCCGGATCGAGGTCACCGAACCGACGGCGAAGAACCGCAACATCCGCCGCCTTGGACTGGATTTTGCCCAAGGCGACGTGCTGCTGGAGAAAGGCCGCGTGCTCGATCCGGCTGCATTGTCGCTGGCGGCGTCGGCCAATCATCCCCGGTTGAACGTGGTGCAACGGCCGCTGGTCGCCATCATCGCCACCGGCGACGAATTGCTGCCACCGGGCAGCGAACCTGGCCCCGACCAGATCATCTCGTCCAACGCCTATGGCGTCGCTGCTGTGGCGCAGTCGGTCGGCGCCCGCGCCCTCGATCTCGGTATAGCGGCCGATCGCAAGGAAGCGATCGCGGCGCTGGTGACAAAGGCGGTCGATGCGAAAGCCGACGTCATCGTCACGCTCGGCGGCGCCTCGGTCGGCGACCATGATCTCGTTCATGACGTGCTGACCGGCGAAGGCATGAACCTCGACTTCTGGAAGCTCGCCATGCGCCCGGGCAAGCCGCTGATGTTCGGGCGGCTGGGCGATATCAGGTGCATCGGCCTGCCCGGCAATCCGGTGGCGAGCCTGGTCTGCTCGCAATTGTTCCTGAAGCCGCTGTTGGCGCAGCTCGGCGGCCGTCCCCACCGGCAGGACATCCGCCAGGCTCAGCTTGGCGCCGCGATGCCGGCCAATGATCTAAGGCAAGACTATGTGCGCGCCGTGGTCCGGGAAGAAGCCGGCGCATTGGTGGCGACACCATTCGGCATCCAGGATTCCTCGATGCTGAGAATGCTGGCCGACGCCAACGGCCTGATCGTGCGCGAGCCCTTCGCTCCGGCGGCAGAAGCAGGCGCCGCTTGCAGCGTTCTGATGTTGCGCTGAAGGTCGCGGATCCAAACCGTTAATTCCAAGAGACAAGACTGGTTGTTACTCCGCCAGCAATGTCCGCGTCAGCGGATGTGTCGGATCGGCAAGCCCGTCGACGATGCTGAAATGATGCCGGTCCGGCTCGACCACTGTGCTGGTCGTGGCGCCGAGGCCGATCCAGATGTTGGCAAGCAGCGCATTCTGGCGCAGGAACTCCGCCCGCTCACCGCCGCCGGCCCAGCAGGTGATGCGTGCGCCATCCATCGGGCGCAGCAGCGCCGGGCTTTCGGCCAGTGCTTCCGCTTCATCGATGGCCAGTGTCCCATTCATCCCGGTGCGCATGATTGGCCGCAGGTCATGGACGCCGGAGATCGAGACGACATTGCGCACGCGGCCCGCC
Organism: Mesorhizobium sp. M0771; assembly: GCF_040320155.1. Taxonomy (NCBI): domain Bacteria; kingdom Pseudomonadati; phylum Pseudomonadota; class Alphaproteobacteria; order Hyphomicrobiales; family Phyllobacteriaceae; genus Mesorhizobium; species Mesorhizobium sp. M0771. The sequence goes on along the minus strand of NZ_JAMYPC010000006.1, from coordinate 279,776 downwards.
ACATCGGCGGCCAGGGGTGTCGTTGTCGTCACCATCCTGGAGGCGAGATGGCCGCCGGCGGAATGCCCGGTCAGCATCACCGGCCCGCCGACCATCGTCGCCGCCTTGCCGATCGCCGCCGCGATTTCCCTGACGATGCCGGAAATGCGTATGTCGGGACAAAGCGTGTAAGTCGGCATTGCCACGGCAAAGCCATTGGCAACCGCGCCGTTGGCCAGATGCGACCATGGCTTGTTGTCGAACGCCTTCCAGTAACCGCCATGGATGAAGACGACGAGCCCTTTGGGCATGACATCGGGAAGGAACAGATCGAGCCTGTTGCGCGGGCTGTCGCCATAGGCGATGTCGAGCTTGGCCCGACCGGACGCCGACATTGTGTCGCGAAAAGCCTGTGCCGGTGTGTCCCACGCGGCCGGCCAGCGATTGCTGCCGGCAATGTTGTCGCCGTTGGCGTAGGCATTGTCCCAATCGGCAACACGATGTTGGAGCATCTGCATCCCTCCCGGATGGCTTCAGTTCAGTCGACAGGAATGGCCGCCGAACAGGGCGGCGTCAATCCTGCGACCTAAAAACATTTTAGGCTTGAAACAAATTTCGACTGGTGCGATCCTGCGCCTTGTTCAGCCATGGGCGCGAGGCAGACAGGGGCAGCCGAAAATGCTTGGGCCATCAGCGCATATCGACACATTCACGCGCGACAACCTGCCGCCGCCGGAGCAATGGCCGGAGTTTTTGCTCGACGGCTTCGACTATCCCGACCACATAAATGCCGGCGTCGAATTGACCGACAGGCTGGTCGAAAAAGGGTTCGGCGACCACACCGCGCTGATCGGCAATGGCCGCCGCCGCACCTACAAGGAACTGTCCGACTGGACCAACAGGCTCGCCCATGCCCTGGTCGAGAATTATGGCGTCAAGCCGGGCAACCGGGTGCTGATCCGCTCGGCCAACAACCCGGCCATGGTCGCCTGTTGGCTGGCCGCCACCAAGGTTGGCGCGGTGGTCGTCAACACCATGCCGATGCTGCGCGCCGGCGAACTCGCCAAGATCGTCGACAAGGCGGAAATCACGGTTGCGCTTTGCGATACAAGGCTGATGGACGAGATGACCGCCTGCGCCAAGGGCAGTGCGTATCTCAAGCAGGTCATTGGCTTCGACGGCACGGCCAACCATGACGCGGAACTCGACCGCGCCGCCCTCGACAAGCCGGTCACCTTCACTGCCGTCAACACCGGCCGCGACGATGTCGCCCTGCTCGGCTTCACCTCCGGCACCACCGGCGTGCCGAAGGCGACGATGCATTTCCACCGCGACCTGCTGATCGTCGCCGACGCCTATGCCCGCGAAATCCTGGAGGTGACGCCCGACGACATCTTCGTCGGCTCCCCGCCCCTTGCCTTTACCTTCGGTCTTGGCGGGCTCGCCATCTTCCCGCTGCGTTTCGGCGCCGCGGCGACGTTGCTGGAACAGGCGACGCCACCCAACATGATCCACATCATCGAGACCTACAAAGCGACCATTTCCTTCACCGCTCCAACCGCCTATCGGGCCATGCTCAAGGCCATGGATCAAGGCGCTGACCTGTCCTCGCTGCGCGTCGCGGTTTCGGCGGGCGAGACGCTGCCGGCGCCTGTCTTCGAGGAATGGACTGAGAAGACCGGCAAGCCGATCCTCGATGGGATCGGCGCCACCGAGATGCTGCATATCTTCATCTCCAACCGCTTCGACGACATGAAGCCGGCCTCCACCGGCAAACCAGTCGGCGGCTATCTGGCACGCATCGTCGATGACGAGATGCGGGAGTTGCCGCGCGGCTCTGCTGGCCGGCTGGCGGTGCGCGGCCCGACCGGCTGCCGCTACATGGCCGATGCCAGGCAAAAGGACTATGTCCGCGACGGCTGGAATCTCACCGGCGATACGTTCACGCAGGACGAGGATGGCTTCTTCCACTTCGCCGCGCGTTCCGACGACATGATCGTCAGCGCCGGCTACAACATCGCCGGCCCCGAGGTCGAAGCGGCGCTGCTCTCGCATCCCGACGTCGCCGAATGCGCGGTGACCGGCGCCGAGGACGGTGAACGCGGCCAGATCGTCGAGGCGCATATCGTGCTTGTGCAAGGTGTTTCGCCGGACGCATTGACCGTCAAACGCCTGCAGGACCACGTCAAGGCAACGATCGCGCCCTACAAATATCCGCGTTCGGTGAAGTTCATCGACGCCTTGCCCAAAACCCAGACCGGCAAGATCCAGCGCTTCCGGTTGCGCGCGGAGAAGATCAATTGATTAAGCCGCACGATCCGGCGTCCGATGGCGCGCAGATGTCGTTCAAGGAGCGGATGTCCTACAGCGACTATCTGCAGCTGGACAAGGTGCTCGATACGCAGGCGCCGCTGTCTTCTGCCCATGACGAGATGCTGTTCATCATCCAGCATCAGACATCCGAATTGTGGATGAAACTGGCCCTCCACGAGATCGGCGCCGCGATCCTCTCGATCCGCGCCGACCGCCTCGAACCGAGCTTCAAGATGCTGTCGCGTGTCGCGCGCATCTTCGAGCAGCTCAACAATGCCTGGGACGTGCTGCGCACGATGACGCCCAGCGAATACACCGAGTTTCGCGACGCGCTCGGCCAATCCTCGGGCTTCCAGTCCTGGCAGTACCGCGCCATCGAGTTCATGGCCGGCAACCGCAACCTAGCCATGCTCGGGCCGCACAAGCACCGGCGCGACCTTACGGACAGGCTGGAAGCGATCCTGGCCACGCCGTCGCTCTACGACGAGGCGCTTCTGCTTTTGGCGCGCAATGGCTTCGACATCGGCGCCGATGCCGGGCGCACGGACTGGCGCGAGACGCGCGGTGAGAACGAAGACGTGCTGGCTGCCTGGCAAACCGTCTACCGCGACCCGCAGCGCTACTGGATGCTCTACGAACTGGCCGAGAAGCTGGTCGACTTCGAGGATTACTTCCGCCGCTGGCGCTTCAACCACGTCACAACGGTCGAGCGCATCATCGGCTTGAAGCGCGGCACCGGCGGCACCTCAGGCGCCTCCTATCTGAAGAAGATGCTGGAGGTCGTGCTGTTTCCGGAGCTCTGGACGGTCCGCACCCGGCTCTAGAGCATTTCACCGTTTAACGGAAACGGCGAAATGCTCTAGCTCTTTGATTGACGCAATTTCGGACGGAAAACCGCTTCACACTTTTCCTGAAATTGCTCTGGTTTCTCACGTAACCGCGGTCTTCACCGCGAAGCGGGCGTCCTGCCAGGCGCCGGTGCGCAGAATATCCTCCAGGACTTCGACCGCCTGCCAGACATCGCCATATCCGACATAGAGCGGCGTGAAGCCGAAACGGATGGTCGACGGCGCCCGGAAATCGCCGATCACGCCGCGCTCGATCAGCGCCCGCATCACCTGATAGCCATGCGGGTGGAGGAACGACACCTGGCTGCCGCGCTGGCTGCCGTCGCGAGGACTTTCCAGTTCAAGCCGGTAGGCGCCGCATCTGGCTTCGACGAGCTGGATAAACAGGTTGGTCAGCGCGATGCTTTTTCTGCGCACCGCCGCCATGTCGACGTCGTTCCAGATATCGAGCGCGCCCTTGAGCGCCCGCATCGACAGCACCGGCTGCGTTCCGCACAGGAAGCGGCGGATGCCGCTGCCGACGGCAAAGCCCTGCTCGAAGGCAAAGGGCCGCGCATGGCCCCACCAGCCGCTGAGCGGCTGGCTGATATCACCATGGTGGCGCTCGGCCGCGTAGATGAAGGCCGGCGAGCCCGGGCCGCCATTGAGGTATTTGTAGGTGCAGCCGACGGCGAAATCGGCATTGGCACGGTCAAGTTCGACCGGCAAGGCGCCGGCCGTGTGGCAGAGATCCCAGATGATCAGCGCGCCGGCGTCATGTGCCTTGCGCGTCAGCGCCGCCATGTCGCGCAACTGGCCGGATTTGTAGTTGACGTGGTTGACCAGGATGACGGCAACGCTGTCGTCGATCAGCTCCTCGATTGCGGCCGCGTCGACGCCCTCCAGCCGCAGCCGCGTTCCCGGCCGGGTCGAGGCGACGCCTTCGGCCATGTAGAGGTCGGTCGGGAAACTGTCGCCCTCGGCAACGATGACCGACCGATCCGGCCGCATGCCGAGCGCTGCGTGCAGCAGCTTGTAGATGTTGATCGAGGTTGTGTCGCAGACCACCGTCTGCCCATCAGCCGCGCCGATCAGTCGCCCGAGCTGATCTCCGAGTTCCACCGGCATGTTGAACCAGCCGGCGGTGTTCCAGGCGCGAATGAGGTCGTGCGCCCATTCCTGCGTGGCGGCCTGCTGCAGTTCGCTGAAGACGACCGCTGACGCGGCGCCCAGGGAATTGCCGTCGAGATAAATCACGCCTTGCGGCAAGACAAAGCGTTCACGCATGGAGCGCAGCGGATCGGCGGCATCCATTGCTTCGATTGTAGCGAGATCGGGTGTCGTGCTCATGATCCGGCGCCCCTCCATGGACAAACGCGCGCGGCGGAGCCTGCCGCCCAAACATGCCGGCGATCTTGAGTGGTCGCCCTTGAACTGTCAAACATTATATATAATTCACCCACTGAAAGGCTTTGATATATAATGATCCGCCCGAGCGTTTATGTCTGATGGATCACGATGCTGGATGACGAGCAGACCTCGAAGACGGAAGTGGCCTATCGCCTGCTCAGGCGCGATATTCTTGCGACCCGGCTGGCGCCTGCCGCGCCGTTGAAGCTGAGCACGCTGCGCAACACCTACGGCATCGGCTGGACGCCGTTGCGCGAGGCGCTGTCGCGGCTGGAGGCGGAACGGCTTGTGACCGCCATCAGCAACCGCGGGTTTGCGGTCGCTCCCGTCTCTCGGGCGGAGCTCGAGGATTTGGCGCGTGCGCGGCTGGTGGTCGAACTGCCCCTGCTGGTGGAATCGATCGAGAAGGGCGACCGTGAGTGGGAAGACGCGGTCGTTGCCGCCCACTATCGTCTCTCACGGTGCGGGTCTGTTCTCGACGATCCATCGGATGATGCGGTCGACGCGTGGTACGAAAAACACGATGCCTTCCATGCGGCGCTGCTCAGTGCCGCGACATCCAGCTGGCTGCTGCGCTTCAATGCAACGATTTCCGACCAATTGCATCGCCATCACCGCTTTCTGGGTCTGGCCCCGACGCTGCGCGCCGCCGCCGGCCGCACGGACGGACACCGGAAGGCCGTGGCGGCCCTGCGCGACGCCGTGGCGATCGAACACCATACCGCCCTGATGGAAGCGGCCCTCGATCGCGACGTCGAACGTGCGAAAACTCTGATGACCGCTCACATCGGCTACACGCTGCGGGTCTATGCCCAGAGAGAACCCCGCGCGGATGCTGCGCAGCCCCGTCCGAAAAGGAAGCGGCGATCGTAGCCGACGACGCAGGGCACTTTGTCTTCGTTTCACCCCGTTGCTGGCAACTGGGCGCAGGCGGCGCTCGCAGCGCCGAACGTTACGCTGAACAAAACGTCAACACATTCATTAAACTTTAAAAGGTTGCGGAACACAACTGGAACAGATAGTGTTTGTTCTGGGTTTGTTTTTTCTGATTCTGGTTTCAGAACCCTTGGGGGCCGCGATGCTGACGCGCAAACAACATGAGCTTCTGATGTTCATCCATGAACGCCTGAAGGAGAGCGGAATCCCGCCGTCCTTCGACGAGATGAAGGAAGCGCTCGACCTCGCCTCCAAGTCCGGCATCCACCGCCTGATCACGGCGCTTGAGGAGCGCGGTTTCATTCGCCGGCTGCCGAACCGGGCGCGCGCGCTGGAAGTGCTGCGGCTGCCCGACTCGATCGCACCAGGCCTCAATGCGGCGAGGAAGTTTTCGCCGAGCATCATTCAGGGCAGTCTTGGTCAAACCGGCCAAGGGCAAGGCGGCCAAGGACAAGGCGCGTTGGGCCAAGGCGGTCTCGGCCGCCAGATCAAGCCGGGCTCGCCGTCGCGTTCGATGTCGGCCGGCAATGACGATGCCGTTTCCGCGATTTCAATCCCGGTTATGGGACGCATCGCCGCCGGCGTGCCGATCGACGCCATCCAGCATCAGACCCATTCGATCTCGGTGCCGCCCGATATGATCATGGGCGGCGAACACTACGCGCTCGAGGTCAAGGGCGATTCGATGATCGAGGCCGGCATTTTCGATGGCGACACGGTCATCATCCGCAATGCCGACACAGCCAGCCCCGGCGAGATCGTGGTGGCGTTGGTCGACGATGAGGAAGCGACCCTGAAACGCTTCCGCCGCAAGGGCGCCTCGATCGCCCTGGAAGCCGCCAACCCGGCCTACGAGACCCGCATTTTTGGACCGGACAGGGTGAAGGTGCAGGGCAAGCTTGTCGGATTGATCCGGCGCTACTGAGCCGGCTTGGGTTTGTACTTTTCACGCTGGTTGTAAGGCGGCAGGCCGCGCGCTTCGCGGGAGAAGCGGCGTTGCTCGTGCCAGGGGCGATACGGCTTGTCGACGGCGAAGCGGATGGTTGGCGCTGCAGCTGCCGATTGCGGATCGAAGAAGACGGCGGCGCTGCCGTCGCGGGCCAGCTGTTTCTTCGTCACGACCAGCACCAGCGGGTCGCGGCACGGATTGTAGGCGGTGGCGTCATCGATGACGATCAGGCTCGCGAAGGCACAGGCCGGCCGCGCCGTCTTGCGGTCTTTCGCAAGCGCTACAATGGCTCCGGAAGGGTGCCGGGCGATACAGAGATCGCCGGTGCAATAGAAGGGCGAGCCGGGCGGCAGATCGAGCGGATCGAGATCGAACCGCGTATCTGTTGCCTCGAAAATCTCAGGTGGGATAATGGTTTCGGCCCGCAGCGCCCGTTTCCAATTGTCCGTGGTGAATTCGTTGGAGCGTTCGCGGTTGAGGGCGAGTTCGCCGCCACCGATCGGCATGGCCACCAGATGCGCATCCTCGGATATGAGCACGTCTGGCGTAAGCACCTGCGGCACCGTCAACAGGCCGGCCAGCGCGAAAGGCACGGCCGCCAACCTGAGCCAGGTGGTGGCCATGGTGGCGATGACGAGGGCGACCGCCACCAACAGCACCGAGCGGATGGAGATCAGCCCGACGGCGTCGACCGGCGAGCGCTCGGAAATCCAGGCCGATATAGCGATCATCGCCATCAGACCTTTGCCCATCACATAGAGGAACGGCCCGTCGGCGCCGAACGGCATCGCCAGTGCGCTGAGCACGGCAAAGGGCATGACGATCAACGAAACAATCGGCATCACGGCCAGATTGGCGATCAGGCTGAGCGGCGACACACGCTGAAAATGCCAGATGGCGAACAGCAAGGTTGCACTGCCGGCGATGATCGAGGTCATTGCGAGGCCGCCCATGGCCAGCGCGAATTTTCGCGACAGGAAGCCGACGAAGGAGCGCTTTGCCGGCGGCGTTCTCACCTTGTCGGCGCGGTAATCGGCCCAGCCGGCATAGGCGCCGACAAGGGCGGCGGTGGCGGCAAACGACATCTGGAAGCTGGGACCGACCACCTCGTGCGGCGACACCAGGATGACGGCAATGGCGGAGATCGCCAGATTGCGCATGGTGAGTGCGGCGCGATCAAACAGCACGGCGACAAGCATGACCGCCAGCATGATGAAGCTGCGCTCGGCGGCAACCACGACGCCTGAAATAACGAGATAGGCGGCGATCGAGACAAGCGCTGCCGCGGCCGCATATTTCTTCACCGGCCGGCGCGAAGAGAAAACGGGAAACAGCGCAAAGGCGCCACGCAGCAACGCCATGATGGTGCCGGCAACCAGCGCCATGTGCAGGCCGGAGATGGAGATGATGTGGTAGATGCCGGTGCGCCGCATCGCTTCGTTGACCTCGTCGTTGACCTCGTCCGGGATGCCGGCGCGCACGCCGACAATCAGCGCCGCGGCAATCTCGCCTTCGGCGCCGCCGATCTTGCCCCTGATATGGTCGGCAATGTTTTCGCGCGCGTTCTCGATTGCCGAGGAGAGCCGTGCGGTCAGCGGCGGCGGTCCCTGCGTAGCAATGGTTTTCGGATTGCCGAGAAAGAAGCCGCTGCCGCCGATACCGGTGAAATAGCTGTCGAAGGAGAAATCGTAGCTCTCCGGCCGCACCGGACCGGTCGGCGGCAACAGCCTGGCATAGCCGGTGATCAGGGAGCCGGCGGTCATATCGGCGGGAACGGTCCGCGCCGAGAGCCTGACCCGCTCCGGGGCGTAGCGCAGCTCGGGGTAAGCGGTCGAAACCACGTCGAGCGTCAGCCTGATGCGGCCGCTTTCCATCTGTTCGAGACTGACGACGCGGCCGGTCAGCCGTGTCTGAATCTCGGAGCCGAGCATCTGCGTTCCGGCGCGCCAGGTCTCGACCTTGGCGGCGACGACGCCGAGCGCGCACAGCATCGCGGCCATGCAGAACAGATGCGTCCTCGGCCGCGATCGCGTGGCGACAGCGCAACATGTCGCCAGCACCACAATGGCGATTGGCTGCGCAAAGCCCGGCTCGCCGGCCAGCGAGAAGTAGACGATGACGCCGGCTGCCAGGAAAACCGGGACCAGCAGGAAGGCGACGCCCCGGTCGAGCTCCGTGTCGGCAGCCACGGCAAGGCTGCGGCGGAGCGCGGGCCATGACGGGCGGCGAAGCCGTCTGCGCAGTCGGGCGATAGATCCGGGCGCTGTGACTTGCGCCGGCAACGCGTCACCGGGCAGCGCGGGCGCTATGCCGGGATGCGGCTCAGGCAGCGCGAGGGGCAGCGGCTCGGCATAGGGACTATCGGCAAACAGCGAGCGTTCGCTGACGCTTGCCTCGCCGCCTTCGCCTTCCTTCGTGCCCCGGCCACGTCCAGCCATCGGGTCTGCCCCTTGCGCCCCAGACCTCCTATGCTACATGAACGCGCAAAGCGCGAAAGTCCGTGCGGTCGCATCCACCGCGCCGGAATTGACCCGCCAAGGACGCTCAATCCTCAATCATATCCCGGCCCTCCGCCCTCAGGCGAGCAAGCCCATCGTGCATTGCCTTCAATTGTTCCGGTGTATGACCCTGCCATTCAGCGAGCTCCCCCAGGATGAGCAACGGATCACGGGAGCGGTAGGATTTCGTCGGATTGCCGGGAAATTTTTTATCGGTCAGGTTAGGGTCATCCATAAAAAACCCTGTCGGCTTTACGATGTAAATCCTTTGACGACCGTCACCCGTTGCAAGCTCTGCTCCCCAGATGGCGGCTTCCAGTGTCTGGGTGAAATAGATCCATGACAGTGGTTTACCTCTGAAATTGGAAGGGTGGCCGACGCTCAGCAGATCCCCGGGTTTCAAATCCGCCCGGGTACCATGGTAGAACGGATCACCCTCCGTATGGTCGGCGTTGCTGGTCATCGGGAGCCCTTCTTTCAATCATTCCTCCTTCGTGGCGAGACCGGACCGCACACAGTTGCTGTGTTCACGATAATGATTGCAGAAGGTCAATATGCGTGACCAAGCCAACGCTGTCACGGCGGCGTTGTAGTCGGGTAGTGCCGCATTCGTGAAGAAATGTCCGCTCGTCAGAGGGGGCTACCACCGTCGCAGCGATGTTCCAGGCACTGTGACGGACGCTGCAGCCGAATGAAACCCAGACATTGACGCTGCTGCCAAATGAGGTTGCGCGGAGGTGCGAACAGATTTTGTGCTACAAGGCTCCGGCGCCCGTTGACGCAACCGATAATTACCGACGTGCCCCGGCCTCGTCCAGCCATCGGGTCTGCCCCTTGCGCCCCAGACCTCCTATGCTACATGAACGCGCAAAGCGCGAAAGTCCGCGCGATCACGCCCCGCTTTCCAAACTTCCCGAGAGTTCCATGTCCGACACGGTCGTCACCCGTTTTGCCCCCTCGCCCACCGGCTATCTGCATATCGGCGGCGCGCGCACGGCGCTGTTCAACTGGCTGTACGCCAAGCACACCGGCGGCACGATGGTGCTGCGCATCGAGGACACCGACCGCGAACGCTTCAACGAGGCGGCGACACAGGCCATTCTGGATGGGCTGACCTGGCTCGGCCTTTCCTGGGACGGTGAGGCCATATCGCAGTTCGAGCGCGCGCCGCGCCACCGTGAGGTGGCCGAGGAGCTGGTGCGCCTGGGCAAGGCCTATTACAGCTACGAGACGCCTGCCGAGCTCGAGGCGATGCGCGAGGCCGCACGCGCCAAGGGCCTGCCGCCTCGCTACAACGGCCAGTGGCGCGATCGTGCCCCCTCGGAGGCGCCTCCCGGCGTCAAGGGCGCCATCCGCATCAAGGCGCCGACCGAGGGCGAAACCGTGGTGCACGACCGTGTGCAGGGCGAGGTGCGCTTCCCCAACAAGGACCTCGACGATTTCATCATACTGCGCTCGGACGGCAATCCGACCTACATGCATGCCGTCGTCGTCGACGACCATGACATGGGCGTCACCCACATCATCCGTGGCGACGACCATCTGACCAACGCCGCGCGCCAGACGGTGATCTACAACGCGATGGGCTGGGACGTCCCGTCGATGTCGCATATCCCGCTGATCCACGGCGCCGACGGCGCCAAGCTGTCGAAGCGGCACGGCGCACTCGGCGTCGAGGCTTATCGCGCCATGGGCTATCTGCCCGAGGCGCTGCTCAATTATCTGGCACGGCTCGGCTGGAGCCATGGCGACGACGAGATCATGTCGATCAAGGACATGATTTCGTGGTTCGACATCGGCGATGTCAACAAGGGTGCGGCGCGCTTCGACTTCGCCAAGCTCGAGTCAATCAACGGCGCGCATATGCGCAAGATGGCCGATACCGAGCTGTTCGACATTTTCGTCGCCACTCTGCCATACCTCGAAGGCGGACCGGCTATCGCCGCCCGTCTCGACGATGCCAGGAAGGCGCAGCTGCTGGCCGCCTTGCCGGGCCTGAAAGAGCGCGCCAAGACGCTGGTGGAACTGGCCGATGGCGCGGCCTTCCTGTTCGTCGAGCGGCCGCTGCCGATCGACGAGAAGGCGGCAGCACTGCTCAATGCCGACGCGCGCGCGATCCTGCGCGGCGCACATGCCGCTTTGCAGACTGTTTCGGGCGATTGGTCGGCTGCCGCGGCTGAAGCCGCGGTGCGCGAGTTCGCGACGGCAGGCGGCCACAAGCTCGGCGCCGTGGCCCAACCGCTCCGGGCGGCCCTTACCGGCCGCAGCACCTCGCCCGGCGTGTTCGACGTGCTCGCCGTGCTTGGCCGCGAGGAAAGCCTGGCGCGGATTGCGGATCAAATCGATTAGGAGCGAACTGGCCCAAGAAGATTGGCATTGAAAGGCGGGTTTCGCAGTGCAACATTAGGCCTTGGCCCAATCTGGCACGCACCTCCCAAAATGCGGTGGCGAGTTCGCGCATTCCGGTGATTTCGACGTGTCGTTTGCAGGAATTGCCTTGCCGGCATGAGGAACATGAAGGAGTTTGAGAATGAGCGAAGCTGCGACAAGACTGGAAACCGGCAGCAAGACGACGCACCCGTCGACTGCCACGCTCGAACTGGCCGGCAAGACGCATGAATTCAAGGTGCGAAGCGGCTCGGTCGGGCCCGACGTCATCGACATCGGTGCGCTCTACAACACCACCGGCGCCTTCACCTACGATCCCGGCTTCACCTCGACGGCGAGCTGCGAGTCGGCGATAACCTTCATCGACGGGGATGCCGGCATCCTGCTTCACCGCGGCTACCCCATCGACCAGCTGGCCGAGCATGGCGACTTCCTCGAAGTCTGCTACCTCCTGCTCTACGGCGAACTGCCGACCAAGGCGCAGAAGGACGATTTCGACTACCGGGTAACGCGCCACACCATGGTGCACGAGCAGATGTCGCGCTTCTTCACCGGCTTTCGCCGCGACGCGCATCCGATGGCTGTGATGTGCGGTGTGGTCGGCGCGCTGTCGGCCTTCTATCACGACTCCACCGACATTTCGGACCCATACCAGCGCATGGTCGCCTCGATGCGGCTGATCGCCAAGATGCCGACGATTGCGGCCATGGCCTACAAATACCATATCGGCCAGCCCTTCATTTACCCGAAGAACGAGCTGAACTTCGCCGCCAACTTCCTGCACATGTGCTTTGCGGTGCCGTGCGAGGAATACAAGATCAATCCGGTGCTGGCGCGCGCCATGGAGCGCATCTTCATCCTGCACGCCGACCACGAACAGAACGCCTCGACCTCGACCGTGCGGCTTGCCGGCTCGTCGGGCGCCAATCCGTTCGCCTGTATCGCCGCCGGCATCGCCTGCCTGTGGGGCCCGGCGCATGGCGGCGCCAACGAAGCGGCGCTCAACATGCTGGGCGAGATCGGCCATGTCGACCACATCCCGGAATTCATCGCCCGCGCCAAGGACAAGAACGATCCGTTCCGGCTGATGGGCTTCGGCCATCGCGTCTACAAGAACTACGATCCTCGCGCGAAAATCATGCAGAAGACGGCGCATGAGGTGCTGGGCGAACTCGGCATCAAGGACGATCCGCTGCTCGATATCGCCATGGAGCTGGAAAAGATCGCGCTGACCGATTCCTACTTCATCGAGAAGAAGCTCTATCCGAACGTCGATTTCTATTCCGGCATCACGCTGAAGGCGCTGGGCTTCCCCACCACCATGTTCACCGTACTGTTCGCGGTCGCGCGCACCGTCGGCTGGATCGCGCAGTGGAAGGAAATGATCGAGGATCCCCACCAGAAGATCGGCCGTCCGCGCCAGCTCTATACCGGTGCCCCGGAACGCGACTACGTGCCGATTGCGAAAAGGTGAAAGAGAGTGAATGGTGAATGGTAAGTAGTGAATAGCAGGTAGTAAGTAGCAGGTAGTAAGTAGCAGCTTGATTATAGCGAGAGCGCGTTAATCACTATTCACTATTCACTATTCGCTATTCACTATTCATCGTTCACTCCTTACTAAGCCTTATTCGCTCTCCCGATGTGGCGAAGAACGACATCCGCGGCGATATCGCCGGACGGCTTGTCGGTTGCCATACGCCTGGCAACTTCGGCAAAGCCGTCCTTTTGCCAGGCGCGGTAGGCGGTGTCTGAAAACAGTGCCTCGAGCTGCCGCGCCAGATAGTGCGGCCGCACATACTGGTTGTAGCTTTCCGGCACGACCGTCCGGTCGGCGATAAGGTTGGGCAAAGCGGCGCTCCACACCGTGATCAGGCTCTGCGCCATCAGCATGATCGGATCGAACTTGTAGCAAGAGATCATCGGTACACCCGACAACGCCAGTTCCAGCGAAACCGTTCCAGACGCGATCAGCGCCGCATCGGCCTTGCCGAAGGCCTGCCATTTGCGCTCGGGATCAAGGATGACCTCCGGCTCCTGATCCCAGCGCGCCACCGACGTTTTGACCGGTTCGGCGACATGCGGCACCGTCGGCAGCAACAGCCGCAGCCGGTGGCCACGCGCGCGCAGCGCCGACACCGTCTCGCCGAACGGACCGATAAGCCGGCTGACCTCGCCGCGCCGCGACCCTGGCAGGACGAGCAGCGTCTTGACGTGATCGGCCGAGAGATCGCGTGGCTGGGCTTGCGCCCTGGCCGCGCCCAGCACGCCTGGATCATGCGTGAGGCGATGTCCGACGTAAGTGCCGGGCGGGCCGCCGAGACGGCTGAGCTCCTTTACCTCGAAAGGCAGGATGCACAGTATGTGGTCGACATAGGGCTTCATCGCGGCCGCCCTACCCGGCCGCCACGCCCAGACGCTCGGGCAGACATAATGGACGGTCGGGATTGACGGATCGGCGGCGCGGACCTTTTTGGCGACGCGCAGCGAGAAATCAGGGCTGTCGATGGTGATCAGACAGTCGGGTTTTTCGGCGGCGACAGCACTTGCCGTCTGGCTGATCCGCCGCATCAGGCGCGGCAAGTCACGCAGGATGGCGCTGAGCCCCATCAGCGCGATCTCGGCGCCATCGAACAGCGGCGCCAGTCCGACCGCCTGCAGATGCCGCCCGCCAATGCCGACGAGTTGCACCTCGCGCCCGGTCATGCGCTTCAGCGCCTGCACGATGTCGGCGCCCAGCAGGTCGCCGGATTCTTCGCCGGCGACGATGGCAATCTTCAGCGGCTTCTCAGCTGCCATGGACAGCCCCCGCAGCCGGCAGGCCGAACACGAACAGGCCGAGCGCATTGGCGTGCGCGACAACGGCGGGGCCTTCGAGGATGAGCGAACGGCCGGCTTCGACGGCAATGCCGGCGAGCCCCGCGGCATGCGCCGCCTCGACGGTCTGGGGGCCAATAGATGGCAGATCGGCACGCAATTCCTGGCCAGGCTTGGCGCATTTGACCAGGACACCGCGCGTCTTGCCGGCCAGCCTGCCATGGCCGCGCAACTGCTGCGTCCGCTCGAGCAGTCCGTGGGTGCCCTCGACGCCTTCCAGGGCAACAGTGCGGCCACCGATGGCAATTGCCGCCTGGCCAATGTCGAGCGCGCCGATGGCCTTTGCCGCCGCGTGTGCCGCCTCGATATCGCGCCAGTCGGACTTTCGCGGCACTGCTTTGGTCAGCGGCCCTTCGGCCGCGACGAGCCGGGGCACGACTTCATGCGCACCGACGACCTTGACGCCCCGTGCCTCCAGGCCGCGGGTCAATATCTTCAACAGCCCGTCATCGCCGCGGGCAAGCGCCATGGCGAGCGAGGGTATAAGTGCCAGTAGCCCAAGGTTCGGACGCATGTCGACCAACCGCGGCCTGCGCCTGATCTCGCCGGCAAGCACAAGATGGGTGATCCGCCGGCGCCTCAGCAACGCAACCAGCGAGCCGATGTCTTCCAGCGCAAGGCTTTCACGCTCATAGATTGTGAGGTCGGACTGACGGTCGGCCTGACCTTCGACCAGGATGATGACAGGCCGATGTCCGGCCTCCGCCAGGCCGGCGGCAACTTCGACCGGCAAGCTACCGCCGCCGGCAATGATGCCGACCCTGGCGTCCGGCGCAAGTTCGAGGCCCGTTGAAGTGGCCTCAGCCTTCGTCATCGGCATCGTCGCCGTCGCCACCCTTAAGCGACGGGACGGCAAAATGCCGCTTGCCGCGACTGGTGATGAAATCGATGATTTTCATGGCCGTCGGCGACGACGCAAACTCGGCCTTGGCGAATTCGATGTTCTCGCCGACAGTGCGGGAGCGGTCGAAGATGGTCTTGTAAGCCTTGCGCAGCAGGTAGATTTCTGCGCGCGGCAACCCGGCGCGCTTCAGGCCAATGATGTTGAGTCCACGCAGGCTGGCGCGATTGCCCACCGCAATGGCGTAGGGAATGACATCGCCGACAAAAGCCGAGCAGCCGCCGAGAAAGGCGTTGTCACCAACACGCACGAACTGATGAACGGCGCTGAGGCCGCCGATATAAACGCTGTCACCGACCTCGCAATGGCCGCCCAGGGTCGCGCCATTGGCGAAGGTGGCGTTTTTACCGACGACGCAATCATGGGCAATGTGGGCATAGGCAAGGAAATTGCCGTTGTCGCCGACGGTCGTCTCGCCGCGGCTGGAATCGGTGCCGAGATGCATGGTCACGCCTTCGCGGATCGTGCAGTTCTGGCCGATGACCAAAGTGGTGCGGCCGCCCTTGTGCTTGGTGTTCTGCGGCGGTCCGCCCAGTGTCGCCATTGGATAGACCTTGGTCGCGGCGCCAATGGTTGTCGCGCCCAGCACCGAGACATGGCTGACCAGTTCGACGCGGTCACCGATCACGGCGTCAGCGCCGACATAGCAGAAAGGTCCTATTGCGGCGCCTTCGCCGATCTGCGCGCCGGCCTCGATGACGGCCGAGGGGTGGATTGAAGTCTGTATTTTCATGAGCATTTCGAACCGTCAGCCGGTAACCATCATTGCCGAGATCTCGGCTTCGGCGGCCTTTGTGCCCTCCACCATGGCCTCGCAGGCGAATTTGAGCAGGTTGCCGCGCATCTTGATTTTCTTGACGTGGATTTTCAACTGGTCGCCCGGGACGACCGGTTTGCGGAATTTCGCATTATCGATGGTCAGGAAATAGACCAGCGACGGCTTTTCCGTGTTGAGGTTACGGATGCAGATCGCGCCGGCGGTCTGCGCCATGGCCTCGACGATGAGCACGCCCGGCATCACCGGCTGATCCGGGAAATGGCCCTGGAAATGCGGCTCATTGATGGTCACGTTCTTGATGCCGATGGCAGAATCATTGCCGTCGATTTCGATGATGCGATCGATCATCAGGAAGGGATAGCGATGCGGTAAAAGCTTCATCAACCCCAATATATCGACCGCTTCGAGCGTCGCCGGCACCATCTCAGCTACTTCCCCCTTCGCCCTGCTTGCGCGTCCTGGCGAGCTTCCTCAGCATGGCGATCTCGCGCATGGCTTCCGCCATCGGCTGCGCCGGATAGCCTCCCCAGATCTCGCCCGCCGGCACGTTGCTCATGAACCCGCTTCTTGCAGCAAGCTTGGCCCCTGATCCGATGGTCAAATGATCGGCAAGGCCAACGCCGCCGCCCATGGTGACACCATCACCGACGGTGACGGAGCCGGAAATACCAGAGAGCCCGGCAATAATGCAATTGCGGCCGATGCGAACGTTATGGGCGATCTGCACCAGATTGTCGATCTTGGTGCCCTGAC
Organism: Mesorhizobium sp. M0771; assembly: GCF_040320155.1. Taxonomy (NCBI): domain Bacteria; kingdom Pseudomonadati; phylum Pseudomonadota; class Alphaproteobacteria; order Hyphomicrobiales; family Phyllobacteriaceae; genus Mesorhizobium; species Mesorhizobium sp. M0771. The sequence goes on along the minus strand of NZ_JAMYPC010000006.1, from coordinate 263,170 downwards.
CGATGACCGTATCCGACATGGCGCCGCGATCGACGGTCGTGTTCGAGCCGATTTCGACATCGTCCTGGATGATGACGCGGCCGACCTGCGGCACACGCTCAGGGCCTTTGGCGCCGCCGACAAAGCCGAAGCCGTCCTGGCCTATCCTGGCGCCGCCATGAATGATGACGCGGTTGCCGATCAGCGCATACTGAACACTGACACCCGGCCCAATGTAGCCGTCACGGCCGATCTGGCAGGAGGGGCCGATAACGGCGTGGGGGGCAATGACCGTTCCGCTGCCGATGGAAGCGCGGGGGCCGATGACCGCTCCGGCCTCGATGATCGCCCCGGCCTCGATATGCGCCGAGGCATCGACATGAGCTTGCGGCGAGACCCCGGTTTCGCTGGTCATCGGTCCCGGCGTAGCCGCCGTCGGGAACAGCAGCCGGCCGATCATGGCGAAGGCCTGCTGCGGGCGCGGATGAACCAGAACCGCAATGCCTGCCGGCGCCTTGCCCGCGAACTCGGCGGGACAAAACACGGCCGCCGCCTTCAGCGACTGCATCAGCGCGAAATTGCGCTTGCCGTCGACGAAGACGAGCGCACCCTCGCCGCCTTCATTGGCTGGCGCCAACGCATCGATCGATATGTGGGCAAAATCGGAATCGACAAGCGATGCGCCGGTCAGATTCGCGACTTCGCCAGCCGTATACCGGCGTGATGGCGCGAAGAACACCGGATCGGTCATTCCAGAAGCAATATCCAGCTAGGTCGGATCAATTCTCTTCCGGACCCCAACGGCCCGGAAGCATCGTTACCCACGCATCAGAAGCGGCTCGACATGCCGAAGTTGAATTCCTGCACGTCGTCGGTCTTTTCCTTCTTGACGGGCATCGCGTAGTCAATGCGGATCGGGCCGAAAGGCGATGACCACAACAAGCCGACACCAACCGAAGCGCGCAACTCTAGATCAGTTGAAGCTTGAGTAACCCCGGCGACGTTAATCTTGCTGCCATACAGTGTGGCGGCATCAGCAAACACGGCGCCGCGCACACCAAAGCTTTCCGGAATGACCGGTATCGGGAACTGAGCTTCCGCCGACGCATTGAAATAGGTGGTGCCGCCGAGGTGGTCACCCGTTGCAATATCCGCAGGACCGATGCCACCATACTCGAAGCCGCGGATCATGCGGTCGCTGCTCTGGAACTGATCGAAGATACGCAGGCCGTCACCGCCGAAGCCTTGGATATGGCCGGCGCCGCCTGAGATCAGGCCGACCAGGTCCAGCTGTTCGGACAACGTCTGGTAGACAGTCCCACGACCGGTAACCTTTACGAATTTGGCATCGCCACCAAGGCCGGCAACTTCCATGGTCGTGGTGGCGTAGATGCCTTCATGCGGGCTCTTCATGTCATCGATGGTGTTGTAGACCAACCCAAGGCTGACCGACGACTTGATCCAAGGGCTTTCATCAATTCCCTGGACGATTGCCGCAGATACGTTGCAGTCCGCGTCGGGAATCCCGTCGCCAGGGGCGTTGCCCGGGACGGCAGGATTGTTATCGCAACCGTCGTCGAGCTTGTACTTCTCCTGGGCGATATTGTACGCCAACTGCGTCGAGATGTTGTCGGTGATCGGCAGGCCGAAGCGCACCGTCGCACCCAGCGTCTCGCTGTCATAGTGGTCGTAGTTGCGTGTCTGCTGGAAGATGTCGAAGCCGGCAGCGATACGGCGCCCGAGGAAATAGGGCTCGGTGAAGGACAGGCTGTAGTCGCGCGAATTCTTGCCACCACCCGCCGAAACCTTGATGTACTGGCCGCGACCGAGGAAGTTGCGCTCCGCGACCGAACCTTCGACGGACGGACCCGCAGTGTCGCCACCGGTCGAATATCCTGCGCCAACCGAGAACTCGCCGGTCGATTTCTCGACTACGTCAACCACGAGCACGACCTGGTCTGGCTCAGAACCCGGGACAGTCGAAACGTCGACTTTCTCAAAGTAATCTAGCTTTTCCAGCCGCTTCTTCGCGCGCTGGATGAGTACCTGGTTGAAGGCGTCGCCTTCGCTGACATCGAACTCACGACGAATGACATAGTCGCGCGTGCGGTCGTTGCCGCGGATTTCGATGCGCTCGATATAGGCCTTGGTGCCCTGGTCGATCGTATAGACGACCGAAATGGTGTGGTTCTCGAAGTTGCGATCACCGCGCGGTGTCACCTGGGCGAAGGCATAGCCCGAACCCGCGACCTTTTCGGTCAGCGCGATGATGGTGTCCTCGACATTCTTGGCGTTGTAGACGTCGCCCTTGTGGGTCTGAACCACCGATTCCAGCGCCTTCGAGTCGACTTCGGGAATGGTGCTCTCGACGCTGACGTCGCCGAACGTATAGCGGTCGCCTTCCTGGACGGTGATGGTAACGGTGTACTGGTTGGTCGTGTCGTCGAGCTCGCCGACGGCTGAGACCACCTGGAAGTCGGCATAGCCGTGATTGTAATAGAAGCGGCGCAGCGATTCCTGGTCGGCGCGGAGCTTGTCCTCGTCATAGACGTCGTCACGCAGCACGAAGGACAAGAAGCTCGAGCGCTTGGTTGCGATGACGTCGGACAGGCGGCGGCTCGAATAGGCGCTGTTGCCGACGAAATTGACAGCGGCGATCTTGGTGCGGCCGCCTTCGTTGATGTTGAAGACCACGTTCACGCGGTTGTCGCCGAGATCCATGATCTGCGTCGTGACAGCGGCGTCATCCCGGCCAATTCGCCTGTAGGCAGCCTTTACCGCCTCGACATCGGAGTCCAGCGTTGCCTGCGAGAACGTCCCGCGCGGCTTCAACTGCACGGCGACTGCCAGCGCGTTGTCCTTGAGCTTCTTGTTGCCCTGGAACAGAACCTGGTTGACGACCTGGTATTCGGCAACCTTGACTACCAGCGTCGAACCGACCTGATTGATCTGCACGTCCGAGAACAGCCCGGTGCCGAACAGCGCCTTGACCGCATCGTCGATATCGGCGCTGGAAAACGCCTTGCCCGGCTTGATCGTGATGTAGTTGCGGATGGTGTCGGCGTCGACACGCTGGTTGCCGCTGACCTCGACTCTCGAGACAACGGCTGCCTGCGCCGCAGATGTGGCAACGAACTGCACGGCGAGCGCACCTGGTACAACCAGAGCGGCGGACATAGCCACCGCGGACGCGGCGCTCAAAAATTTGGATGCTGCCTTCATCGGGCTTTTGTACCTTTTCTCGAAGTCCCCACGGCGAGAAAACCGGACGTGCGGTAATTTCTCCTACCGTATTAACCGGATTTTCCCTACACGCAAGGCTTCAGGTTAATTTGTAATTACTTAACCCTGATGCGTGGCTTTCGCGTCACGCATACCCCCGTGCATGGTAAACGGCGTCTCAACATTGCCGGTGCTGAAGCCAAATTTCTTCATGATTTCAGCACCCAAACAGATCGTTCCAGAAGACGAAGCCCATAAATCCCAACACCAGAAAGAGGCCGGCCCGGTATCCCATTTCCATCATCCGCTCCGATACCGGACGCCGGAAAACGGCTTCGAGTGCGTAGAACAGGAGGTGGCCGCCGTCGAGGGGGGGAATCGGCAAAAGGTTCAGAATTCCGATCCCGACCGATAGCCCGGCGACGAGTTGCACCAGCCATAGGAAGCCCAGCTTTGCCGCCTGCCCCGACATCTTGGCGATCTTGATGGGGCCGCCCAGCTGGCATTTGTCTTCGCGGCCGACAACGAATCGCTGCAGGAACTGGCCGGTGCGCTGAATGACGTGCCCCGTCTCCTCGACCGCGGCGCCGACTGCTCCGACAGGGCTGTAGGTGATCAGCCTGGGCTGGCCGACATCCTTGTTGTTGACGACGCCGATGACGGCCACCTTGACCTTGTTGCCCAGCGCGTCCAGCTGCTCCATCGGCTCCGGCGTCGCGACGACGGTGACCTCCTTGCCGTCGCGCAACATGGTGAAGGTGATGGCGTCGCCGCCGCGGCCTGAGACCAGGCGTTGGACGTCGGCGAAGGTCTCAACCTTGCTGCCGTCGACGGCGACGAATCGGTCGCCTGGCAAAATGCCGGCCCTTTCGGCTGGACTGCCGGCGGTGACCGCCGCCACCATCGGCTCAAACACAGGGCGGCCATAGAGGGAAAACAGCACGGCAAAGACGGCAATGGTCAAAAGGAAGTTGAACAGCGGTCCGGCCACCACCGTGGCGGCGCGTTTCCAGATCGGCTGCGTGTGGAAGGCGACCTTGCGTTCAGCGTCAGTCAGCGTTTCCAGATCTTCCGAACTCGGCTGGCTCGACGTGGCGCTCATGTCGCCGACGAATTTGACATAACCGCCGAGCGGTATGGCGCAGAGCTTCCAGCGCGTGCCGTGGCTGTCGTTGAAGCCGAGAAGTTCGGGGCCGAAGCCGATCGAAAAGGCCTTCACGCCAATGCCGCACCAGCGGCCGACCAGGTAATGTCCCATTTCGTGAATGAAGACGACCACGGTCAGCACGAACAGAAACGGCACCAGCGTGCCGAGGACAAAGCCTTCCGTGCTGAAAAACGCGTGAAGAATTTCGTTCAAGTCGTGCCCTCAAATTCACCCGCGGCAAAAGGTGTCGCCGCGACTGTGACATCAATCCAGGCGAATCCGTGGCGTGCGCCATTTCTTCGCCGTGAAATATCACTCAAGCCGGAAACAGCCCCTGCGCCGGATGATCGGCGCCCGCCGAAATCCAGCCGATCACGTATAGGGCAAAAGCCGCCGCGACAAGCCCGTCCACCCTGTCCATGACACCGCCATGCCCGGGTATCAACGCGCTTGAATCCTTGCGGCCGTGGCGGCGCTTGACCCAGGATTCGAAGAGATCGCCAGCCTGGGCAACAATCGACAGCACCAGCGCAACCAAGGCGAGGACGCCAAGATTGCCGGCCCCGGCGGCGGCAGCCAGAAGCACGCCGGCGGCCACGCCGCCGACAGCGCCGCCAAGTGCGCCGCTCTGCGTCTTGCCGGGGGATATAGATGGCGCGAGCTTGGGCCCACCGACGGAGCGGCCGACGAAATAGGCGAAGATGTCGGTCGCCCAGACCACGGCGAACAGAAACAGGATTGCGACCAGGCCGGGATGGTCGCCGCCGCGCAGCAGCGCCAGCGATAAGCCGGACAAAGCCGCGTAGGCAAGACCGGCTGCATCCCATTGCGCCGCTCCACGCATACGGGCGCCGACAGCAGCGACCACAACCATGGCCAGGACAAGAGACAGAAGCCACGATGCCGGCACGCCTGCAACCAGGGCGACGACGAAAACCAGAAGCAGCGCTTCGGGAATGAAGCCGAGGGTCGCACCGGCCAAGGGGCGCGACATGCGCGCCCATTCATAGAAGATGACCGCCGATATCCCGGCGCAAAGCAGGCGGAACCACAGCCCTCCCAACCAGGTCAGGCCAAGCGCTATTGCGGCCAGCACCAGCGCCGAGACGATGCGAAGCTGAAGATTGTTCATCCCGCCGCCGATCACGAGGCAGCGACATCTTGAGCGGCAAGCCCGCCAAAACGGCGCTCGCGGCCAGCAAAATCGCGCAATGCGTCGGCCAGGTGTTCGCGGCTGAAGTCAGGCCAGTAGCAAGGCAGAAAAACCAGTTCGCTGTAGGCTGCCTGCCACAGAAGGAAGTTCGACAGCCGAAGCTCGCCACTGGTGCGGATGACCAGCTCCGGATCGGGAATGCCTGCGGTGTCGAGGGCGCCGGCAAAAGTGTCTGCCGTGATCGCCTCTGCGTCGATCTCGCCGCGCGCCACTGCGGCTGCGAGCTTGCGTGCCGTGCGCACGATCTCGTCGCGCCCGCCATAGTTGAAGGCGATGACCAAGGTCAGCGATTCATTGCGCGCAGTCAGCGATTCGGCCTCTTCGAGCAGGCCCCTGATGTCCGGCTGCAGCCCCGCCCTGTCACCGATGATCCTGACGCGCACGCCGTTCTGGTGCAGTTCGGCCAGATCGCGGCGGATGAACAGCTTCAAAAGCCCCATCAGGTCGCTCACTTCGGCCTTGGGCCGCGACCAGTTTTCCGACGAAAAGGCGTAGACGGTCAGGAAGGAAATGCCGAGACCGGGCGCGGCGCGCACCGTCTTGCGCAGCGCTTCGACGCCGGCGCGATGGCCGGCAAGCCGCGGCATGCCGCGCGCTTTGGCCCAGCGTCCGTTTCCATCCATGATGATCGCGACATGCGCGGGCGTTGCCATTGTCTCGCTTTCGGGCCGGTGTGGGCCGACCCTAGACCTGCATGATTTCAGCTTCCTTATCGGAAAGCAGGTGATCGATGGTGCTGATCGTTTCGTCGGTCAGCTTCTGGACCTGATCGGAGCGCTTGCGCTGATCGTCCTCGCTGATGTCGCCGTCCTTTTCCGCCTTCTTCAAGAAGTCCATGCCGTCGCGACGGACATGGCGCACCGCAACGCGGGCGTTCTCGGCGTAGCCATGCGAAATCTTGACCAGTTCCTTGCGGCGCTGCTCGTTGAGCTCGGGCAGCGGAATTCTGAGATTGGTGCCGTCGACGATCGGATTGAAGCCGAGATTGGATTCTCTGATGGCACGGTCGACCGCGCCGACCATCGACTTGTCCCATACCGAAACCGAGATCATGCGCGGCTCCGGCACCGACACGTTCGCCACCTGGTTGATGGGCATGGTGGTGCCGTAGGCCTGGACCTGGATGGCGTCGAGCAGATTGCTGGAGGCACGGCCGGTGCGCAGCGAAGCCAGATCGTGCTTGAAGGCGGCGATCGCGCCATCCATGCGCCGCTTGAGGTCGTCGAACTCACCACTCATCTTAGTCTCCTCGACCCGTTTGATCCGGGTTCAGTGCTTAGGGCCTATATTCGGACCCGCTTTCGAAAACTGATCCCCTTTTTAGGAGAGTATACTCCGGGTCACTCGTCGGCGACGATCGTGCAACGGCCGCCGCCCCGCAGAATATCGCCGAAACCACCTTTTTCGTGGATCGAATAGACGATTATCGGGATGTTGTTTTCGCGCGCAAGTGCAATTGCGGCGGTATCCATGATCGAAAGGCCCTTGTTGATGACTTCGGCATGGCTGATGCGCTCGAAGCGGGTCGCATTCGGATCCTTCTTGGGATCGGCCGAATAGACGCCGTCGACCTGGGTGCCCTTGAACAGCGCGTCGGCGCCGATCTCGGCGGCGCGCAAGGCCGCGGCCGAATCGGTGGTGAAGAACGGATTGCCGGTGCCGCCGGCGAAAATGACGACCTTGCCCTGGTTCATATAGGCGGTGGCCTGGCGCTGGGAAAAACTCTCGCAAAGTTCGGGCATGGCTATGGCCGACAGCACGACGGCGTCGACGCCGATCTTGTTCAGCGAGGTGCGCAGCGCCAGCGAGTTGATGACGGTGGCCAGCATGCCCATGTGGTCGCCGGTGACACGGTCGCCGCCCTTGGATGCCACCGCCACGCCGCGAAAGATATTGCCGCCGCCAATGACGACGCCGACCTCGATACCAAGTGCGCGGGCTTCGGCGATGTCGGCGGCGATTCGGTCGACCACCGAGACATCGATGCCGAAATGCTGCTCGCCCATCAACGCTTCGCCCGACGCTTTCAGCAGGACACGTCGATAGAGGGGCTTTGCCGTCATCTGGACCTCGTCATTGTTGCGTATGGCAGCCTGGGCAGGCCGCCCTCGCGCGGGCGCCGCCGCTGGCGCGATGCCGAGTTCCGATACACGAAGGGCCCCGCGCGGGCCCGCGCCGCCCCTCGCCCAATTCCGCCTTCCCGTCGCGGCCCGTCAGTTGCTGGTGATGCTGACGGCGTCGCCGTCGACCAGCAGCGGCGGCGCATAACCCAACGGCTTGTCGCCGGTCACGGCGCCGCCGGTAACCCGGGCTTGTATGTCGGAACCGAAATAGGCGTACGGGAATGGCGGCGGTGTCTTGCTGACCGTATCCAGCCGCGCGCGAAGCTCGGCGGGTAAAGTGAATCCAACGCCGCCAGATTGTCCTGCAACTGCGCCAGCTTGGTGGCGCCAAGAATCACGGTGGCGATGCCCGGTTGCGTTGCCACCCAGTTGAGCGCGACCTGCGCCATGCTGCGTCCGAGTTCGGCGGCAACTTTTTCGAGCTCCGCCACGATCGCCCAGTTGCGCTCGGTGAACTTCTGGAACCCCGGATGAGTGGTGTTGCGAAAGCCGTCGAGCCGGCCGGCATGGCCTTCCTGCGTCGGCCGGTACTTGCCGCTGAGCAGCCCGCTGGCCAGCGGGCTCCACACCATGATTCCTGCGCCATGGCGGGTGCCGAAGGGCACGAACTCATTTTCGATCGAACGCTCCGCCAGCGAATATTCAAGCTGCAGGGCCGACACCGGCTCGTAGCCGCGCCACTCGGCGATCGTCTGCGCGCGGGCAGCATACCAGGCCGGCACATCGGACAGGCCGACATGGCGAATTTTGCCCGCACGCACGAGATCATCCATCGTGCGCATGACCTCCTCGGCCGGCGTCAGCCCGTCCCAGACATGGAGGAGGTAGAGGTCGATATAATCAGTGCCCAACCGCTTCAGGGAAGCGTCCACGGCGCGCAAGATGTTCTTGCGGCCATTGCCGCCGGCGTTCGGATTGCCGGGCTCCGCGTTGAAGGTGAATTTCGTGGCGATCACCGCTCTGTCGCGCAAGCCTCGCTCGGCGATGAATTCGCCGAGCCAGGTTTCGGCTGTGCCGCCGGTGTAGAGGTCGGCGGTGTCGAAGAAATTGCCGCCGGCCTCGACATAGGCGTCGGCCATGGCGCGCGCGGTTTCCCTGTCCGCGCCCCAGCCCCATTCGGTGCCAAAGGTCATGGTGCCCAGTGCCAGCCGGCTGACGCGCAGGCCGCTGTTGCCCAGTGTGTAATAGCTCATGGTCATGGTGTTTTTCCTATCCTGATTTCTTGACGCCGGCTCACTGGCCAGGCGTCATCTTGACCCAGGGATTGCCGCGCTCATGCGTGGCGCGGAAAACGAAGCCGTCGACTTTCCAGCCGGTCCCGGAGCGAACCAGATGGTGCTCGTAGGTGCCCCAGACTTCCCACAGCGGGTCGCCATTGCCTTCCATCCGGTTCCAGGCATAGCCGTTCGAAGAGACGGTCGCCGCGTCCGCCTCAAAGATCACCTGGTGATTGGTGCGCAGATGCAGGCTGGTCTTGCTGCCCCTGAGGTTGCCGGCCCAGGTACCGATCAGATTGTCGGAGGGGATGGTGGCGGCAGGCTGTCCTGACAGGCTGCTGAAGTCGACGGTGACACGCTCGGCGAAATAGGAGCGGGCAAGCTTCCAGTCCTGCGCATCGACGGCACGGTCGATGGCGTCGGCGATGCGGATGACGGCGCGTTCGTCGGCGAGCGCGCGCCAACCGGACGGCTCGGCGCCGCCGGCATCGACCGGCGCTAGGGCAAGGCCTGCGGCGAAGGTAGCGTGTTTCAAGGCATCCATCTCTCTTCTCCTTTGTGCATCGGTGATGGCAATATGGGTCAGCCTGTCGGCATCGAGAAGATTGAAGTGTTCGCAAGGACTATGCGATATCATGCATGAATGGACCGGGATCTGCTCAGTCATTTGCCTGTCATCGTCGCCGTTGCCCGACGCGGCGGCTTTGCGCTTGCCGCGGCCGAACTGGGCATGTCCCCATCTGCCGTCAGCCATGCGGTGCGCCTCGTGGAGGAGCGGATCGGCCAGCCGCTGTTTGCGCGCACCACGCGCAGCGTCTCGCTGACGGAAGCCGGCAAGGCGCTGGTGGACACGGCAGCCCCTGCCCTCCAGGATATCGCCGACCGGATGGACCGCATCCGAGCCATCAAGGGCCGGCCCTCCGGCTTGCTCAGGTTGAACGTTCCCAACATCGCCGTTCCACTTGCCGTCACTCCCGTGGCCGCCGCGATGGCTGAACGCTATCCTGATGTGACCATCGAATTGCTCACCGACCAGGGGCTGGTGGACATTGTCGGCGAGGGTTTTGATGCCGGCATCCGGCTGGGCGAGATGATCGCACAGGACATGGTCACGGTCCGGCTGACGCCGCCATTCAACGCCGTGATCGTCGCCTCCCCCGCCTATGTCGGCCGGCATGGCCGTCCGCGCGGTGTGGCGGATCTTTCGGACCACAATTGCATCGGCTACCGGCTTGTGCGCTCCGGCGCACTCTATCGCTGGGACCTGACCGAGGACGGCAAGGATGTGGTGGCCGAGACGAAGGGTACGGTCATCGTCACCGATTCGCTGGCCGCGATCGACCTTGCGCTTGCCGGCGTCGGGCTGACCTATGTGTTCGAGCCGCTGGTGCGCGCGGAATTGGCCGCCGGCCGCCTCGTTCAGATCCTGCCGCAAACGGCGATCGAGGAGCCCGGCCTCTTCCTTTACTTCCCGCGCAGGGCGTCGACGGCGCCAAAGCTCAGGGCCTTCATCGACACCGCACAAGAAATCGGCCGAGCATCCTTGCGGACACCCGGCCGAGTTGCCTGAGCTGAGAAGCCCTTTTAGGGGCTATTTTTAAAACTACTTCTTCACCGCCGCCGCGACTTCCGCCGCGAAATCGGTCTCTTCCTTTTCGATGCCTTCGCCCAGCGCAAAGCGCAGATAGGCGGAGATCTTGGCCGGAGCGCCGATGTCCTTCTCGGCATCCTTCAGCGCCTGCTCGACAGTGATGTCGGGATTGAGCACGAAGGCCTGCTTGAGGAGCACGACTTCCTCGTAGAACTTGCGCAGGCGGCCTTCGACCATCTTTTCGATGATCGCTTCCGGCTTGCCGGACTGGCGCGCCTGGTCGGCGAAGATCGCCTTCTCGCGCTCGACCGCTGCCGGATCGATCTGCTCGGCGGTCAACGCCAGCGGGTTGGTGGCAGCGACATGCATGGCGACCTGGCGGCCAAAGGCGTTGGCGGCATGCTCATTGCCCGTCGTCTCGATCGCGACCAGAACGCCGAGCTTGCCAAGACCATCGGCAACCGCATTGTGGACGTAGGTTGCGACAGCACCGTGCGGGACGGTGAGCTTGGCCGAACGGCGGAAGCTCATGTTCTCGCCAATGGTGCCAACGGCGTCCTTGATGGTGTCGGTGACCGACTTGTCCGAACCCGGATACTTTGCGGCAGAGACAGCCTCCGTCGTGCCATAAGCAAGCGCGACCTTGGCGACATTGCGAACGATCTCCTGGAACTGCTCGTTGCGGGCCACGAAATCGGTCTCGGAGTTAACCTCGACGATGGCGGCCTCGCGGACGCCGGAGTCGACGCCGATCAGGCCTTCGGCGGCAGTACGGCCAGCCTTCTTGTCGGCCTTGGAAATGCCCTTCTTGCGCAGCCAGTCGACGGCCTCTTCGATGTTGCCGTTGGTCTCGGTCAACGCCGCCTTGCAGTCCATCATGCCCGCGCCGGTCAAGTCGCGGAGTTCTTTGACCTGTGCAGCCGAAATGCTCATTGTCGCCTCTTTGTTTTAAATGCACCGACGCACCACCGGTACTCGGTGATGCGTCCGTCTAGCGTGCCAAATATGAGAATGATGAAGGCCGCAACCGGCCTTCGACTGTCAAGCTTCCGGAGCGTCCGCAGCCGGGGCCGGAGCCGGATCAAGCGCCGGTTCGACCGGAGCTTCGACCGAGGCGCCGATGTCGACGCCGAGCGCGCCCTGCTGGCGGGCGATGCCGTCGATGGCAGCCTTGGCGATCAGGTCGCAATAGAGCTGGATGGCGCGCGCCGCGTCGTCATTACCGGGGATCGGGAAGTCGATCTTGTCCGGATCGCAGTTCGAATCGATGATGGCGACGACCGGAATGCCGAGGCGCTTGGCCTCGAGAATGGCGATCGCTTCCTTGTTGGTGTCGATGACGAACATCAGGTCGGGGGTCGAGCCCATGTCCTTGATACCGCCGAGCGCCTTGTCGAGCTTCTCGCGCTCGCGGTCGAGGTTCAGGCGTTCCTTCTTGGTCAGGCCCTGGGCCTCACCGGCCAGCATCTCGTCGAGCTTGCGCAGGCGCTGGATCGAATTCGAGATCGTCTTCCAGTTGGTCAGCATGCCGCCGAGCCAACGCGAGTTGACATAGTATTGGGCCGAACGCTGTGCGGCGTCGGCGACGATGTCGGACGCCTGGCGCTTGGTGCCGACGAACAGCACGCGGCCGCCCTTGGCAACGGTGTCGGAAACCTGCTTCAGAGCCTGGTGCAGCAAAGGCACCGTCTGCGACAGGTCGATGATGTGGATGTTGTTGCGGGCGCCGTAGATGTAAGGCGCCATCTTCGGGTTCCAGCGGTGGGTCTGGTGGCCGAAGTGAATGCCAGCTTCCAAAAGCTGGCGCATGCTGAAATCAGGCAGTGCCATTCTTAGTTCCTTTTCCGGTTAGCCTCCACGGACACAGGCATTTTTGGACTTTGTCCTCGAACGCCACCGGAGGTTTCAGCCGGATTTCTCCCGGGCAGACACCAAAGTCCGTGTGTGGAATGAGCGCGCATATAGAGGGGAAGCGCTGCAAACGCAAGCGGTGAGGTGCTTCATCGCTCAGCGTGCGGCAATCAGCGCTCCGGTGCCGATCATGGCGCTGCCGGCGAACCGGTTAATCAGCCGCATGCGTTCGGGCGTCCTGAGCCAGCCGGATGCCCTGCCCGCCAGCGCGGCGTAGATGCCCATGGTGAGAATATTGGCGCCGACGACGACTGCCACCACCAGCAGGCCGTCGGCAAACGTCATGGTGTCGAGGTTGAGGATCAGCGGCATGATCGAGGCGTGGAACAGGATCGCCTTCGGGTTGCCGAGCGCCACGGAGGCGCCAAGCAGGAACGACCGCGACAATCCGGTTTGGGGGATTCCTTGCGCGGCCGATTGCGCGGCCGCGGCCCGCCACATCTTGATGCCGAGGAAAATCAGGTAGGCCGCACCGGCGTATTTCAACAGGAGAAACACCCATTCGAAGGTCTGGGCCAGCGCCACCAGCCCGAGCAGTGCCAGGGTGACCAGCACGGCATCACCGGCGGCAATGCCCATTCCGGCGACGAACGCACGCAGGAAGCCGCGTGCCACGCCGTTGGTGATCACCGTGAACATCGCCGGTCCCGGCGTGGCGGCGGCAAGTGTGATGGCAAGGCAATAAGCCAGGAATGCCGTTAGCGTCACGATCGGCCCTTTCCGTTGGGTACCCGTACGCGCCTGAAGATCGCAACGATCTCCTCGCGGCTGCATTCGATGGCGCCGAGCCGCACCGCCCGGTCGCGCTCGAAGCCGGTTATGTCATAGTGCGGCGCCGATGTCCTGGGCGGCCCCTGGTAGGACGAACGCTTGACGCCAAGCTCGGCGGCGAAACGATGCAGTTCGTCCGTATCGTCGGCCATCAGGTGGCACCAGCGATGGCCGGCCCATTTCCAGATCGCCGCATCGACATAGACCGCCATCGGGAACTGCCATCAAGTCTGCCGTGGCCAGCGCCGCATTGTTGCTATTTCGAGACCGGGCAAGGCTTGGTCTGATCGAACAGCGACAGGTTGACCAGCTTTCCGGTCATCGAGAACTCGCCATAGTCCATTGTGAGGTCGCGGGTGATGCCGTTCTCGTGCAGCTTGAAGCTGATGCGGTATTCCGGCACCTCTTCGCCCGATTTGTCGGTCTCGTCGAAATAGGCGATGTCGACCGGCCAGTATTTGTCGCCGGCAAGCCTGGCCAGCGCCGGCGCTTCGGGGTCGGCCTTGTCGCCCTCGGCCTTCTTGCCGACGATGACGGTGGTGGTCATCACCTTGTTGGCATCCTCCGAACCGTCGAACAGGCTGGTTTCGTAGAAATTCTCGCCCTTCTCGGCCTTGCCGATCAGTTCGACCAGATGCTGGGTCGGGAACTGAGTGGCGGCGAGTTCCAGGCTGTTCTTCTCGGGCTTGTCGATGTCGACCTTGAGGCCCTTGGTCTCTTTCGTGGCGGTGCCCTTGACCTCCTTGTCGAGGTTCTGGTCGACGAAGGATTTGGTCACGAACGAGAAGGTCTTGCCTTCGGCGTCCTCGAACGTGGTCGTCTGCTGGTCGGTCAGCCTGGTGTTGTCGCCGGTGGCGATCTGGGTGACGAAACGGAATTTTACCGTATAGCCCTCGCAGGGCGAGCCGTTGAACTCATAGACCATGCGGCCGGAAATGCCGGTGATGCCCGAGCGGTCCGACGCCTTGTCGAGGGTAAGATCGTAGACGGCGCGATGCGCCTGCAGCGCCGGCACGGCAAAGGCCGGAGCCATCGAGAACAGCACCGGAACGAGAACGGCGTGGAAGGCAAGGCGCGTTGCGCGCATAAAGGGGCTCCGATCGTCGCAGCTGATGGCAGGCCGCAGGTAAAGATGGTCCAGCTTAAAAAAAGTCGTGGCGGAAGCGAGGCAAAAATAGCAATTTCGGCCCGGCCAGCGCGGCGTCTCCAAGCAATAGGGAAATACCATGAGTGAAACAATCGAAAAGCGGCTAAGCGATCTCGGCGTGACGATACCTGCCGCCGCAGCGCCCGCCGCGAACTATGTGCCCTATTGCAGGTCCGGCAATCTTTTGTTCACCGCCGGGCAGTTGCCGCTCAAGGACGGCAAGCTGCAGGCAAGCGGCCTGCTCGGCCGCGACGTCGATACCGAAACCGGCAAGGAAGGCGCAAAGTACTGCGCAATCAATGTCTTGGCCCAAGCAAAAGCAGCACTTGGCGATCTCGAAAAAATCCAGCGGCTGGTCAAGATCACCGTCTTTGTTGCATCAGTGCCGGATTTCGTCGAGCAGCATCTGGTCGCCAATGGCGCCTCCGATTTCCTGGTCGCGGCCCTTGGCGAGCGCGGCAAGCACGCCCGCTCCGCCGTCGGCACCGCCTGTCTGCCGCTTAATGCCGCAGTGGAAATCGAAGCCGTCTTCGAGGTCGCATGAGCAGGACCAAGACAATGACCGACCTTTCCTGGCTGACCGCCCGCCCGGTGGCGCATCGCGGCTTTCACGACATGAACAAGACGCGCTGGGAAAACACGCTGTCGGCCTTCGCGGCTGCCGCCGAGCGCGGCTATGCGATCGAATGCGACGTGCATCTGTCGTCCGACCGCGTCCCCGTCATCATTCATGACGGCGATCTCAGGCGGTTGACCGGCCAGGACGGCTTCGTCTGGCAGCGCACGGCGGCGGAAATGACGGCACTCAAGATCGGCGGCACCAGGGACCATATACCGACGTTGCAGCAAGCGCTCGACGTGGTCGATGGCCGTGTGCCGATGGTTATCGAATTGAAGGGCGTGCCCGGCTACGACGAGGGCCTGGTGGCGAGCGTCGGCAAGATGCTGGAGCGCTACAAGGGCAAGGCGGCGATCATGTCGTTCGACCATTGGCTGGTCCGCGATTTCCCCAGGGATGCGCCAGGAATTCCGGGCGGGCTCACGGCCTATGGCAAGGACAACCAGTTGATCGAGGCGCATTTCGCCATGCTGGCGCATGACCTCGCCTTCACCTCCTATGCCGCGGGCGATCTGCCGAACCCGTTCGTCAGCTTCGTGCGCGAAAGGCTTAAAATGCCTGTCATCACCTGGACGGTGCATGACCAGCCGGCGGTGGATCTCACCTTCAAATACGCCGACCAGATGACGTTCGAAGGGTTCGAACCCGATCTGGTCAATGTCGCCTGATGGAAGTGCCTGAAACGTGACTTGTAGCGGCCCCGACAGAGCTTAAATAAGCCCCATGGATCAAGGTGATGAAGGCGACGGGCAAACGGCGAATGCGGAGTTTTCCATCCGCGTCGCCGCCGGCATCAATGCCTTCACCTGCGACGAGTGGAACGGCTTTACCGGCACAACCCGCAGCGACACAGAAAATGGCTATAACCCTCTCGTTTCATATGCTTTTCTGAGCGCGCTTGAAGATTCCGGCTGCGCCGTGCGGCGTACCGGCTGGCAAGGTCATCATCTCAGACTGGAAAATGCCCAAGGCAGATTGCTGGGCGCCGTGCCCTGCTATCTCAAATCGCACAGCCAGGGCGAATATGTCTTCGACCACGGCTGGTCCGATGCGTTCGAACGCGCCGGCGGCAACTACTATCCGAAACTGCAATGCGCCGTGCCGTTCTCTCCGGTCACCGGCCCTCGCCTGCTGGTCAGCAAGGGCGAGGACAGCGCCATTGTGAAGGCCGGTCTCGCAGCGGGCCTGAAGGCGGTGACGGAAAAGCTCGGCGTGTCCTCCGCGCATGTCACCTTCGCCAATGAAAGCGACGTTGCAACGCTGGAAGCAGCCGGCTTCCTGCACCGCACCGACCAGCAGTTCCATTTCTTCAACGAAGGCTTTTCGACCTATGACGACTTTCTCGCCACGCTGGCGTCGCGCAAGCGCAAGGCGATGAAGAAGGAGCGCCGCGAGGCGCTCGCCAACGGTATCTCGATCGACCGGCTGACCGGCAAGGACCTGACCGAAAAGGCGTGGGACGATTTCTTCGCCTTCTATATGGATACGGGCAGCCGCAAATGGGGCCGGCCCTACCTCAACCGCAAGTTCTTCTCGCTGATCGGCGAGCGCATGTCCCAGGACATCCTGTTGATCATGGCCAAGCGCAATGGCCGCTATGTCGCCGGCGCCATCAACTTCATCGGCTCCGGTGCGCTCTACGGCCGCAATTGGGGCTGCATCGAGGACCACCCGTTCCTGCATTTCGAAGTCTGCTACCATCAGGCCATCGACTTCGCCATCGAGCGCAAGCTGAAGGTGGTCGAGGCTGGCGCGCAGGGCGAGCACAAGCTGGCGCGCGGCTACCGTCCCGTGACCATGCATTCGGCACACTACATCGCACATCCCGGCCTGCGGAACGCTGTGGCCGACTATCTCCGGCGGGAACGCCGCGAGGTCGAGCGGATGGGCGAAATCCTGGAAGAGCATACGCCGTTCCGCAAGGATCTTGAGGAATAGCGATCCGCCCCTGCCCTCGCCTGTCGATATCGCCGGACCATCTTGCCGGTCCGGGACAGCTTCGCTACACCGGGAGCATACTCCCGGAGCGCCGCCATGACCGAGGCCTACGACCCCAGCAATATCTTCGCGAAGATCCTGCGCGGCGAAATCCCGTCGCACCGCGTCTACGAGGATGATGCCGTGGTCGCCTTCATGGATGTGATGCCGCAAGGCCCCGGTCACACGCTGGTGGTGCCCAAAGCACCGTCGCGCAATCTGCTCGACGCCGATCCGGCGACGCTCGGCCGGCTGTTCACCACGGTCCAGAAGGTGGCGCTGGCGGTCAAAAAGGCTTTCGGCGCTGACGGGGTCACCATCCTGCAGTTCAACGAACCGGCGTCTGGCCAGACCGTCTATCACCTTCATGTCCATGTCATCCCGCGGTTCGAAGGCATCGCCCTCAAGCCGCATACGGGGCAGATGGAGAAGCCCGAAGTGCTGACGGAGAACGCGGCCAGGATCCGGGCAGCGCTGAACGGTTGAGGTGGCGCGCGCCTCACGGCGATGCGCTTGAGGGGCTGCTCGAACTGGCGAAGCTTGCGCGCAGCACGTTCTATTACAGACAGAAAGCAGCGAAGCGCTCGGACCGCCATGCGGCGCTGAAGGCGGCGATCAAGGCCATCTTCGACAGCCACAAGGGTCGCTACGGCTATCGCCGGGTGACTGCGCAACTGCACCGGTTGGGCCGGCGCGTCAACCACAAGACCGTCCAGAGGCTGATGGCCGGGATGGGATTGAAGTCGCTGGTCAGGCCGAAGAAGTATCGCTCCTACAGGGGCGAGGCTGGGCGGACCGCTCCCGATCTGGAGCGCAAGTTCGGCGCCGACCGCGCCAACCGCAAATGGGTGACCGACGTGACGGAGTTCAGCCTGGCCGGCGACAAGCTCTATCTGTCCCCGGTCATGGATCTCTACAATGGCGAGATCGTCGCGTTCGAGACGGCGCGGCGGCCACGCTTCAAAATGGTGGATAATATGCTGACCAAAGCCCTCGCCCGACTCAATGAGGACGAGCGGCCGATCCTGCATTCCGATCAGGGATGGCAGTATCAGATGTCGGCATTCCAACGCAGGCTGGAAGCCAGAGGCCTCCAACAGAGCATGTCACGCAAAGGCAATTGCCTCGACAACGCCCCAATGGAGAGCTTCTTTGCCATCCTCAAATCCGAGCTCTTCCATCCCGGAACCTTCCGTTCAAAGCCTGGACGACGCCATCGCGGACTACATCGACTATTACAACCACCGCCGCATCAAACTGAAACTGAAAGGGCTGGCCCCTGTGCAATACAGGAACCAGCCCTTAAACCTACCAACTCAATGAACCGTCCAACTTTATGGGGTCAGTTCATGAAGCGGGCTTTTTTCATTGGCGAACTTTTTAGCTCTTGCGCGGCAGTTGCGGCACCAGGCTGCGCTTGCCGCCATCCTTGCCCTTCGGCTCAGGCTCGTCCTTGCCCTTGGGTTGAGGCTTCTGCGACACCGCCTTCTTGGCGACGGGCTTCTTGGCCACCGCCTTGCGGGCTTTCGGCGCCTCTTCCGGCTCCTGCTTCGGCTGCACCGGGGCTTCGTCGGCCAGCGATTCGAGCTTCAGGCCGGTTTCGCCGGTTTCCTTCTTCTCGACAGTGACGCGCACCGTGCCGCCCTTCTTGAGCTTGCCGAACAGCACCTCGTCGGCCAACGGCTTCTTGATGTGCTCCTGGATGACCCGGCCGAGCGGCCGCGCACCCATGCGTTCATCGTAGCCCTTGTCGGCCAGCCAGGCGATCGCGTCCGGCGACAGGTCGAAGGTGACGCCCCGCTCGGAGAGCTGGGCCTCGAGCTGCATGACGAACTTCTGCACCACCTGATGGATGACCGGCACCGGCAGCGAGCCGAACGGGATGATCGCATCGAGACGGTTGCGGAACTCCGGCGTGAACAACCGGTTGATGGCCTCGACATCGTCGCCTTCGCGCTTGGTCGATCCGAAACCGATCGCCGCGCGCTGCGCATCGGATGCGCCCGCATTGGTGGTCATGATAAGGATGACATTGCGGAAGTCGATCTGCTTGCCGTTGTGGTCGGTCAGCTTGCCGTGGTCCATGACCTGCAACAGGATGTTGAACAGGTCCGGATGCGCCTTCTCAACTTCATCCAGCAAGAGCACGCAGTGCGGATGCTGGTCGACCCCGTCGGTGAGCAGACCGCCCTGGTCGAAGCCGACATAGCCGGGAGGCGCGCCGATCAACCGCGAGACGGTGTGGCGTTCCATATATTCCGACATGTCGAAGCGGATCAGCTCGACGCCGAGCGAGGCAGCCAACTGCTTGGCGACTTCGGTCTTGCCGACGCCGGTCGGGCCTGAGAACAGGTAGGAGCCGATCGGCTTTTCCGGTTCGCGCAGGCCGGCACGCGCCAGCTTGATCGCCGAGGTCAGCGCGGTGATGGCGGTGTCCTGGCCATAGACGACGCGCTTCAGCTCGATGTCGAGGCCTTGCAGCACCTTCTCGTCGTCTGCCGAAACCGTCTTCGGCGGGATGCGGGCCATCGTGGCGATCGTGGCTTCGATCTCCTTGATGCCGATCGTCTTCTTGCGCTTGGCTTCCGGCACCAGCATCTGCGAGGCGCCGGTCTCGTCGATCACGTCGATCGCCTTGTCCGGCAGCTTGCGGTCGTTGATGTAGCGGGCCGACAGTTCCACCGAAGCCTTGATCGCCTCGTTGGTGAACTTCACCTTGTGGAATTCCTCATAATAGGGCTTGAGGCCCTTCATGATCTCGATGGCGTCCTCGATGGTCGGCTCGTTGACGTCGATCTTCTGGAAGCGCCGCACCAGAGCGCGGTCCTTCTCGAAGAACTGGCGGAACTCCTTGTAAGTGGTCGAGCCGATGCAGCGGATGGCACCCGAAGACAGCGCCGGCTTCAACAGGTTCGACGCATCCATCGCGCCGCCTGACGTGGCGCCGGCCCCGATCACCGTGTGGATCTCGTCGATGAACAGCACGGCGCCGGGATAATCCTCGAGCTCCTTGACGACCTGCTTCAGCCGCTCTTCGAAATCGCCGCGATAGCGCGTGCCGGCCAACAGCGTGCCCATGTCGAGCGCGAAGATGGTGGCGTCCTGCAGCACTTCGGGCACATCGCCTTCAACGATGCGCTTGGCCAGGCCTTCGGCAATCGCCGTCTTGCCAACGCCGGGATCGCCGACATAGAGCGGGTTGTTCTTGGAACGGCGGCACAGCACCTGGATGGTGCGGTTGATTTCGCTCTCGCGGCCGATCAGCGGATCGATCTTGCCGGCCTTGGCCTTGTTGTTGAGGTTGACGCAATAAGCCGTCAGCGCATCCTGCTGCTGCTTCTTCTTGCCGCCTTCCTCCTGCGGCTCGGCGCCGTTCGGGCCGCCCTGCTCGTCATCGGCGCCGCGCGGCGAGCGCGTCTCCGATGCGCCGGGGCGCTTGGCGATGCCGTGCGAGATGTAGTTGACCGCGTCGTAGCGGGTCATCTGCTGTTCCTGCAGGAAATAAGCGGCATGGCTCTCGCGCTCGGCAAAGATGGCGACGAGCACGTTGGCGCCGGACACTTCCTCGCGGCCGGATGACTGTACATGGATCACGGCGCGCTGGATGACGCGCTGGAAGCCGGCGGTCGGCTTGGAATCCTCATCGTAACCGGTGACCAGATTGTCGAGTTCGGTGTCGATATAGGTCAGAACGGTGTGCTTCAGCTCGTCCAGATCGACGTTGCAGGCGCGCATAACGGCGGCCGCCTCGGTGTCGTCGATGAGGGCGAGCAGCAGATGTTCTAGGGTTGCATATTCATGGTGCCGCTCATTGGCGAGCGTCAGCGCCTGGTGAAGCGCCTTTTCCAGGCCTTGGGAGAAAGCCGGCATGTTACCTCACTTCTTCTCCATCACGCATTGCAGCGGATGCTGATTCTGTCGGGCGAAATCCATGACCTGAGACACTTTGGTCTCGGCCACCTCGAATGTATAGACCCCGCACTCGCCCACCCCATGATTGTGAACATGAAGCATGATGCGTGTGGCGGCTTCGCGGTCCTTTTGAAAAAAACGCTCCAGGACGTGAACCACGAACTCCATGGGCGTATAGTCGTCGTTGAGGATGAGGACCCTGTAAAGGCTGGGCTTCTTGGTCTTGGTCTTGGTGCGCGTAATGACGGCTGTGCCGCGACCGGCCTCATTGCCGTCGCCGTCACTTTGCATCCGCACCACGCTTGTCGTGGCAGTCAAACCTGAAGTCACGTAATCCTGCCTCTTTCGAATCCCCATGGCGAGTTCGATATGTAGGTGTTCGATGGACGATTTTAAGCCCTTCTTGTTAGCTGACAATATGGCTAGGTGGGCAAACCGAGGCGATTTTCAAAATCGTGAACCGCCAAAGCCCCGGAATTGAAACCGGCATGAAAAAACCCGGCCGCGCATCCGCGACCAGGTCTGTTTTGCAAGCCCGAAAGGCCGTGCCTGGTATTCTCGAGCGAAATTACTTCGCCTTGGCGACAATCGATTCGAAGGGCTTGTAAGCCTCCTTGGCGAGATCGGCATAGAGATCGCCGAACTTGGTCGCCTCGGCGACGAAGCTCTCATAGCTCTGCTTGGCGAAGTCGGACTGGATCTCGACCGCCTTTTCCAGCGACTTGGCGGAGAACAGCTTTTCGACCGCGGCGCTGCCGGCCTCGAAGCTCTTCTTGGTGTATTCGCCAGCTTCGGTGGCGATCGCCTGCGCGCCCTTAGAGAGCGAGGTGAAGCTCTTCAATCCGGTATCGGCAAACTCCTTGCCGTATTTCGAGAAGTCCTCGTAGGTCTGGGTCATTTGACGTTTCCCTTGGCGTTTTGAAGCGCCCTTGCCTGAGCGCGGTTGTGCAATGCACGAGAATATATTGTGCGCTGCACAAAAGTCAAGATTTCAGCGGCATCAGGCCGCGCTGCGCCGGCAACAGCTAAAATTCGAATAAAGAAAGGCTCAAGCCCGAGGAAAATGGTGAACGCGCCGGTTACCATAAACGGATTGGTAACGCTGGCCGCGATAGTTTGACGACAAGTGAGGTCGGATCCCTTTGCCGCCTCCAGGGCAATGAGTTTCAAAGGAACTATCAGTGCGTCAGGCGTTGTCGGTCTTCGGTTCAAAATCCGCATCTTCCCTCAAAACGATCATGATCCTCGCTTTGGCGATGTCATTTGTCGTTGCGGATGCCGCGTCCTCGATGGCCGCCAGGTCTTCGGCGATCGTCGTCGACGCCAAGACCGGCAAGGTGCTTTATTCGTCCGATGCCAACGGCCGGCGCTACCCGGCGTCGCTGACCAAGATGATGACGCTCTATCTGACCTTCGAGGCCATGGCGAAGGGCCGGATCAGCAGGAACACGCCCGTGCCGTTCTCGGCCAAAGCGGCGGCCGAACCGCCGACCAAGCTCGGCGTCAAGGCGGGCGGAGCGGTTTCGGTCGAGACCGCCATCCTGTCGATGGTGACCAAGTCGGCCAATGATTCGGCGACCGCGCTCGGCGAACTGCTCGGCGGCAGCGAAAGCAATTTCGCCCGCATGATGACCGCCAAGGCGCGCGCGCTCGGCATGGACGGCACCGTGTTTCGCAATGCCAACGGCCTGCCCGATCCCGGCCAGTTCACAACCGCCCACGACATGGCGATGCTCGGCATAGCGCTCAGGGAACATTATCCGCAGTATTACGGCTATTTCTCGCAGCGCTCCTTCCTTTACGGCCGCCAGCGCATCAATGGCCACAACCGTCTGCTCGGCCGCATCAAGGGCGTCGACGGCATCAAGACCGGCTATACCCGCGCCTCCGGCTTCAACCTCGTCTCGTCGGTTTCGGATGGCAACCGCCGCCTCGTCGCCGTCGTCATGGGCGGCACTTCGGGGCGCAGCCGCGACAACCAGATGGCCGGCCTGATCAACGCCTACATGCCGCGCGCATCGACCCGCGGCGGCGGCGCCCTGGTCGCCAAGGCCGGCGGCGACAATCCGGCCAAGGCGCTGGCCAAGGTCTTCCTGCCCAAGCATGACGCGCCGACGCCGGATGGCAAGCCGATCGTTGAAGACGATGCCGTAGCGTCCAATGACGATCCGACATCCGCTGACGAGCAGTCTGCTGAAGGCCAGTCTGCCGACGAACAGACGGTGGCCGCGGTCGAAGAGCCCGCCCCCGTCGTCAAGACCAGGAAGGTCAAGACCGTCATCGTGACGGCGCCGAAGGTCGAAACTGCGCAGATTGTGGCTGCCTATGCCGAACCCACGCCTGTATCCCCACAGGCGGTCGACCCGGTCAACACGGCCTCGGTGCCGGCTGGTTGGGCGGTGCAGGTGGCGTCGTCGCCCAAGCAGTCCGAAGCCCAGGCTTTCCTCGACAAGACCGCCAAGCTGGCGCCCAAAGTTCTTGGGGCTGCTTCCGGTTTCACCGTCGCCTTCGAAAAGGATGGCGAGACCTATTACCGCGCCCGGTTCGGCGGCTTCCGCTCGAAGGACGCGGCCTGGAATGCCTGCAATGCCCTGAAGAAAAAGAAAATCGCCTGCTACGCCGTCCAACAGTAGGGCGGCGTCGGAACCATCTCCCGGAAATTTACTGCGTCGAAGGAGACTAGTTGTGATTGGAGAGCAAGACGTCCTTGGCTTCGTTGATCCGCGCCGCCAGGAAAGACGTGCCGCCGATGTCGGGGTGCAGGCGCTGCATCAGGCGGCGGTGCGCCTTGCGGACATCCGCCGCGGCGGCCCCCGCTTCAAGACCAAGGATCTTGTAGGCCTCCTCCTTAGTCATGGCGCCCGCACCTGGCGCAACACCCAGCCCTTCGCCACCGTTCGCCTCAGCGTCTTTGCGCCAGACGGGAAAACGGCCGTCAAGATACGTCTCTAGGAGCTGGCGGCTCTCCGGGTCGCCGGGGAGTTCGCGGTAAAGCTGCTGCAGCTCGGCCAGGCCCATCGCGCCCAGCATCTTGCCTTCATGGCGGCCGGCCAGAACCAGGCCTTCAAGCCCGCCCGTATCGTGATCAAGCTCCATTTCCAGTGCGGCGGTCCGCACCGTCGAGCGCTTGCCGGGCGCCGGCCCGACCGACGGCCGCTTCATTCGCATCGAACCGTACCAGGCAAGGGCCGCGGCCAGAATGAGGCCGGCAATGCCTTCGCGCCCGACCACCAGCACGGCGAGCCCGACCAGCGCCAGAAGCACCGGCCCGAGCGTGCGCATGCCGCTTGCCAGTTTTTGCGCATCGGCGCGGACAAAGATCGTCGCCGCGCCGAGCAGCACCAGAAACAGTGCAACAAGTGCAATGATAGCGCCCATCAATTCCCGCCGCCCCTGAGATGCTCGATCAGCAGCCGGTCTCCCGGCCTGTCCCTTGCCTCGAGCGCCTTCAATCCACCCGTCGCATAGACGGCGACCGCCGAAAGCAGCCCGGCCAAGGTCGCGGCGGCCCGCCGATCAAATCGGAACCAAGCCCCTTTGGACAGCCGCGCAATCTCCTTGAACGCCTTTTCTGCGCCGGGATCATGGCCTTCCTGGAAGACGAAGACGGGAGCGCCGTGCAGACCGAGGCTGCCGGCCTTCTGCGCCAGGTCGTCGATATCCTCTTCCATGGCGTCGCCGATATAGACCAGAGCATTGACCTTGGCCGCCGCCGTTTCCTTCAGCGCATGCGCCAGCACCTTGCCGATCTGGGTGTGGCCGGCACGGCAGTCGATCCGCGTCATCAGCTGCTTCAGGGCATTGGTGTCGGCGACAAAAGCCGACGAGCGGCACTCGCCCAACCCGCGAAAATAGGCCAGTTGGACGCTGAGAGTGCCGGCCTTGCCAACGGCGTCGAACATTTCGCCCTGCAGCTTGGTGGCGAGATCCCAGGTCGGCTGGCGGCTCATCGTGGCGTCGAGCGCAAGGATCAGCCGCCCGGAGCCGGTCGCGGACGCGGCAAGCGTCCGGGCCTGACGGATAAAGGCGTCGATCTCGCCGGCATTGGATTGAGGCTTGACCGGCGCAGGACTGGCCCTTGCGGGCACGCGCTGCTTCTTGTCGCTCATAAGAAGCAAGATGTGGCGTTGTCGAGCCCCTTGCAAGTCCAGCCTTGGACAAGATGAAGGGCCAGCGCTCGACGCTCTGGGAGAAGCGGCCGCGCCCTTGGCTCTACAGCAAGCCCAGATCGGCGAGCTCGCGCTTCAGTTTCGGCGGCATCTCGACCATTCCGGCCTTGCCCTTGCCGAAATCTGCGGGCGCATCCGACGGTTTGAGATAACGCCAGCCCTGGAAGGCGCGGCGCGGCTGCCAGTCGGTGCGCACGACGTCGAGGTCGAGCATCAGGCGGCAACGGCCGATGCCTTCGTCGTCGGTGAAGGGCCTGATGTCAGTGATCAGCTGGCGGCATTGCACGCTGCCCTTGATCACCCAATAAAGCGAACCGCCATCGGTGACCTCGGCGCCGCGCGCCGGCACCATGCGGGTGGTGTGCCAGTGCTCGGCGGGTTCGCCGGCGCGGCGGCGCTCATCGACGCGAAAGGCGATCCATTCTTCGAGGTCCTCGACGCTGTCGCAACCGACGCACAGTTTTAGGAGATTGAGTGCCATCGCTTAAGGTTTAGTCCGGCGCGCGATTGCGTCAACGGCCCTGCCCGACTTCTCCACAGTGCCAGTGGCGTTGCGCGGTCAGCATTCCACGACATTGACGGCGAGCCCACCAAGGCTGGTTTCCTTGTACTTCTCGTTCATGTCGAGGCCCGTCTGGCGCATTGTTTCGATCGCGGCGTCGAGCGGCACGAAATGGACGCCGTCGCCTTTGATCGCCAGAGAGGCGGCGGTGACCGCCTTGACGGCGCCGAGCGCATTGCGCTCGATGCAAGGCACCTGGACCAGACCGCCGACCGGATCGCAAGTCATGCCGAGATGATGTTCGAGCGCGATTTCGGCGGCGTTCTCGACCTGCTCGGGCGTGCCGCCCATGACGGCGCAGAGACCCGCGGCAGCCATCGCCGAGGCCGAGCCGACCTCGCCCTGGCAGCCGACCTCGGCGCCGGAGATCGAGGCATTGGTCTTGATGATGCCGCCGACGGCGGCCGCCGTGAGCAGGAAGTCGCGGATGCTCGGCTGGTCGGCCTCGGGGTGGAAATGCAGCCAGTAACGCAGCACCGCCGGCAATGTGCCGGCCGCGCCATTGGTCGGCGCGGTGACGACGCGTCCACCGGCGGCGTTCTCTTCGTTCACCGCCATGGCGTAGATCGACAGCCAGTCATTGGCCAGCAAAGGGTTGGGCTTGTTCTGCTGCCATTGCTCCTGCAGCTTGTCGTGCAGCATCCGGGCACGACGGCGCACTTTCAGCCCGCCCGGCATGATGCCGTCCTGCGACAGGCCGCGGTCGATGCAGCACTTCATGGCGCCCCAGATCGCATCAAGGCCGCTGTCGAGCTCCTCGCGCGACATATGCGTCTCTTCATTGATGCGCTTCATGTCGGCGATAGACAGGCCGCTTTTGCCTGCCATCTTCAGCATCTCGACGGCGTTCTTGAAGGGATAGGGCACCTTCTTGCCTTCTGTGGTCACCGAGCCCTTCACCTTCATCCGCTGCAGCTCTTCCTCGGACACCACGAAGCCGCCGCCGATGGAATAGTAGATGCGCTTGAGCAGCAGCCGGTCGCCGGCATCGTAAGCGTAGAAGGCCATGCCGTTGGCGTGGCCGGTGAGCGGCGTCTTGCGGTCGAGCACCAGATCCGTCGCCGGATCGAAGCGATAGGAGGGATGGCCGCGTGGCGATATCCGCTTCTCGGCGGCGATGCGCGTGGCGACTCCCTCGGCCTGATCGGGATCGACCGTCTGCGGTGTCAGGCCAGCAAGTCCGAGGACAACGGCGCGATCCGAGCCATGGCCGATACCGGTATAGGCGAGCGAGCCGTGCAGGCTGGCGCCAATGCGATCGACCTTGACGCCGGCCGGGCGCGGCCAGTCGTCGCCGGCGATCTCGTCGAGAAACCGCCGCGCCGCTGTCATCGGTCCCATCGTGTGCGAACTCGACGGTCCGATGCCGATCTTGAACAGGTCGAAAACCGAAAGAAACACGCTGCGCCGTCTCCGGGAATGGGATCAAGACCTACATATAGGACTTTCCATGATGTTTGTGCTGTTTTGCGGATTGCGGCGCTGCACCTGCCGACCTTGTTTGCTCCGGCAGCGACATCCCCGGCTGAAAGCGCGTCGCGCTGAAACGGATTCATGCGACGCGCTTTAAGTTCTTGTTTCAATGCATGTCGTTGTCCCAGAACCGCAGCTCACCTCTGGGCGGCATGCATTGGAGCATCGAGCTGACCGCTTTGCCTGTGGTAAAAGGGGGCATGGGCGATTCCTTCCATCTGTCGACGGCTGATCTGGCGGCGCTGGCTTTCTTCCTGCTCGCATGGTTGCTGCATACACTGGCGTCCGACGGCAGACTGGTCAGCCGGGTGTCGTTGACGATGGCCATGAACGTGCAGCGCGAGGCCTGGATGCGCACCATGGCCGAGCGCGAAATCCGCATCGTCGACACCGCCATCATGAGCGGCCTGCAGCAAGGCACCGCCTTTTTCGCCTCCAGTTCGCTGATTGCGCTCGGTGGCTGTTTCGCGCTGCTTGGCGCCTCGGATCAGGTCCTTGCCGTGCTGAACGACCTGCCGTTGAACGCGACCTCATCGCGCTCCGCCTTCCAGATCAAAGTCTTTGGCCTGGTGCTGATCCTGGCCTTCGCCTTCTTCAAGTTCGGCTGGGCCTACCGTCTCTTCAACTACTGCACGATCCTGATCGGCGCGGTGCCGATCCCCTATGGCGAGGCGTCACGCAACCCGGTCAGCGAAACGGCGGTGTGGCGCGCGGCGCGCATGAACATGCTGGCCGGCAAGCACTTCAATTCAGGGCTGCGCGCGGTGTTCTTCTCGATCGGCTATCTCGGCTGGTTCGTCGACCCGATCGTGTTCGTGCTGTCGACGCTGCTGCTTCTGGCGGTGCTGGTGCGGCGTCAGTTCTTTTCCGCCGCAAGGCAAGCGGTGATCGGTCAGCCGCCCGGGCCGGGGAAAAGCTGGTCGATCCGGCCCGATAGCCAATAGGCGGCGAGCCCGATCCATTCGCGGATCGCCATGGTCGTGGTCTGCAGCGAATCGGGTGCGTTGTCGCGAAACAGGCCAAAGCCTTCATTGCCCGAGGTGCGATAGTCGACAGGCCACGGGACCGTCTGAAAGCCGGCCTTGTCGAACAGTGCCTTGGCGCGCGGCATGTGGAAGGCGGAGGTCACCAGCAGCCAGGTCTCGCCCGGTTTCGGCGTTACTAGTTCCTTGGTGAAGACGGCATTCTCATAGGTGTTGCGGGATTTGCTCTCGAGCATCAGGCGATCGGCGTCGACGCCAAGCGCACCGAGCAGCCGCGGCGCGGTGGCCGCATCCCCCTCGCCATCGATGAACAGTTCACCGGTGCCGCCCGAGATAACCACTTTCGCCTCGGGAAAGCGCCGGGCAAGGATCGCCGCCTCGACCATGCGGTCGCCGCCGGAATTCAGCTCATAGCCGCCGCGCGCCAGATTGATGGCGCCCTCGAAGCCGCCGCCGAGCACGACGATGCCGTCGACCTTCCGCGGCAGCGGCGGCTTTGGGAAGCGCTCTTCGAGCGGATTGAGCATCATGGCGCCAAGCGACGTCCAGGCCGACAGCGCCAGAATGAGGAAGGCGAACACACTGCCCGTCGCCGCCGATCGCCGGCGGCCGATCAGCGCCGCGAGCAAGCCGGCAAGCAGCAGGAAGATCGCCAGGTTGAGTGGTTGGACGAAGAACCAGAATACCTTGGAGAGATAGAAGAACATTGCCTGCCTATCTCCAGCTCAAATTGTGACGGCCGGTGAAGTGCTCGACCGCACTCGCTACCGCTTCCGCTTCGAGGCGGCTTAACTCCCTGCCGAAAACAAGGGCGCCGTTCGCGTTGGTTAAGCTGATGACTTCCGACAGTCCCACTTCGTCCGTGGGATAGGTATGGTCGAGGATTTCGACCCTAAGATGCCCTTTCAAAGGCAGTGACCACCGATTTCGCAAAGAACCCCTCACCGAGCGCACGGCTGCGGTGTCGGTCAGCCGCAGGGTTTCCCTGCCGAACACCCGCCAGATGAAATCCTTGCCCAGGAAATAGGTGAAGAGGGCAATGACCGCCACGAAGGACAGCAGGCCGAGCGTGCCGCTGGTGAGCGTTGCGGACGACATATCCGTCAATCCCATGTAGCCGGTGTAGGCGACGATCGCGGCCCCGATCAGGACAAAGACTGTCCTGAAATCCGAGGTGCGTGGCGGGTTCGTGATCAGCAGTTCGTTTCCCGTCTCGACGATGGAAATGCGAGACGGAGGCGGCATGCTACCACCACTTCTCCGGCTGGAAGGTTCCCGCCGCCTGCTCGATGACGGCGGCTGTCTGGAACAGGGTTTCCTCGTCGAAGGGACGGCCAATCAGCTGCAGGCCGAGCGGCAGGCCCTTGGCATCGAGGCCGGCAGGCACGGCAATGCCCGGCAGTCCGGCCATGTTCACGGTCACCGTGAAAATGTCGTTGAGGTACATTTTTACCGGATCGGCGGCCATGTCCTCGTCGGCGATGCCGAAGGCGGCCGACGGCGTCGCCGGCGTCAGGATGACGTCGACGCCGTCGGCAAAAACCGTCTCGAAGTCGCGCTTGATCAAATTGCGCACCTTCTGCGCCTGCAGATAGTAGGCATCGTAATAGCCTGCCGACAGCACATAGGTGCCGATCATGATGCGACGCTTGACCTCTTGACCGAACCCGGCGGCTCGGGTCTTTTCGTACATGTCGACAATGTCCTGGCCTGGCACGCGCAAGCCATAGCGGACGCCGTCATAGCGCGCCAGATTGGACGATGCTTCGGCAGGCGCTACGATATAATAAGCCGGCAAAGCATACTTGGTGTGCGGCAGCGAAATGTCGACGATCTCGGCGCCGGCATCCCTGAGCCAGGCAATGCCCTTCTGCCACAGCGCCTCGATCTCTTCCGGCATGCCGTCGACGCGGTATTCCCGGGGAATGCCGACCTTCATGCCCCTGATCGGTTTGCCGATCGCCGCCTCGTAATCCGGCACCGGCCGGTCGACGGAAGTGGTGTCCTTGGCGTCGACCGAGGCCATGGACTTCAGCATGATCGCGGCATCGCGCACGTCCCGGGCGATCGGGCCCGCCTGATCGAGCGACGAAGCGAAGGCGACGATGCCCCAGCGCGAGCAGCGGCCATAGGTCGGCTTGATGCCGACGGTGCCGGTGAAGGCGGCTGGCTGGCGGATCGAGCCGCCGGTGTCGGTGGCGGTGGCGCCGGCGCACAGGAAAGCCGAGACGGCGGAAGCCGAGCCCCCCGACGAGCCCCCCGGCACCAGTTGGGCATTGTCCAGCGTGCGTGCGGTCTTCGTGCCGCCGGCCGAAACGAAACCGCCATCGCCCTGATGCGTGGTCGGCATCACCACCGTGTCGAGGCGCGAACGCCGCCACGGATTGACGACAGGGCCGTAATAGGAGGTCTCGTTGGACGAGCCCATGGCGAACTCGTCCATGTTGAGCTTGCCCAGCATGACGGCGCCGTCTGCCCACAAATTGGCGGTGACTGTCGATTCGTAGCGCGGCTTGAAGCCGTCGAGCACATGGCTGCAGGCCTGGGTGTGGACACCTTCGGTGCCGAACAGGTCCTTGATGCCGAGCGGGATGCCCTCCAGCGCACCGCCCTGGCCCTTGGCGAGCCTGGCGTCGGAAGCTTTGGCCATATCGCGCGCCTTGTCGCCGGTGACGACGATGTAGGCATTGAGCACCGGATTGGCGCGCTCGATGGCACCGAGATAGGCCTCGGTGATTTCGACGGCCGAAATCTCCTTGGCGCGCAGCTTGGCGCGCGCCTGCGAAATTGTCAGATGGGTCAATCCGCTCATCAAAGGCTCTTTTCGTAAAACACCGACCACTCGGAATCGGGATAATCCAGCACCGGCCCGCAGCGCGAGAAGCCGGCGCGTTCGTAGACGGTCCAGGCGGCGGGATGGCGGTCGCCGGTTTCAAGCACCAGGCGCTTCAGCCCTTCGCTGCGCGCCAGCGTTTCGACATGCTCGACGATCTTGGCGCCGATCTTCCTGCGGCGATGCGAGGGCCGCGTGTACATGCGCTTGACCTCACCGACGCGGGCGTCATGGCGCTTCAGCGCGCCGCAACCGATGGCTTGCCCGTCGTCGCGGGCGATGAACACGGTGGTGTCGTCGCCAGCCATCTGCTCGACCGTCAGATGGTAGCAATGCTCCGGCGGCGTCAGTTCGAGCAGCGTCGCGTTGAGCTCCTCGACCAAAGCGCGGACATCGTCCTGCAGCGGCGTTTCGACGGCGATCTCGATTGCCATCGGCCAGCTACTCCACGACCTTCGGCACGAGGAAGAAATTCTCGTCAGTGGCCGGCGCGTTGGCGACGATATCGGCAGCCTTGTTGCCGTCGGTGACGATGTCTTGGCGCTTCTTCATCTCCATCGGGGTCACCGATGTCATCGGTTCGACGCCGGAGACATCGACCTCGTTCAGCTGCTCGACAAAGCCCAGAATGGCGTTCAGCTCGCCGGTCATGCGCTCGGCATCCTCCTCGCTCACCGCAATGCGGGCGAGACGCGCGACGCGCTTCACAGTTTGCAGATCAACGGACATGTCTTTAGCCTTTGGGAAAACCAGATGGCGCTATAGCGGCGTGGCGCGTGCCGCGCAACATCGATCGTGCTTGGGGATAGAGCCCGTTCATGCCAGGGCGGCATTTCAGCCTAGGGCAGCGATACACCCTCGCACAGATAATAGCTGCCGCCATTGCCGGCCTGCTCGCCTTCGTCGGCGGTCGGGCGCACCGAGACGATGTCGATTTGGGTCGCGTTCATCTGCGTGATCGACAGTATATCGGGAAAGAGAAAGCCCGGCTCCTGGCAGATGGCAGTGACCGCCCAGCTCGGCGAGCGCGTCGCCTTGGTGACCTGGACGAACTCGCAATTATACTCGACGCTTTGCAGGCCGTCCGCCGACAAGATGACATTGCCGGTGTCAATCAGCGTCTGCAGCGTGTCCTTTTTGGCTTGCGCGCAAAGCTCCTGGGTCTGGAGGTAAACGCCCTTGATGAAGTCCTCGGCGGCGGATGCGGGCGACGCAGCGACCAGCATCGAAACGCAAAGAGTCTCTCTCAAACCCATGGTTTAATTCCCCTTTGCGACAAGGGATCGTTTCAACGATCGCTCTATAGTGTGATCGTTTGGCCGATGGCTGGCAAGGCTACGTCGACACCTGATCCTTCGAGGCCGGCCACGAACTTCTCCGCCGTCGCGTCGATGATCGGGAAGGTGCCGAAGTGGCATGGCACGACGGTGTCGAAGTGGAAGAAGCGCCGGCAGGCCAGGGCCGCCACCGCGCCGCCCATGGTGAAGCGGTCGCCGACCGGCACGAGGCCGATCTTCGGCTCATGCAATTCCTCGATCAGCGCCATATCGGAGAAGATGTCGGTGTCGCCCATATGGTAGAGCGTCTTGTCCTCCGGGAAATGCAGGACCAGCCCGTTGGGATTGCCGAGGTAGACGTTCTGGCCGCCATCGAGCCCAAACGACGAGGAATGCAGTGCCTGCACGAAGGTGGTGGTGAAGGCACCGCAATCGACGGTGCCGCCATGATTGCCGGGATTGATCTTCTTGCCGTCGACGCCCTTGCCGACCAGGTACATGCAGATCTCGTAATTGGCGACCAGCTGGGCGCCGCTCTTCTTCAGCACCTCCACCGCGCCGCTGACATGGTCACTGTGGCCGTGGGTCAAAAGCACATGGGTGACGCCTTCCGCCGGCCCCTCCCAGCCGCTCGTCCATGATGGGTTGCCGACGAGATAGGGGTCGATCAGGATGGTCGCGCCTGATGTCTCGACGCGGAAGGCGGAATGTCCGTACCAGGTCAATTTCATCGATCGTGTTCCTCGATTTTGGTTGCGCCGGAAGATAGAACGCCGACAGCAAAATTAAAGTGACATAGTGTGCTCGCGGTTCAAAAGAACGTGTCGCGGTCTTTGTTACGGCAAGTCTGGGTCACGGTTAAGACTGGGTCACGGTAAAGCTGGTGGGGAAAGCCGTTGGGCATCATAGCAATCGAGGATCTGCCGTCACGCCTGGAAGGCGGCAGGACGCTGGCCGGGCTCGACCTCGGCGACAAGACGATCGGTGTCGCCGTTTCCGACCGCGGCCTGTCCTTTGCCCATCCCCGCCCGGTCATCCTGCGCAAAAAGTTTTCGCTGGATGCGGCAGCGCTGCTCGCCCAACTGCAGAAGGACAATGTCGGCGCGTTTGTGCTCGGTCTTCCGATCAACATGGATGGTTCGGAAGGTCCCCGCGCCCAGAAGTCGCGCGCCTTCGTGCGCAACATGGCAGGCATAACCGAACTGCCCTTCGTGCTGTGGGACGAGCGGCTGTCGACGGTGGCGGCGGAGCGGACGCTGATCGAGATGGATTTCTCGCGCCGAAAGCGCGCCGGCAAGATCGATTCGGCGGCTGCGGCCTTTATTCTGCAGGGAGTTCTGGACCGGCTCCAGTCGCTTGACCCACGCGATCGGACGGAACCGGATTCCCCGCCTGCCGCCTGACCCAGGCCATGATGTTGCGGCGGCGGCGAAACGCCCACAATGCCATCAGCAGGAAGCCGTCGAAGATGCAGGCCCTTGCCACCATGCCCGGAATGATCGCCGGATCGATGCCCAGCATCTGCCCGTAGAGCTGAAACACGAAATCATGCAGCTGCCGGCTGAGCATGACGTAACCGAAATTGATGTCGTTGAGCGACAGGAAGAACCAGCCCCAGAACAGGGCAAGTGGCGTCGCCCACAATGCAAACAGCGTGCGCATCAGTGAGCGTCCCTGCCGCTGGAGCCGCCTCTGGGACCGCTGGGACCAATGTCCGGACGGCCGGATATGCGCGACAGCAAGGAGCCGTGCGCGGCACCCTTGGCCATGGCATGGGCGGTGGCGCGGCTCTCTGCCTCCCGCGAAACCATGACGGCGAAGACCGACCTCCGCTCGGCCAGCATGGCGACATAGGAGGCCAGAAGTGCCGCCAATTGCACGGCGACAACCAAAAACAGGCCGTTGATGCCTCGCGCTGCGCCGCCGATCAGGATCAGCGACAACACCGCGGATGCCGAAATGAAGGCGGTCCGCGCCACACTGTCGGCTCCGTCCGGGCTCGCTGCGGCGTTAACCAGACTCTCGATGAAGACCCAGCAAAACAGCACCGCCACGACCAGCAAGGCGATGGCCAGCGGCGCCACGACGGCAGCATTGTCGAGATCGGCCAGACGAGTGTTTTCCACGACGACGCCGAGCACGCCCAGAGCGCCCGCAACGCCGCGGTTTCCATCGACACAGATGAACGCCAGCAGGGCGAAAACCAGCGCCCAGTGCAAGGCCAGAAAGGACGTCAAAATGTGCCGCATGGCATTCCTGCTTTGGTGACAAAGACAGTGGGGTCTGCGGCCTGCGGCTGCAACGGAAACCATTCGTTAAGGTTAACGGCTGTCCACAGGCAGGCAAATTCGTTCAAGGCCTGGCGGAAGGCCCTCAATTCACCGGCGGATAGAGCGTGTCGACGATCATGCGCGCATCGTGGCGCGAATCGAGCATGCCATAGGTGTTGCGCCACTGGCCGGCGAGCCGCGTCTCGACGAAGGCGTCCGCAATCCGCCCTGCCCCCAGCCGGCGCAATTCCGCAGCTGCCGCCGACAGCGCCAGCTGTTCGGTCAGCAGGCGGGCCGACCCCTCATCGGTGCCGGCGACCTGCATGGCCGCCTTGAGCACGCCAATGGTTCCGCGTCCGCCGGCGCCGAGATCGCGGTCGATGCCGGCCAGCACCTCCTCGAACAGGCCGGGCGCGCGGCCGAGCACGCGCAGCACGTCGAGCGCCATGACATTGCCTGAGCCCTCCCAGATCGCATTGACCGGGGCTTCGCGGTAGTAGCGGGCGAGCGGCGCTTCCTCGACATAGCCATTGCCGCCGAGGCACTCCATCGCCTCATAGAGCAGTGGCGGCGCGATCTTGCAGACCCAGTATTTGACCACCGGGGTCATGGCGCGGGCAAAGGCAGCCTCGCCGCGGTCGCCGGCAGCCTCGTCGAAGGAGCGCGCCAGTCGGAACGAGAGTGCCGTGGCGGCGGCGACATCGAGCGCCATGTCCGCCAGCACGCGCTGCATCAGCGGCTGTTCGATCAGCGTCGAGCCGGCCACCTGGCGATGACGGGCGTGATGCACGGCCTCAGCCAGCCCCGCTCGCATGATTGCCGACGAGGCGACGGCGCAGTCGAGCCGGGTCAGCGTGACCATGTCCATGATCGTCTTTATGCCGGCGCCGGGCTCGCCGACCATCTCGCCGATGGCGTTGACGAACTCTACCTCCGATGAGGCGTTGGAGCGGTTGCCGAGCTTGTCCTTCAGCCGCTGAAAGCGGAAGCCGTTGCCGGAACCGTCGCCGAGGATGCGCGGGACGAGAAAACAGGAAAGCCCTTCCGGCGCCTGTCCAAGCACGAGAAAAGCGTCCGACATCGGCGCCGACATGAACCATTTGTGGCCGGTGAGGCGATAAAAGCCGCTGCCGGCGCGTTCGGCCCGTGTGGTGTTGGCGCGCACGTCGGTGCCGCCCTGCTTTTCGGTCATCCCCATGCCGAGCGTCAGCCCGGCCTTGTCGACCGGCGGCTTCTGGCTCTGGTCGTATTTGCGCGTCGTCACGCGCGGCGCCCATTCGCGAAACAGCTTTGGGCTGGCCATCAGGGCGGCCAGCGAAGCGCTGGTCATGGTGATGGGGCAGAGATGCCCGGTCTCGAGTTCGGCGGTCAGGTAGAAACGCGCGGCGCGCACCTGATGGCGACGGCCGATCTCGCTATCGCCGTTTTCCCAGATCGAGGAATGCAGGCCGCCGGCAACCGAGCGGCGCATCAGCGCATGATAGGCCGGATGGAATTCGACGAGGTCGATGCGCCGGCCCTGACGGTCATGCGTGCGGAGCTTCGGCGTCTCGACATTGGCGAGGCGCGCCAGCTCCTGCGCCTCCTGCGTCAGGACGAACCGGCCAAGCCCGTCGAGGTCCTTGCGCACCGGATCGGAAAAGCGCTCGGCAAGCTGGATCAGCAACGGATCGCCCCGCCAGGCGTTGCCGCCCGTCAGCGGCGGCGGCTGGTTGGTCACGTCGTCGTTCACGCCCAATCCTTCTGAAAGTAGAAGGGCCTTCTAACGGTAGAAAGGCCTTATCATCACAAGGCTTCGAATCCGAAGCAATCGGCTAGATATAGCCCAAGCCAGGCGGCGCGCGCGACGAAAATACCGGGGAGAAAGGCAGCAATCCCAAGCTGGCGCTTGCGGCAAGGAATTCTCCCCCCTATAGCAGCGCCTTGAGATGACCGACGCTTCGTCCCTGCCGCTTTATCCTCACCGCCATCTTCTGGGCATCCGCGATCTTTCCCCCGGTGACATCGAGCTTCTGCTCGACCGGGCCGATCGCGCCGTCGCCATTTCGCGGCAGTCCGAAAAGAAGACCTCGACGCTGCGCGGCCGCACCCAGATCAACCTCTTCTACGAAGCCTCGACGCGCACGCAGTCGTCGTTCGAACTGGCCGGGAAACGGCTCGGCGCCGATGTCATGAACATGTCGGTGGCGAGCTCTTCGGTGAAGAAGGGCGAGACGCTGATCGACACGGCGATGACGCTGAACGCCATGCGGCCCGACATCCTGATCATCCGCCACCAATCGGCGGGCGCCGCCGCCCTTTTGGCGCAGAAGGTAGGCTGCTCGGTGGTCAATGCCGGCGACGGCGCGCATGAACACCCGACGCAGGCGCTGCTCGACGCGCTGACCATCCGCCGCGCCAAGGGGCCGCTGTCGAAACTGATCGTAGCGATCTGCGGCGACATCCTGCATTCGCGCGTCGCGCGTTCCAACATCATGCTCTTGAACGCGCTTGGCGCGCAGGTGCGGGTCGTGGCGCCGTCGACGCTGCTGCCCACCGGCATCGAGAAAATGGGCGTCATCGTCTCGCGCTCGATGGCCGAGGGCCTCAAGGGCGCCGACGTGGTGATGATGCTGCGCCTGCAGCGCGAGCGGATGGAAGGCGCCTTCGTGCCTTCGGTACGCGAATATTTCCGCTATTTCGGCCTCGATGCCGAAAAGCTGAAGGCCGCCAAGGACGGCGCGCTGGTGATGCATCCCGGGCCGATGAACCGCGGCGTCGAGATTGCGTCCGAAATCGCCGACGGGCCGCAAAGCGTCATCCAGGAACAGGTCGAGATGGGTGTCGCCGTGCGTATGGCGGTGATGGAAGCGCTGCTCGACCCGCGCCGCAACGAGGGCCGGAGCGCATGAGCACCACGGTCTTTGAGCGCGCCCGCATCGTCGACCCGTCACGCGGCATCGACGAGATCGGCACCGTCATCGTCGACGGGAAAAAGATCGTTGCCGCCGGCAAGGCTGCCCTGAACCAGGGCCTGCCGGCGGGAGCCACCGTGGTCGACTGCGCCGGCAAGGCGATCATTCCCGGCCTGATCGACGCGCGTGTCTTCATCGGGGAACCGGGCGGCGAACATCGCGAGACCATCGCTTCGGCCAGCGTTGCGGCGGCGGCCGGCGGCGTCACCTCCGTCGTTATGATGCCCGACACGGACCCGGTGATCGACAATGTCGCGCTGGTCGAATTCGTGCTGCGCACCGCCAAGGACACGGCAAGCGTCAACATCTTTCCGGCGGCGGCGATCACCAAGGGGCTGGCCGGCCGCGAGATGACAGAGTTCGGCCTGCTGCGCGAAGCCGGCGCGGTCGCCTTCACAGATGGGCGGCACACAATATCCAGCGCGCTGGTGATGCGCCGGGCGCTGACCTATGCCCGCGATTTCGGCGGCGTCATCGCACATGAGACACAGGATGGCGACCTCGCTTCGGCAGGCGTGATGAATGAAGGCCTGTATGCCAGCTGGCTCGGCCTTGCCGGCATTCCGCGCGAGGCCGAGTCCATCCCGCTGGAGCGCGACCTGGCGCTGGCACGGCTGACGCGCGGCGCCTACCACGCGGCCAAGATCTCGACGGCGATGGCAGCGCAAGCGATGACACGCGCGAAAGCCGACAAGGCCAATGTCACGGCGGGCGTGGCGATCCACAATCTGTCGCTGAACGAGAACGATGTCGGGGAATACCGCACCTTCTTCCGGCTGACGCCGCCTTTGCGCGCGGAGGAAGACCGGCTGGCCATGATCGAGGCGGTCAAGGACGGCACGATCGACATCATCGTCTCCTCGCACGACCCGCAGGATGTCGACACCAAGCGCCTTCCCTTCGCCGATGCAGCTGCCGGCGCGATCGGGTTGGAGACGCTGCTTGGAGCAGCGCTTCGGCTCTACCACAATGGCGACGTGCCGCTACTTCGGCTGGTCGAAACACTGTCCACCGCACCAGCAAGGCTGTTCGGCCTGCCGGGCGGCACGCTGAAGCCGGGAGCGCCGGCCGATCTTGCGCTGATCGACCTTGAAGAACCCTGGATCGTGAGTGAAAGCGGCATCCGCTCGCGCTCGAAAAACACCTGCTTCGAAGGTGCGCGGCTGCAAGGCATGGTCTTGCAAACGCTGGTGGCGGGCCGCACAGTGTTTTCGAGCTAGAGCGATCGTGCCACGTCGCAGACCGATATGTTGCTGGGGAAATGCAGGGGCAAACAATGAGTTATAACGTTATCCTGGCATTGCTGTTCGGCTATCTCCTCGGCTCGATTCCCTTCGGCCTCTTGATCACCCGCGCGGCCGGCCTCGGCGATGTGCGCAAAATCGGCTCCGGCAATATCGGCGCCACCAACGTTCTGCGCACCGGCAACAAGGGCCTCGCCGCCGCGACGCTGGTGCTCGACGCGTTGAAGGGTACGGCGGCGGTGATGATCGCGCGCCATTTTGGACACGACTACGGACTGTGGGCCGGCCTTGGACTCTGGGCGGGCCTTGGCGCCTTCCTTGGCCATCTGTTTCCGGTCTGGCTCGGTTTCAAGGGCGGCAAGGGCGTGGCGACCTATCTCGGCGTGCTGATCGCGCTCGGCTGGCATGTGGCGCTGATTTTTATCGTCGTCTGGCTGGCGATGGCTTTTCTGTTTCGCTATTCCTCGCTGGCAGCGCTGACGGCGGCGGTCATCGTGCCGATCGCGCTTTATTTCTGGAGCACACCTGAGACCGCCGGGCTGTTCCTGGTGATGAGCCTGATCGTCATCTTCAAACATCGCGCCAACATTTCGCGCCTTCTTGCCGGCACCGAAGGCAAGATCGGAGCCAAGGGTTGAGCAAGCCCGCCGCCGGGCCGCGCCTCAGCGACCGGCAGCGGCTGAGCTGGCTGCGGCTGATCCGCACACAAAATGTCGGCCCGGCCTCGTTTCGCGAATTGATCAACCGCTTTGGTTCGGCGGAGGCGGCGTTGGAGATGCTGCCCGAGCTGATGATTTCGGGCGGAGCCAAAAGGATCATGCGCATTCCTTCCGTGGAGGAAGCCGAAGCGGAACTCGACGCAGCCAGTGAAAACGGCGCCCGCTTCGTCGGCATCGGCGAGGCCGACTACCCGCCGATGCTGAAAAACATGGACAATCCGCCGCCACTGATTGCCGTGAAGGGCGAGGCAGCCGTCTTTCGCCTGCCGGCGGTGGCCATCGTCGGCGCCCGCAACGCGTCGCTCGCCGGCATCAAGATGGCGCGCATGCTGGCGGCGGATCTTGGCCGCGACGGCTACGTCATCGTTTCCGGCCTGGCGCGCGGCATCGACACGGCAGCACACCAGGGCAGTCTCTCGACTGGTACAGTGGGTGTGCTGGCCGGTGGGCTCGATGTCCCCTACCCGCCCGAAAATATCGGCTTGTGCGAAGACATTGCCGAGCGTGGCGGCGCCGTTATTTCGGAAATGCCGTTCGGCTGGCAGCCGCGGGCGCAGGATTTTCCGCGCCGCAACCGGCTTGTCGCGGGCGCCGCCCTCGGACTGGTGGTCATCGAAGCTGCGCAACGCTCCGGCTCGCTGATCAGCGCGCGCCTGGCCGGCGAGATGGGCCGGCTGGTCTTTGCCGTACCGGGTTCGCCGCTCGATCCGCGCTGCGCCGGCTCCAACGGGCTGCTCAAGGATGGCGCCACCCTGGTCACCGAGGCGGCCGACGTTTCCGGTGCGATCGCACCCTTGGCGGGCACGCGAACGCGAAGCATTGCGCCGCCAGAAAAGGCACCCGATTTTTCGGCAACACCCCCGCCCGGTGAGGACGAACGCAGCGGCGTGCTCGAGGCGCTGGGCCCAACGCCGGTGGGCGTGGACGAGATCATCCGCCACACCGGCCTCAACGCCGCGCAAGTCTCCATGGTGCTGCTGGAACTCGACCTTGCCGGCCGCATCGAGCGCCATGCCGGCGGCAATGTCTCACTGGTTTCGTGAAAGCCTGAGACTTAGTTTGCGGCCGCAAATACCGCAGCACTTTCAGACATGAGGCGCCGCGCGGCGGGTTGGACATTATCCCTGTATGTAATGCATTGGCGGTAGCGGCCATCGGCAACGCGCTGTTTACCAATGCGCTCCCACTCCGGTGTCCAGGAGGAATTCCAGTCAAAATCCTGGGACATCAGATTTTCCCTGTCGAAGCATTGCGGATCCCTCTCGAGTATCCGACGCGCTTCATCGGCGAGGGGACTATAATTTTCAACAGCCGCTATCTTCCGCGCCCGCGCGGCCGGGGAAAGCTGAATTGCCGATTCGACACGTCCCGCCACATTTGGAACCGCAGCGGAACAAAGCTGTTTGCCGACCTGTGCCGTCTTTCGCAGTCCTCGGCAGAGGGCCTGGCCAAACGCAAAGGCAAGATCATGTATGGGATTATAGCCGTCGACCGCATCCGATACGATCTGGACATTCTTTGCGGTCGTTAGATCGGCGCGCACTCTCGAAAACACGTCGATCAGGAAATCATGGTTCCCGGCCAGCAGCGCTTCGTACCAGGCGCCATCCGGAATTTCCCCAAACACCGCGCCGCGTGTCGCGCCCGCAGCTTCGACCAGATCGCGCGAATAGCGGGTTCGC
The DNA here is from genome assembly GCF_040320155.1 of Mesorhizobium sp. M0771. Lineage (NCBI taxonomy): Bacteria > Pseudomonadati > Pseudomonadota > Alphaproteobacteria > Hyphomicrobiales > Phyllobacteriaceae > Mesorhizobium > Mesorhizobium sp. M0771. Next base: position 222,175 of record NZ_JAMYPC010000006.1, on the reverse strand, counting down.
GATGTTTCCTTGCCGCCTGATCCGTCGGTCAGAAGATAGACCCTTGGTTTGGCGATCTCGAGCCAATGGTGGATCCTGAGTTCGTGCCCGGGGTGAGCGAGAATCAGCACGTTTTCCAGTTTTTCTCCTGACTTTTCAGGCAACAATGGCTCCAATCCAGTTTCTGGTCCGATCGAGCCGAATGGCCTGGGGACAAATTCAGGAGCAAACCTTGGCCGCGACAATGCTGACGAAGCTTGTTTGGTCAGCGGCTTCAACTTAAGACGCTGCCAGAAACTCATGCGCCTTTCTCTCTCATATCAGATGTAGTGCGCAAGCAAGGAATCGCCCGTTGCGAATTCTTATCACCAATCTCTCCCTGTCGCGAAACAGCGGATCGGAAGCGGTCGTCGAACTGTTGGCCGACGGGCTTCGCGACGCCGGCCATCAGACCATGCTGCTGGCTCCCACTCTGGGCGACATGGCCGATAGAATGCGTCGGCGCGGGCATCATGTCGTCGATCGGATTGCCGAGATCGTCGAAAGGCCCGATGTCATTCACGCCCAGCATCTGACGCCCTGCCTGACTGCGCTCGCCAGGTTTCCCGACGTGCCAGCGGTATTTTCCTGTCACAGCGCCTTCTTTGAAGTCGAAGCGCCGATGCTGCATCCCCAGATACGCCATTGGATTGCGGTCGACGAGGCGTGCCGAGCCAAATGCCTGTCGAGGGGCATACCGGCCGACCAGATGAGCCTTGTCTACAACGCGGTCGATCTCAATCGCTTCAAACAGCGCCCACCGCTCCCCGCCAGACCCGCGCGAGGCCTGCTGCTGACCAAGAATTTCGAGCACCAGGCGGCGGTTCGTGAGGCCTTTGCGAGAAGTGGCATCCAGCTGGATGAGCTAGGTCCAGCCACCGGGCGGTTTTCGCAGCAGCTGGAACAGGATCTGCTTGGTTACGACATCGTGTTCGCAACCGCCCGGATGGCCATCGAGGCAGCTGCGGTCGGCTGTTCCGTCGTGGTTTGCGACGCGCGCGGTTTCGCGGGATTGCTCAGCAGCGCAAACATGGAGGCATGGCGTCGCTTCAATCTGGGCGTTGGGCTTTTGACCAAGCCGACCACGGTCGAAAATCTTCTGGGCGCGATATCCGGTTTCGGTGCGAACGATGCCGCGGCGGTGTCCACCTATTTTCGGAAGGCGGCCGGCGATGCGTATTTTATCGAGGAACATCTGCGCATCTATGATCAGGTGCTGCGATCCGACAGGGGGCTGGATCCCGATGAGCGCGCGCTTGCGACCGCCGTGTGGATCGAAGAGATCGGGGTCTCGCATCCACGCCGAAGATGGTTTCATATCGTGAAAGAATTGCACGGCTGGCCGGATGCGCCCGAATTGGCGACGCTTCTGGCTCAGTCCCACGCGAACTCGCGAGTTTTGGAGAAGCTTGGCGAACAGAACGCCAGAACCCAGCAGCTTGTTCTGGACGAGGCTGTCTCGCGAGCCGCCGCGCTGGGCGACAACCCGGCTGTGCTGAGCCGGGTGGAGGAACAGCTTTCGAACCTTTCAAATTTTGTGGACGAGATAAAGCGGCTGTACAACGGTATGATCCCCTTGTTCATCAGAAAGCTTCTCCTTCGGGCGCGTAAAGGGGCCGGACATTGACAGGGCTCGACGGCTTGGACCGCGATAAATTGAGTGGCTACAGCATCTGCACCTCGCCACGATCCGGCAGCAATTTCTTGTGCCAGCATCTGAGCGGCACGGGCCTGCTCGGACATCCGCTGGAATATTTCAATTGGGGCGGGCGGCGCTATTTCGATGACCCGGACTACCCCAAGGATATCGCCGGCCAGGTCTGGAAGATCCTTACCATGGGCGCCACTCCCAACGGCATCTACGGCTTGAAGTTATTTGCCCACCAGCACGACTGGATTTCGGGCAAGGTGAACTGGGTCGATGCCCTTCCCAATCTTCGCTTCGTTCTGCTCACCAGACGCGACTTGCTTGGCCAAGCGATTTCCTGGGCACGCGCGCTGCAGACAGGACAATACCGATCGAGCCAACCGATGGCCCAGAAGCCGGTCTTCGACGCTGGACTGATCCAGAGCCAGCTCAACGCCCTTGCTCGTGAACGAGCCCGCTGGGAGATGTTCTTTGCGCGCACCGGTATCGAGCCCTTGCGGTTCGAATACGAGACAATGATCGAGGACCCTCGCCACGCCGTCAGTCAGGTCGCCGAGCTGATGGGCCTGAAGCCGCCCTCCAGGCTGGACCCCGGCAACGTGACCGTTGAGCTGCAAAGGGATGCATCAAACCTCGAATGGGCAGACCGCTTCCGGGCAGAGCGCGGCGACCCGAACATCCTGGACTTGATCTAGCTCCGCAGAATTCGTCTTCGGGCTGTCTGGAGCGCCGCTGAGCGGGTAGCAAAAGTAGCCATTTACTCTTCGCCATCCCGTCTGTATCACCGCCCCAGACCGCGTGGGGCGCCACGCCATCCAGCCGGGGGGCAGATGTCGACACCGTTCAATGCATTTACTTTGGTTGAGTTTCTCGCCTTTGCAGGGTTGAGCTTCCTTTATGTCCGGGCAGACGATTCGTTATCCCCCAGGGGCAAGACCGAGTGTACCATCGTCGCAGGGATACTGTTTGCGATCCTGGTCGCGGCAAGAGCCCCGGCGTTGCTTACCTTCTACAGGGTTTGGGCTGAAATTGGCCCTCTGTACTTCGGCTATGCCTATGCGAACGGTCCGTTAGCCGCTCTGTTCAACCCGGCAAGCAATTACTACGATCTAGCGGCAAACCTATCTTCAGCCGTTGCGGTGTCGGCCGGACTTCAGTGGTGGCCGGTCGTTGACACCGGCTCCGGTCTTCTGGTGGCTTTGCTGTTTCCATTTGTTGTCGCCGGCACAACGCAATCGATATCGTGGCGAACCGGAATCCTGTTGGCGGTTGCGACCGCGCTCTATTGCGTCACCGCATCGGAAACATTCGGAACGGCACTGCACATCAAAGGCTGGGGACCTGTTTATGCCGCGCTTGTTTTTGGGTCGTTGGCGTTCAAACAGCCGCTCAATCGCGTTCATATCGGTCTTCTTCTAGTGCTGCCGTTCACAGGAACCCCCGCAGCTTTCGCGCTTATCATATGGGCGGCTGCCGGCTTTGTGCTACGGCAGCCTTATCTTGTCCGACCTCTGGTTTGGTCTATTCCTGGATTGGCGACGCAGATCGGCTGCGCACTGTTGCCGGCAACGAATACCGGCTTGGCCGTACGGCCGTTCACGTTCCTCGGTTTTGCAAGCTTGCCAGACCTGTTCCTGCTCAAGGTGGGTGGTGCGATCCTTTGGCCGGCCTTGTTTTTCAGCAACTTGACACCGGGTACGCTTGAACTGATAGCAGCTGCCATCGTGTTCCTTGGCGTGCTTGGAGCTGCAGTTTTCCTCGCCCGCCGCCAGCCCATCCTGCTGCTCGTCCCGATCGTTGCGCTGCAATTTTCGGCTACTGCGATTCTCGCCGTCGGAGGTGCCGAGTCACTGCTCCAATCAGGATCTGGCTTCAGGTATTACTTCGCGCCAGTTGCAACACTTCTGATCGTTCTGGCGATTTGGGCGTCTTCGTGGAGGTTGGTTACAAGGGTCGCGGCGGTTGCTATTTGCCTATGCGCGGTCCTCGCAAATCGAGACTACAACGCCATGGTCGACGGCTTGTTCTTCACACCGTCCCACACCAGTTGGTCCTCGCAGGCAACGACCCATCTCACGTCACCGTCGCAAACGCTTGTAAATTACCCCGGAGCAGGCGGAGTACAGCTACCGGACTGTGGAGAATACCACTGCTAACAAGCACATCAGGTTGTTTCGGAATTGTGATGGTACATGACGAACCTGCCGACCAACGTCGCGCCTGCAATAACACCTCCAGCCAGCATCAGCAAAAAAACCTGGTGAAACTCAGGCGATTCGAGAGACGCCGCATTGCCGAGCAATGAACCGACATAGACATAACCAAAAAGGGCGGGAAGCGACGCTGCGGTTCCTATCACGTAGTCGGCGAGGCGAATTCCACTCGCGCCCAGCGCAATGCTTGTGGCGGCAAAGGGAACGACCGGTGACAGGCGGATCAGAAAAACCGATCGCCAGCCGTCAGCGGCAAGGAACTGTTTGACCTTGTCGAGGCCGCCAACAATTTTCGTGTTGGTAAAAGGAACGTTTTGGAGACCCTTTCGGCCTACGTAGTAGCCGACGATGCCGCCGGCCAAAGTCCCGACGAGCGCCATTGCCGATCCACCGGCGAATCCGTAAACCGCTCCGCCTGCGATCCCGAGCAGGGACGCCGGCAATATGCCGGTGGCGGCCACTAGAAACTGCATCACGACCAGCGCAACGAAACCGAACAGCCCTGTCTGCTGAACGCTCGCTTTGGCGATCCGCAAGATATCGTCGAGATAGCCCGACAGCGCCGCGGGGACGAGAACCATCGCAAGGCCCGCCACACCGAGGGCCATTCGTGTCCGACGCCTCATCAGATATTGCTCCCGACGAATAACGGATCTTGTCGAATGCCCAGTTTGCTGAGGCGAAACTTCGCCGCGGTTTTCAAGACACCCAGGCCATAGACGACGCTACGCCGAAAGTTGATCGACGACGCCTCCGGGAAGTATCTCGTCGGACAGGACATCTCGCCACCACGCAGGCCGAGATAGACGGCCTGGCAGACCATCTCATTGTCGAACACAAAGTCGTCCGAGCACCGGTGATAAGGAATCTCGGTCAACGCTTTCCGGCTCCAGCACCGAAAGCCAGTGTGAAACTCCGACATTTTCTGACCGATCAGAATGTTTTGAACCAGGGTCAGAAAGCGATTGGCGATATATTTATAGACCGGCATGCCGCCGCGCAGGGCACCCTTGCCCAAGATGCGCGAACCAAAGACGTAATCATACTCGCCAGAGGCGACCATCGAGGCAATGGCCGGCACCAACCTGGGCGAATATTGATAATCGGGATGAAGCATTACGACGATATCGGCATCGCGCTGCAGCGCCGCATCGTAACAAGTCTTCTGATTGCCACCGTAGCCCTTGTTGATCGAATGCTCGATTGTGTGAATGCCGAGCTGTCGCGAAATGCCGACAGTATCGTCCTTCGAGAGATCGTCCGTGAGAATAACGTCGTCGATCAATTGCATCGGCAAGGCGAAGTAGGTCTTCTCCAGTGTAGCCGACGCATTATAGGCGGGCATGATCACCGCCACACGCAATCCATCAATCATTTCTACGCCAGCGCCCCGATGTTGCGTTTCCATTGCCGGAAATCATCCTATAGCGCAAGCCGGCCTAGCATTTCCCGGACCACGTGCGGCAAAAACGCCACGCAATGTTTTCGCCCGCACCAAACGACGCCGGAACGAGAGACCGTGGTGGTCGAGGTCCCCGTTGAGGTCCCGGTTTATGTCGAGCCGCCAATCCAGTCGACGGCAGAACTCGCGCGCCTGCTGGCAAAGCGGGTCCGGCGCAAGGCGCTTTCCCTGGTCGGGTTTGTCCTAAAGTTAGCCGATCAAGCAAACTGGGGCATCGGTTGCCGGGCGACGACGGCGCGCAGTCAGATCCATTCCAGATTGATGTTTCGGATGTTTCCTGCGCGATGCGCTGGCGAATGCGCTCCACCCGACGCGCTATGTCTGGCGACACCCGGTCGTGCGTTTCAACCAGAATGGCGCCGATAGCATCTTGCAGCCCAGCTTCGCGGGATGCTTCGAGGCATTCGGCTTCGCTGCCCTCAATGTCCATCTTCATGATCGATGGCACGCCGGCGGCGCCAACGCCGGTACAGATGCCACCGCAGGGTATTTTTCCAGGCGGCTCTCGGAAAAGCACTCCGCCATTCCAGGGCTCTCCGTTGCACTGACGATCACGCTCGCAATGGCATACTCGACAGCTGACGAAAACCGGGCTCGACAGTCTGCGCATCAGTCAGCGGAACAGATACTTCGATACCTCCGGATTGCCACGGCGCCACATCACATTGTCGAGAAAATAATGGTGCACATTGATGAAGATGAGCACGATGAAGAAGAACAGCGATGACCCCAGCACTTGCCTGTCATAGGGAATCAAAGCCGTCAGCGCGGATGGGATCAGCCAGAAGCCGAGATAGCCAAGGGCCGTGCCGCCGACGATGAAGCCGAGGAGCCGAAACCTGTAGAGGGGGCCAAGAAAGGACAGGATTTTCGGCTGCGGATCGCCTTCGGCATCGGAACTGTCTCGCTCGACGTTCGTCTGGTAGCGCCAGACCACGGCGAGATACTGCAGCGAGTGGAGCGCGGGCACGATCAGCAGCCAAAGCGGGTTTACGCGCGCAATCAAGATCCAGAGATAGAGCGACGCCACATAGGCCACCAAACCGTTATAGGGCAGGCCGCCGCCGTTCTTCCGCCAACGATTGACCAGCATCAACAGCGTGGCCGCCGTCGACGCAACGGCCGCCAGCATGGCGATGTTGGTGACCCAGGAAGGGGCCGCGAATGTGTAATAGTCCAGGCCATAATATTTGCCCTGGGTGACCGCCGTATTCGTCTGCAGCCACGCCAGGATCCACACGGCATAGGAGTTGACCAGCAGCACCTTCTTGTCGCGGTCGTCGAAGAATTTGCGCTTCAGCACCGCATCCACCATCAGCATGCCGTAGCCCTGCTTGACGTAGTGCCAACCGACAAAAAAGAACATGGCGTTGGTGGCATAGCCGAGCAGGCGCGTGTTCGCCGCCGCGGCGCCATAGGCAAAGAACCCGGCCATGACCAGGGGCACGACAATGCCCGCGAAGATGTAGCGGAGCTGCAAGCTCCTGTCGTAGCCGTCGCCCGTCACCTTGCGCCCGAAATTGCGGTAGAAGAGCTGGTAGGAGTGGGCGAAGTGGGGATAGTTCACGAGATAGGCCACGAAGACCATCGTTGCGGCCACCGGACCTTCATATTCGAGCGGAACGAGAAACAGCACCGGCAGGATGAGAAAGGCGCTGCCGCCCAGCATGAGGAAATCGGCGACCCGGCCGAAGAGGTACTTTTGAGGCGCCGCCGCCTTAGGAGCGACAACATCGGCCGAAAGCTGAAGTGTCATGTCAGAACCCTCCCCTGGGAAGGGCTGAGTTTAGCCAGCGACTGATGTGGCGACAAGGTTGCGCCGTCGATTGGCAACCAACTTAGCCAAGCCCCATCTCCAACCTCAGATGGGCTGCGTTTGTCACGATCCCTCCCAACAACATGAACACGGGAACTGCAATTCCCACCGCTCCTAGCTCCTGTGCAACAAGCGCAGAACCGAAAAAGGCAGCCAAGCCAACAAAGAGGGAAATCGGTATAAAAAGAGCCGCCCTCGTTAGGCCTTTGCGGTAAATGACATACGCCGAAGGGCCTAGCCATAAAAGCATCAGCGCTAAGATCCCGATCACGTCGTTGCCCCTAATTGCATCGCGCCAGATGCTTTTGATGAGATCAGCCCGCCGCTACCTCGTCAAGCGCAGGGCCGCGCGCTGGATAGAGTTGACCACCTTCGCATCGGTGCCGAAAACGGTCCGCACATCCCATTCCTCCGTCATACCCCTCCTCTGATCGTAAAAAAACCGGCACGATTTGCTACTAACATGTTAGTGTGCTAGCACGGCATACACACCTACTTCGGAGACCTTCCGGTGACATCACGCTTTGGCCTTTCGGCCGCTCTCGCCACGCCTTTCGATGCCCGCGGGCAGATCGCCACCGATCCCATGATCGCTCAGGCCAAAAGTTGCCTGGCGCAGGGTTGCGGCAGCGTGACGCTTTTCGGCACCACAGGGGAAGGCGCGTCGGTGGGCACGACGGAGCGGCGGTCGGTGACCGAAGCCATGCTGGCTGCTGGAATCTTGCCGCATCAACTCGTTGCCGGCGTGCTGGTCGACGCCGCCGAAGACGCCGCCGAACAGGCACAGCATGCCTTGCAGCGAGGCGCCCGAAACATTCTGCTGGCCCCGCCGAGCTACTTCAAGAATGTCGGCGAGGAGGGCCTTTTCGGCTGGTTCTCCGCCGTCTTTGCCGCGCTTGGCCCCCTCGCCCATGACGTGCTGCTCTACAACATCCCTTCGGTTACCATGGTGCAGCTTTCGCTTGGCCTGATCGGCCGATTGCGCACTGCTTTTCCCGACGTGGTCGCCGGGGTGAAGGATTCCGGTGGAAACTGGAGCTACAGCGAGGCGCTGCTTGCCGCCTATGGCGATCTGGTGATCCTGATCGGCGATGAAAGGCATCTGGCGCGTGCGGTGCGACTGGGTGCTCAAGGTGCAATCTCGGGCATGGCCAATTTCGTCCCGGGCGAAATCCGCGCCATGGCCGAGGACGGGCGCGACGATCCTCGCGTCGAAAGTTTTGTGCTCGAATTGCTGAAATATCCGGTCACCCCCGCGGTAAAGGTCATGGTGGCGCGCAAGACCGGCGACGAGCGCTGGCTGGCGGTCCGTCCGCCGCTGGAGCCGATTGCGTTGCAAGGGCAGCAGCAGCTTGCCGCAGCCTATGACAGCCTGTTTGCCAGGGAACCGGCCTGACCGGCAAAGGGAAGCGCGCCGAAATGGAAGACGGCAACGAACCGACCACCCTCAGGGAGAAGGCCTATGCCAGCTTCACGCGGCATTTGCTGGCGCGCGACTTCAAGCCGGGCCAGTTCGTGTCGCAACGTGAGCTGGTTGCCTTCACCGGACTGCCGCTCGGCGCCATTCGCGAGATCGTGCCGCGTCTCGAGGCGGAAGGACTGCTGACGACCATCCCGCAGCGCGGCATGCAGATCGCCCATATAGACATCAGCCTGATCCGCGAGGCCTTTCAGTTCCGCCTGTTCATGGAGCGTGAAGCGGTGGCGCTGTTTACGGTAAGCGCCTCCGATGCCGAGCTTGCCCGCTTGCGGCGCGAGCATGAGGACATGCTTGCCCAGGCGCTGGCGCAAACCCCGACGCCGGAGATGGAGGCCAAGGCGCAGACCATCGACTGGGCCATGCACGACACGTTCATCGATGCGCTGGGCAACGAGATCATCGCCAAGGCCTATCTGGTGAATTCGGTGAAGATCCGCCTGATCCACCAGGAGCGGTTCCGTATCGACGGGCGCGTCGTGCCGGTCATGCGCGAGCACCTGGCGGTGATTGATGCGATGCAGAGCCGCGATCCTGGGAAGGCGGTCGAGGCCATCAGCCAGCATATCGAAAAGGCGCGCCGGCTGGCGCTGCAAATCTGAGGAAGCATGAGCCGCGCCGCGGTCGCTGCGGCGCAATCGACAACGACAACAACCGGGAGGAAGAAAATGTCGTCCAATCTGTTCAACCCAACCAGGAGGCAACTCCTCCAGGGAACCGCCGCCCTTGCCGCCGCCGGCTTTGCCGGTGTTCGCCCAAGCTTTGCCGCCGGCGTCGACTGGAAGCGCTTTGCGGGAACGACGCTTGACGTCAATCTGGTGAAAAGCCCGCGCAGCGACACGCTGATAAAATACATCGCCGAGTTCGAGGAACTGACCGGGATCAAGGTCAATGCCGAAGCGACGCCGGAACAGCAGCAGCGCCAGAAGACGGTGATCGAACTGAGCTCCGGCAAACCGAGCTTCGACGTCGTGCATCTGAGCTACCACGTGCAGAAGCGCCAGTTCGAAAAGGGCGACTGGCTGGCCGACATATCAGGCTATCTCGCCGACCCGACCCTGACCGATCCTGCGCTGGTGGAAACCGATTTCGCCGATGCCGGCATGCTGTTTGCCAAGGACGGCCAGGGCGTGCTGCGCTCGCTGCCGTTCTCGGTGGATTACTGGATCGTCTACTGGAACAAGGAATTGTTCGAGGCCAAGGGCCTCAAATACCCCGAGACGTTCGAGCAGCTGGTGGCCGCCGCCGAAACGCTGACCGATCCGTCGACCAACACCTACGGCTTTGTCGCCCGCGGCCTGAAAAACGCCAACACGCCGGTGTGGACGTCGCTGATGCTCGGCTACGACATGACGCCGCTCGATGACAAGGGCAAGCTGCGCACGACCTCGCCCGAGGCGGTCGAGGCCGCCAGCCTCTACCAGCGGCTGATGACCAAGTCGGCGCCTCCAGGCGTCACCGGATTCAACTGGGCCGAAGCCCAGTCCGCCTTCCTGCAAGGCAAGATCGGCATGTGGTTCGATGGCGTCGGCTTTGCCCCGCCGATGGAAAACCCGGAAAAGTCACGAGTGGTCGGCAAGGTCGGCTACGGCGTCATGCCCAAGGGGCCCAAGGCGCATGCCGCCGGCACCTTTGGCGACGGCCTCGGCGTGACGGCCGCCAGCGAGAAGAAGGAGGCCGCCTACCTCTTCTGCCAGTGGGCGATTTCGCCCGCCATGGGCGCGCGCCTGCTGCAGGCGGGTGCCGGCGTGCCGTTCCGCAAGTCGGTGCTGGAAGATCCCAAGGTGCGCGAAGGCGTCACCATGCCGGCGAGCTGGCTCGATGCCGTGGTCGGCTCGGGCAATGTCAGCCGGCTGTCGCTGCCGGTCATCATTCCGGTCACCGAGTTCCGCGACATCTATGGCGTGGCGCTGACCAATCTGATCGCCGGCGCCGATCCGGCAGAGGAACTGAAGAAGGCCACCGAGCAGTTCCAGCCGGTGCTCGACCGGAGCGAGCAAGGCTGATGTCCGCCATCACCCCAGAACGCACCGGGGTGACGACGCAAGCCATCGAAGGGGGCCAGACCATCCGTCTGGCTCCCAACTACTGGCCTTTCGTCGTCCCGGCGCTCGTCGTCGTCGGCGCCGTGATCGTCTTTCCCTGGGCCTTCACACTGTGGATGAGCGTCAACCGCTGGACCCTCGGCCAGGCGCGAAGCTTTGCCGGGATGGAAAACTATCTGCGGCTGGCAGTCGACCAACGCTTCTGGGAATCGCTTTTCCATACGCTGACCTACACGGCGCTTTCGGTCGCGGCGCCGATGTTCCTTGGCACTGTCGCGGCGCTGATCTTCGACGCCAAATTTCCGCTGCGCGGCCTGTTGCGCGGCGTCTTCGTCATGCCGATGATGGCAACGCCAGTCGCCGTGGCGCTGGTCTGGACGATGATGTTCCATCCCCAGCTCGGCGTGCTCAACTATCTGTTGTCGCTGGTCGGCATCCCGGCGCAGGAATGGATCTTTAATGCCAGGACGGTCATCCCGTCCCTGGTTGCGGTCGAGACCTGGCAGTGGACGCCGCTGGTGATGCTGATCGTGCTGGGCGGCTTGGCCTCCGTGCCGCGCGAGCCCTTCGAGAGCGCCGAGATCGATGGCGCCAACGCCTGGCAGCAATTCCGCTATCTCACCTTGCCGATGATCGCGCCGTTCCTGATGATCGCGATGATCATCCGCACTATCGATGCGCTGAAAAGTTTTGACATCATCTATGCCATGACCCAGGGCGGACCGGGCACGGCCTCGGAAACCATCAACATCTATCTCTACAACACCGCCTTCTCCTACTACGACATCGGCTATGGCTCGGCCATGGCCGTGGTGTTCTTCATCGTCATCGTCGCGCTGTCCTTCATCCTGCTGATGCTGCGCCAGCGCTCCCAATGGATCGGGGTGGAGGGCAAATAGATGAGTTCACGGCTGCTCAACCGGATCGGGCTGTTTTTCGCGGCTCTGGTCTTCGTCTCGCCGGCGATCCTGTTCTTCCTCTGGATGATCTCGCTGTCGCTGAAGTTCGAGATCGACAACGGTGCCTACCCGCCGATCCTGATCCCGGAACATCTCGCCTGGTCGAACTATGTGAAGGTATTCGAGGAGAACAATTTCCTGCTCTATTTCTGGAATTCGGTTCTGGTGACGGGCACGGCAACGTTGCTGGCGCTGCTGATCGGCGTGCCGGCGGGCTATGGCATCGCGCGGCTCAAGGCCGAACGCTCGGCGGTGGTCATCATGATCGCCCGCATGACGCCGGGGCTTTCCTATCTCATTCCGCTGTTCCTGCTGTTCCAGTGGGTCGGCATTCTCGGCACGCTGTGGCCGCAGATCATCATCCATCTGGTGGTGACGGTGCCGATCGTGGTCTGGGTGATGATCGGCTATTTCGAGACCACGCCGATGGAGCTGGAAGAAGCGGCCAACATCGATGGCGCCAGTTCCTGGCAGGTGTTCCGGCTGGTCGCCTTGCCCATCGCCAAGCCGGGCATTGTCGTCGCCTTCATCCTGTCGATCATCTTCTCATGGAACAATTTCGTCTTCGGCATTGTGCTCGCCAGCCGCGAGACTCGCACGCTGCCGGTCGCCGTCTACAACATGCTTTCCTACGAGCAGGTGAGCTGGGGTCCGCTCGCCGCCGCAGCACTTGTGGTGACGCTGCCGGTGCTGGTGCTGACCCTGTTCGCGCAAAGGCAGATCGTCGCAGGGCTGACCGCAGGCGCCGTCAAGGGCGGCTGAGGCACGGCCCGACATCACTCATTCCGGGAGAAATCCAATGGCATCGGTAACAATCAACAACGTCCAGAAGGCTTTCGGAGCCGCCAAGATCATCCACGATGTCAGCGTCGACATCTCCGATGGCGAATTCGTCATCCTGGTCGGGCCGTCGGGCTGCGGAAAGTCGACGCTGCTGCGCATGATTGCCGGACTGGAAACGATCTCGGGCGGCAGGATCGCCATTGGCGATCGCGTCGTCAACAATCTCAGGGCGCGCGACCGAAACATCGCCATGGTGTTCCAGAACTACGCGCTCTATCCGCATATGACGGTGGCCGACAATATGGGCTTTGCCCTGAAGATCAAGAAAGCCGATCCGGCCGACACCGCCGGCCGCGTCGGCAGGGCCGCCAGCATTCTCGGCCTGGACAAGCTGCTCGACCGCTATCCGCGTCAGCTTTCCGGCGGCCAGCGCCAGCGCGTCGCCATGGGCCGCGCCATCGTGCGCGACCCGCAGGTGTTCCTGTTCGACGAGCCGCTGTCCAATCTCGACGCCAAATTGCGCGTGCAGATGCGCGGCGAGATCAAGGCACTGCACCAGCGGCTGGGAACCACAACCATCTACGTCACGCACGACCAGATCGAGGCCATGACCATGGCCGACAAGATCGTCGTGCTGCATGACGGCCTTGTCGAGCAGATCGGCGCGCCGCTCGATCTCTACGATCGCCCGGCCAACCTCTTCGTTGCCGGCTTCATCGGCTCGCCGGCGATGAATTTCATTCGCGGCCATGTCGAGGAAGGTGTTTTCCGCAGCGCCGGTGGACTGATCTTGCCGCTGCCGGAAGGCATCGACCTGGCAAACATACCCGGCGGCGACCTCATCTACGGCATCCGCCCCGAACACATCCGAGCGACGACCGCCAAAGGAATCCCCGGCACGATCGTGCTTCTGGAAGCAACGGGTTCGGAAATCTTTGCCAGGGTCGACTGCGCCGGAGAAGAAATCTCCTGCCTTTTCCGCGAGCGGCTGGCACTGAAACAGGGCGAGCAGATGCGCATCGAGATCGACCGCGCCTGCGCTCATCTGTTCGACGTCAAGACCGGGCGGCGATTGTAGGGGGCGATGGGGGCTGCTGACAGGGCAACTTCCGCACGAAATATTTCTGGTGAGCGCGTCGGGGTTCGAACCCGAGACCTACTGATTAAAAGTCAGTTGCTCTACCGGCTGAGCTACGCGCTCCCGCGGGCTCTAAAGGCCGCCCTCGAAATTGCGCGGAACATAGGGAGAGTGCCGCGACCGGTCAACCGGAAAAAGATGGCCCTTCGACCGGGGTTTCAGCCATCGCCAGACGCGCCGCAAATTGCGTCGTCACCAGCCCGGTGAGCCGCTCCCGCACGTGGTCGCCGCTTCGATCTGTTGGCGCGCGAGACGCGCCTTTTCTCTCGCGCCGAATTCGAGAAACATTACAAATCAGCAACTTACTGTTTTGGTGGGAACCATCGCACGAGCGGGCCGTTTTCGTCTCACAAGGGACGTCAACCACCCTTCAAGGAGAAGATCATGAACAAGATCGCAACGGGTCTACTGGCGACCACCCTGTCAATTTCGTTTGCCGCGGCCGCCGCTATGCCGGCCAATGCCGCCCAGATGTTCGTGCCCCAGTCATCAGAAACTTCGTCCGACATCGTGAATGTGGGCGATTCTCGTCATGACAACTGGCGGTGGATGCGCCATGGCAACCGCAATTCCGGCAATCGCGATTTCCGCGTGGGCCGCCAGTTCTCCCGCAACAATGATGGCGGCAGCTATTGGAATGGCCATCGCGGCTATCGCGAATATCACCGCGGCTATCGCCGTCACGGCGACTACTGGTTCCCGCTGGCTGCCTTCGCCACCGGCGCCTTGATCACCGGCGCGATCGTCAACAGCGAGAACAACCGCGGCGATGCGCATGTGCAGTGGTGCTACGACCACTATCGGTCGTACCGCGCTTCGGACAACACATTCCAGCCCAATTACGGCCCGCGTCGGCAGTGCAATTCGCCCTATTGAGCTGAGTTGGTACCAAGTGTTGTGTAGAAAAGCCCGCCCCGGCACCGGCGCGCGCCTTTCCGTAGGTTGCTTGGGTACGGGCGCGGCGGATTAGCTGGCCCAATTGACGCTCTTGAAGATCAGATACAGGGCTCCGCCTTCACCACGCGGAGAACGGTATGCACCGAGGCCGTTGCAGATTCGAACCGCAACTGCGGTCATCTTCCAGCCGAGCACTTCCAGGTCGTTGTTCAAAGCTATCGCATAGGATTGAGCCAGTTCATCAATGGAATGCTCCTGTCCGAATGACCGAACCAGCTTTGCGTCGGCAAGCAGTTCGCCAGGCAGGTTTGAATTTGCCCAAGCCCAGAGCCAGTTGCTGGCCTTGGCACTCGTCGATCCGGCGATTTGGATTTCGGCGACGACCTTGGTGATGCCGTTGTCCGAGAACAGAAGCTTTCCTTCTGTCAGATCATAGTCATAGCGAGGCCAACTGCCGAGTCGGAACGCCTGCTGCAAGCGTGCATTCTTTGCATCCAATTGTTCGACAGCCTCGTCGCGCCAGGCGACATACCAGTGTGGATTCATCCCCTTCCCCCGCCACGATTTACTACCGTACGCTCAGCGTCCGGCGCACCGCATCGCGCCAGCCGGCCAGTTTTGCCGAACGCACCGTGGCATCCATGTCCGGCTTGAAGCGGCGCTCGAGCGCCCAGCTCCTGGCAAAATCCTTCGCCTTCGGCCACACGCCTGCTTTCGAGCCGGCAAGCCACGCCGCACCCAGCGCCGTCGTCTCCAGAATGGTCGGGCGATCGACCGGCGCATCGAGGATATCGGCCAGCCGCTGCATGGTCCAGTCGGAGGCCACCATGCCGCCGTCGACGCGAAGCACGGTTTTGGCCGACGCCCCCTTCCAGTCCTTGCGCATTGCGTCGAGGAGATCGCGCGTCTGGTAGGCGACGGATTCCAGCGCCGCGCGGGCGAACTCCGCCGGGCCAGAGTTGCGGGTCAGCCCGAAGATCGCGCCACGCGCCTCGGCGTCCCAATGCGGCGCGCCGAGACCGACGAAAGCCGGCACCAGATAGACGTTCTGCGTGGGGTCGGCGGTTGCCGCCAAAACGCCGCTATGCTCGGCCTTGCCGATCACCTTGATGCCGTCGCGCAGCCATTGCACGGCGGCACCGGCGATGAAGATCGAGCCTTCCAAGGCATAGGTGGTCTTGCCGTTCAGCCGATAGGCGATGGTGGTCAACAGCCGGTTCTTCGAGCGCACCAGATCGGCGCCGGTGTTGAGCAGCGCAAAGCAGCCGGTGCCATAGGTCGATTTCATCATGCCTGGCTCGAAACAGGCCTGGCCGATGGTCGCTGCGTGCTGATCGCCGGCCACGCCAAGGATTTTGATTTCGGCGCCAAACAGGCTTTTTTCCGTCACGCCGTAGTCGTCGGCGCAATCCTTGACCTCAGGCAGCATCGCCACCGGGATGCGCAGGATGGAGAGCAGCTCGTCGTCCCAGACATTTTTCTCGATGTTATAGACCAGCGTGCGCGAGGCGTTGGTGGCATCCGTCGCATGCACCTTGCCGCCGGTCAGCCGCCAGATCAAAAAACTGTCGATAGTGCCGGCGAGCAGTTCGCCCTTTTCGGCGCGCTTTCTCGCACCGTTTACCTTGTCCAGCATCCAGGCGATCTTGGTGCCGGAGAAATAGGGATCGAGCAGCAGGCCGGTCTTTTTGGTGAACTTTTTCTCCAGGCCGTGTTTTTTCAGCTTCTGGCACAGCGGCGCGGTGCGGCGGTCCTGCCAGACGATGGCATTGTGGATCGGCTTGCCGGTCGCCTTGTCCCAGATGACGACGGTTTCGCGCTGGTTGGTGATGCCGATCGCCGCCACATCCGAGGCCTCGCGGCCGGCGGCCTTCAGCGCGCCTTTGACCGTCGCGACGACGCTTGCCCAGATCTCTTCCGGATCATGCTCCACCCAGCCGGAGGCAGGATAATGCTGCGTGAATTCCTGCTGCTTGCTGCCGGCGACCTTCATCGCGCCGTCGAACAGGATCGCCCTGGTCGATGTCGTACCCTGGTCGATTGCAAGGATGTATCCGGTCATTAGTCCTCCCGGTAGCTCGCCTATACAAACAGGGGAGACGGCAAGATGCCGCCTCCCCGTTCACTATGATCCTGGCGCGTACGCCAAGATTACTTCTGCCAGCTCTTCACCAGTTCGTCGTAGTTGATGGTGATCGGCTTTTCCTTCTCGTTCTCGATCTTCAGCTGAGGCGCGAGATTGCCGTTCTTGACCGCGTCGGCGTTCCAGTAGGCGAGGTCATGCTCTTCGGCCATCTTCGGGCCGATATCGCCCTGGACGCCCGACTTCTCGATGCGGGTCATGACTTTTTCCTGCTCGGCGCAGAGCGAGTCCATGGCTTCCTGCGCCGTCTTGGCGCCGGACGAGGCATCGCCGATCGCCTGCCACCAGAGCTGTGCCAGCTTCGGATAATCGGGCACGTTGGTGCCGGTCGGCGACCACTGAACGCGGGCCGGCGAGCGGTAGAACTCGATCAGACCACCGAGCTTCGGCGCACGTTCGGTGAAGCTCTTGTCGTGGATCGTGCTTTCGCGGATGAAGGTCAAGCCGACATGGCTCTTCTTCACGTCGACCGTCTTCGAGGTCACGAACTGCGCGTAGAGCCAGGCGGCCTTGGCGCGGTCGGTCGGCGTCGACTTCATCAGCGTCCAGGAACCCACGTCCTGATAGCCGAGCTTCATGCCGTCCTTCCAGTAGACGCCATGCGGCGACGGGGCCATGCGCCACTTCGGCGTACCGTCGTCGTTCAGCACCGCCTTGGCGCCGGCGTCGACCATCGAAGCGGTGAAGGCGGTGTACCAGAATATCTGCTGCGCCACCGCACCCTGTGCCGGCACCGGGCCGGATTCGGAGAAGGTCATGCCCTGGGCTTCGGCCGGAGCGTAGGCCTTCAGCCAGTCGAGGTATTTCTGGATCGAGTAGACGGCAGCCGGGCCGTTGGTGTCGCCGCCGCGCGCCGTGCAGGAGCCGACCGGCTGTGATTTCTCGTTGACCTTGATGCCCCATTCGTCGACCGGCAGGCCGTTCGGCAGGCCCTTGTCGCCGTTGCCGGCCATCGACAGCCAGGCGTCGGTGAAGCGCCAGCCGAGCGACGGGTCCTTCTTGCCGTAGTCCATGTGGCCATAGACCTTCTTGCCGTCGATCTCGCGGCCGGTGAAGAACTCGGCGATGTCCTCATAGGCCGACCAGTTGACGGGAACGCCGAGGTCGTAGCCGTATTTCGCCTTGAAGTCGGCCTTGTTCTTCTCGTCGTTGAACCAGTCGTAACGGAACCAGTAGAGGTTGGCGAACTGCTGGTCGGGCAGCTGATAGAGCTTCTTGTCCGGCGCGGTGGTGAAGGAGGTGCCGATAAAATCCTTCAGGTCGAGGTTCGGATTGGTAACGTCCTTGCCCTCGCCCGCCATCCAGTCGGTCAGGTTGCGGACCTGCTGGTAGCGCCAGTGGGTGCCGATCAGGTCGGAATCGTTGACCCAGCCGTCATAGAGGTTCTGGCCGGTCTGCATCTGGGTCTGGATCTTCTCGACGACGTCGCCTTCCTGGATGACGTCATGCGTGATCTTGATGCCGGTGATGGCGGTAAAGGCGGGCGCCAGCACCTGCGATTCATACTGGTGGGTGGCGATGGTTTCGGACACGACCTTGATGTCCATGCCGGCGAAAGGCTTCGCGGCATCGATGAACCACTGCATTTCTGCTTCCTGGCCGGCGCGGTCGAGCGTCGACAGCGGGCCGATTTCCTTGTCCAGGAATGCCTTGGCTTCATCCATTCCGGCGTAGGCGTTGCCTACCCCGAGCAACAGGACAAGGGCAGTTGTTGATGTTAAAAATTGCCGTCGCATAGGTTTCCTCCACATTTAGGTTTCAAGTGCGATCTGGAACGGCCGCCGGCACGCGGTCGATCCAACAGTTTCCCCCTCTATACGTAGCGGAACACGCCGACGGCGTAGACCACGGAGAGAGCGAGAGCCCACCACAGGTTGGATCCGACAAGACCCAGCCAAGCGAGATGGATAAAGGCGCTGCCAAGCAGCGACAGAAAAAGACGGTCGCCGCGCGTCGTCTCGAAGCGCAGGATGCCGACACGCGGATTGCCGCCCGGCGAGGCAAATTCCCAAAACGCCATGCCGCACAGCAGCAGAAGAATGGTGCCGAAGAACGCCGCCGTCGGCCACGTCCACGCCATCCAGGTGAGGTCGAGATTCATGGTGACACCCTCCCCAAGGCAAAGCCCTTGGCGGTGGTGGTGAGGGTGAACCCGTGCTTTTGTTTCATCACACCCTCCCCAGGGCGAAGCCCTTGGCGATGTAGTTGCGGACAAACCAGATGACGAGCGCGCCGGGGATCAGCGTCAGCACGCCGGCGGCGGCAAGCAGGCCCCAGTCCATGCCGGCGGCCGAGACGGTGCGGGTCATGGTGGCGGCGATGGGCTTGGCATCGGTGGTCGTCAGCGTGCGAGCGATCAAAAGCTCGACCCATGAGAACATGAAGCAGAAGAAGCACGCGACACCGATGCCGCTGGCGATCAGCGGCATGAAAATCCTGACGAAGAAGCGCGGGAAGGAGTAGCCGTCGATATAGGCTGTTTCGTCGATCTCTTTGGGCACGCCCGACATGAAGCCTTCGAGGATCCACACCGCCAGCGGCACATTGAACAGGCAGTGCGCCAGCGCCACGGCGATGTGGGTGTCGATCAGGCCGAAAGCCGAATAGAGCTGGAAGAACGGCAGCGCGAACACTGCCGGCGGCGCCATGCGGTTGGTCAACAGCCAGAAGAACAGATGCTTGTCGCCGAGGAAGCGGTAACGCGAAAAGGCGTAGGCCGCCGGCAGCGCGGCGGCCACCGAGATCACCATGTTCATCACCACATAGGTGATCGAGTTGATGTAGCCCGAGTACCAGGAGGCGTCGGTAAAGATGGTGACGTAGTTGGCGATCGTAGGCTGATGCGGATAGAGCGTCAGCGAGGAGACGATCTCGGCATTGGTCTTGAAGCTCATGTTGATGAGCCAGTAGATCGGCAGCAGAAGCACGATGATGTAGATCGTCGGCACGATCCACCACCAGCGCGATTCCTCGCCGCGCTTGCGCATCAGCCGGGCGACCTGATCCTGCGAAAGCGTGCTCGCCAATTTTCCCGAAGCGGTGGTTTCGCTCACTCTGTCGGCTCTTTCGTTGGCGCCGCTCATCTCAGCGCTCCGCGTCGTAGTTGGTCATCACGGTGTAGAACACCCACGACAACAACAGGATGATCAGGAAGTAGACCAGCGACATGGCGGCCGCCGGACCGAGGTCGAACTGGCCGAGCGCGGTCTTGACGAGGTCGATCGACAGGAAGGTGGTCGAGTTGCCGGGGCCGCCGCCGGTGACGACGAAGGGCTCGGTGTAGATCATGAAGCTATCCATGAAGCGCAACAGCACGGCGATCAAAAGCACACGCTGCATCTTCGGCAGCTGGATATAACGGAACACCGCCCAGCGCGAGGCGCCGTCGATCTTGGCCGCCTGGTAGAAGGCATCCGGGATCGAAACCAGGCCGGCATAGCAGAGCAGCACGACAAGGCTGGTCCAGTGCCAGACGTCCATGATGATGATGGTGACCCAGGCGTCGAACGGATCCTGCACGTAATTGTAGTCGATGCCGAGCGCGTTGACGTAGTAGCCGAGCAGGCCGATGTCGTTGCGGCCGAAGACCTGCCAGATGGTGCCGACGACGTTCCACGGAATGAGCAGCGGCAACGACATAAGCACCAGGCAGACCGGCACGCCCCAACCCTTCTTCGGCATGTTGAGCGCGATGAAGATGCCGAGCGGCACTTCGATGGCCAGGATGATGAAGGAGAAGATCAGGTTGCGCACCATGGCTTCCCAGAAGCGGCTGGACGACAGCAGTTCCTCGAACCACTGGGTGCCTGCCCAGAAGAAGACGTTGTTGCCGAAGGTGTCCTGCACCGAATAGTTGACGACCGTCATCAGCGGAATGACGGCCGAGAACGCCACCAGCACCAGCACCGGCAGCACCAGGAACCAGGCCTTGTTGTTCCAGGTCTTTTCCATCTATGCCCCCATCTCGACACGCCCCATCTCAACCAGCCAGGAATCGGCATAGATGTTGATGCCGGCCGGATCGAAGCGAACCTTTGGGTCGGCCGGCACGCTCTCGTCCTCGCCGATGACGGCAGCGATCTCGCGGCCTTCGAGGCTGGCGCGCACCACCTTGTGGCGGCCGAGATCCTCGACCTTGCTTATTTTAACCGCCATGCCCTCGCGGCCGAGCCTGACATACTCGGGGCGGATGCCGAGTTCGATGGCGCCGGAGCTCCCAGCGGCGGTCTTTGGCGCGCCGGGCAACTCGATGCGCTGACTGCCAATGGTCGCAGTCTTGCCGTCGATCGCCACCGGCATGACGTTCATGCCGGGCGAGCCGATGAAGTAACCGACGAATGTGTGGCGCGGGCGCTCAAACAATTCAGCCGGCGTGCCGATCTGGACGATGCCGCCATCATACATGACGACGACCTGGTCGGCGAAGGTCAGCGCCTCGGTCTGGTCATGGGTGACATAGACCATGGTGTAGCCGAAGCGGCGGTGCAGTTGCTTCAACTGCGATCGCAGCACCCATTTCATGTGCGGATCGATAACCGTCAGCGGTTCGTCGAACAGGATGGCATTGACATCCGAGCGCACCAGGCCGCGGCCGAGCGAGATCTTCTGCTTCTGGTCGGCGGTCAGGCCCCTCGCCTTCTTCTTCGCCCACGACGCCAGGTCGATCATCTCCAGCGTCTCGCGCACCTTGCGGTCGACATCGGCCTCCGGCACGCCGCGATTGCGCAGCGGGAAGGCAAGATTGTCGTAAACGGTCATGGTGTCGTAGATGACCGGGAACTGGAACACCTGCGCGATGTTGCGCTCCTGCGTCGACAGTTTGGTGACGTCCTTGCCGTTGAACAACAACTCACCGTGCGAGGGGTGCAGAAGTCCCGAAATGATGTTGAGCAGCGTGGTCTTGCCGCAACCCGAGGGCCCAAGCAGCGCATAGGCGCCGCCATCCTCGAATGTGTGGTGCACTTCCCGCAGCGCAAAATCGGCATCCTTCTGCGGATTGGGCAGGTAGGAGTGCCTGACATGGTTGACGTCGATGCGCGCCATCTCTTCCCCCTCAGGCCGCAAGCTTCGGCGCGGCGACGGCGCTGCCGTTGCTGTCGAAGACCATGATGTGGCGCGGATCGATAAACACCTCGATCTCGGCGTCCGGCTCGAAATCGCGGATGCCGTGGGTCAGCATGACCCAGCGCGCATCGGCAAAATCGAGGTGGATGAAGCTTTCCGAGCCGGTGATCTCGGTGATCGTCACCTTGGCGCGCACCGGCACCGCGGCAGCGTTGGGCCGCTCCAGCGACAGATGATGCGGCTGAAAGCCGATCGTGTAATTGGCGTCGGCAATGCCGGCGAGTTCGGCCGGCACCGGCAGCTTGACGCCGCCCTCGAGCAGGAAATCCGGGCCCTTCTTGGCCAGCACGATGGTGTTGAGCGGCGGATCGGCAAAGGTTTTCGCCGTCACCAGGTCGATCGGCTTGCGGAAGACGTCGATGGTCGGCCCGAATTGGGTGATCCGCCCCTCGGACAGCGTCGCCGTATTGCCGCCGAGCAGCAAGGCTTCATGCGGCTCAGTCGTGGCGTAGACGAAAATGGTGCCGGCGGCGGCAAATATCTTGGGCAGTTCGGCGCGCAGCTCCTCGCGCAATTTGTAGTCGAGATTGGCGAGCGGCTCGTCGAGCAGCACCAGGCTGGCATTCTTGACGATGGCGCGGGCCAGCGCCGTACGCTGCTGCTGTCCGCCGGACAGGCTGAGCGGCGTGCGGTCGAGATAGGGTGTGAGCTTCAGAAGCCCTGCCGCGTTGCGGACTTCCTTGTCGATCTTGGCCTGGTCGGTGCCGGCGACGCGCAATGGCGAGGCGATGTTCTCGTAGACGGTCATCGCGGGGTAGTTGATGAACTGCTGATAGACCATGGCGATCTTGCGCTGCTGCACCGGCATGCCGGTGACATTCTGGCCGTCGAACCAGACTGAACCGGTGGTCGGCACGTCGAGCCCGGCCATCAGCCGCATCAGACTGGTCTTGCCCGACAGTGTCGGCCCGAGCAAAACGTTGAGCGAGCCGTGCTGAAGCGTCAGCGACACGTCGCGGATATGCTCCACCGCGCCGACCATCTTCGTCACGTTTCTCAGTTCCAGCATGATGCCTCCTCCCAGGCTTTGTGCATCAATCGCCTTCCCTATTCCGCTGCCGCGACATGGCGCCGGCTTATGCCGCGCATGAATTCGTCAAGCGCCGAGGCCTGTTCGCGGCTGAGATGCAGACCGCGCTTGGTGCGACGCCACAATACATCTTCGGCGGTCAGCGCCCATTCGTTTTCGCTGAGGTAGCGTACCTCGGCCTCATAGAGATCGGCGCCGAAATTGCGGCCGAGATCGGCGTTCGACTTGGCGAGGCCGAGCAGCACTTGCGCGCGCGTGCCGTAAAGCCTGGTCAACCGACGCGCCAGGCGCTGGTCGAGGAAAGGATAGGCGCTCTTCAGCTTCGCCACCTGGGCGTCGAAACCGGTGGCCGGGAAATCGCCGCCTGGCAAGGGCGCGTTCGCCGTCCACGGCTTGCCGCGCTTGCCGAGAAAACCTTCGATCTTTTCCAGCATCGATTCCGACAGCCGGCGGTAGGTGGTGATCTTGCCGCCGAAAGCGTTGACGATCGGCGCCTTGCCCTCGCCGCCATCGGCTTTCAACACATAGTCGCGGGTCGCTTCCTGCGCCTTCGAAGCGCCGTCGTCGTAGAGCGGGCGCACGGCCGAATAGGTCCAGACGATGTCGGGGCGCGTCACGGCTTCAGCAAAATATTCGCTCGCCGCCGCGCAGAGATAGTCGATCTCGGTGTCGCTGATCTTCACGTCATGCGGATCGCCGGGATAGTCGCGATCGGTGGTGCCGATCAGCGTAAATTCTTCCTCGTAAGGGATGGCGAAGATGATGCGCCCGTCCTTGTTCTGGAAGAAGTAGGCGCGCGGATCATCGAATTTCTTTTTGATGACGATATGACTGCCCTGCACCAGGCGCACATTGTGCACGTCGTTCTGGCCCACGGTGGTCGACAGGACGTGGTCGACCCATGGACCGGCGGCATTGACCAGCAGCCGGGCCTTGACCTCGTCGGCATCTCCCGTCCGCACGTCTTCCACGCGGATCGCCCATAGATCGGCTTCGCGCCGCGCCCCGACGACTTTCGTGCGGGTGCGGATGGTGGCGCCGCGGTCGGCGGCGTCACGCGCGTTCAACGCCACCAGCCGGGCATCGTTGACCCAGCCGTCCGAGTACTCGAAGGCCTTGTGAAACAGCGGCTTCAGCGGCTTGCCCGCCGGATCCTTGGACATGTCCAGTGTCCGGGTCGCCGGCAGCAATTTGCGGCCACCAATATGATCGTAGAGGAACAGGCCGAGCCGGATCAGCCAGGCCGGGCGCAGGCCCTTGGCATAGGGCAGCACGAAGCGCATCGGCCAGATGATGTGCGGCGCGTTCTTCCACAGAACCTCGCGCTCCATCAGCGCCTCGCGCACCAGCCGGAACTCGTAGAATTCGAGGTAGCGCAGACCGCCGTGGATCAGCTTGGTCGAGCCGGAGGAGGTTCCGCTGGCAAGATCGTTCATCTCGGCGAGAAATACCGAAAAGCCCCGCCCAACGGCGTCGCGGGCGATGCCGCAGCCATTGATGCCGCCACCGATGACGAAGATGTCACGGACTGCGTCCACAAATCCCTCCCGCGATTTCGCATTGCAGCATTTTTGAGTTGTTACGAAACCGTATCGGGATTATTTCGAAATAAGAACGAATGTCAAACGAAATGTAACGGGACCGTGATCGATAGCCTAGCCGAGCGACGTTTCGATCAATTGAACCTCCGCTTCCTCGCAGATCTTACGCACCGACGGGATGTCGCAACGGTCGGTGATGAAGGTGTTGACTTGCGAGAGATGGCCGATGCGAACCGGCGCGGTGCGTTCGAACTTGGTCTGGTCGGAGACCAGGATGACATGCCTGGCATTGGCGATAATGGCTTGCGCCACTTTCACTTCGCGAAAGTCGAAATCGAGCAACGCGCCGTCATGGTCGATGGCCGAGGCGCCGATCACCGCATAGTCGACCTTGAACTGCCTGATGAAATCGACCGCGGCCTCGCCGACAACGCCGCCGTCGGAGCCACGCACGACGCCGCCGGCGATTACCACCTCGATCGAAGGATAGATGCGCATCCTGTTGGCAACATTGATATTATTGGTGATGACCATCAGCCCGGTATGGTCGAGCAGCGCCTTGCTGACCGACTCGGTCGTGGTGCCGATGTTGATGAACAGGGAGGCGTTGTCGGGTATCAGCCTGGCCGCCGCGCGGCCGATGGCCTCCTTCTCGTCGGCGGCAATCTTGCGGCGCGCCTCATACTCCATGTTCTCGATGCCGGACGGGAACAGGGCCCCGCCATGGATGCGCGTCAGCAGCCGCTGGTCGCAGAGATCGTTGAGGTCCTTGCGGATGGTCTGTGGCGTCACGTTGAAATGCGTGGCGAGGTCATCGACCAGCACACGGCCATGGTCCTTCGCCATCTGGATGATCTCGGCATGGCGCGGCGACAAATACACTGAGAACCTCCCGTTTTCGTTTTTCTTGTTTGTAGCTGAAAACGAAAGCAATGAAAAGGGAGACGCCGGCTAATGAAATATCGATGATTGCAAAGGCGAACCGGGCAGATACGGCTCAGACCCGCTCCGCCACCTTGCGGGTGACAGCCGCGACTTTACCTGGCGAGCGGATCATCAGGAAATTGCCGGACCAGTATCCCGGGATCCGCCAAGTGCCTTTGATCTCGGTTGCATCACCGTTGATGATGCCGCTGTAGTGAATCGGGTGCGCCTTCAATTCGGCCTTGTCGTATGTCTTGGTAAAGGAGACGGCGTTGCCCTCTCGCTGCCCCTGCAGGCTTGCGTATCTTGCCGTGCTGGTCGCCGCCGGTTCGTGGGTCATCCCCGTCAAGCTGGTTGCCGTCTCGATCAGCGTTGCAACGAAGGAAACCGGCGGCAGTTCGCGCGGATAGAAATAGCGCCCGCTCCAGACGCCCGTCAGATTCTGGCTAACCCCTTCAGCCCTTCCGGCCATATGCTTGCTCGCAAGTCCTTGCTGGCTTGCCCCGGCGGCGGCAACCACCCGGGCAATCCCTGTCAGTCCTTCGGGGATCTTGCACACTCGCAGATGACAGTGAAGGCGGTATCGACATCGGCCGCGGTTGTCTCGAACTGGCCTGCCTGGAAGCGGATGGCGACCCGCCCATCGACACGCGTCTGCGTCAGGTAGATACGGCCGTCATTGTTGATGGCGTCGACCAGACGCAGATTGTGCTCGTCGCAGTCAGCGCCGGATGTGGCGCGATGCCGGAACGAGAACAGCGACAGCATCGGCTGGCTGGCGAGCTCGAAATCCTCCTCCTCGGCCAGGCGCGCTGCTATGCCTTCGCTCCAGGCGACGTGATTGCGGATCATGGTGCGCAGCGCCTCGAGGCCATGGGCGCGCAGCAGGAACCACAGCTTCAGCGCCCGGAAGCGACGGCCGAGAGGCACCGACCATTCGGAGTAGTTGATGATGCCGTCATGGCCGCGAGTTTTCAGATAGTCCGGCTTGATCGCCAGCGTGCGCACGAGATCCTCCGGCTGGCGGACGAACTGGATCGAGCAGTCGAATTGCGCGCCCAGCCATTTGTGCGGGTTGAAGACGATCGAGTCCGCGCCCTCGACACCGGTCCAGAAATGCCGGTATTCCGGGCAGATCATGGCCGATCCGGCCCAGGCGGCGTCGATATGCAGATAGAGCCCCTGGCGTTTGGCCACCGCGGCCACTTCAGCGATGTCGTCGGTGCCGCCGGTGCTGGTGCCGCCGACGCACGCGATGATGCCGGCCGGCAATAGGCCGGCCGCGCGGTCGGCAACAATCGCCGCTTCCAAAGCCGCGGTATCCATGGCGCGGTAGGTGCCGGCGACGGGAATGCGGACGAGGTTTTCCTCGCCAATGCCGGCGACCCAGATGGCGCGGTCGATCGAGGTGTGCACCTGGTCGGAGGAATAGACGCGCAGCCTGCCCTGCCCGGAAAGACCCTTCTTGTTGCCCTGCCAGTCGAGCGTGCGCTCGCGCATGGTCAACACGGCGGCCAGCGTCGCCGATGATGCGGAGTCCTGGATCACGCCGGAAAAGCCTTCGGGCAGGCCGAGCGCCTGGCGCATCCAGTCGACGATGCGCGTCTCAAGCTCTGTCGCCGCCGGCGAAGTCTGCCACAGCATGCACTGCGCGGCCATCGCAGAGACCAGATATTCGGCAACCACCGAGACGGGTGCTGCATTGGCCGGGAAATAAGCAAAGAAACGCGGATGCTGCCAATGCGTCATGCCGGGCACGATCTTGGCTTCGAAATCGGCGAAGATCGTCTCCATCGATTCCGCGGCCTCCGGCGGAGAAGCTTCGATGCTCCTGAAGATCTCGCCCGGCGCTATGGCAGGTCGCACGGGCCGATCGCGAAGGCCGGCGCGGTAATCAGCGCCCCAGTCGGCGGCGCGCCTCGACCAGTCGCGGAATTGCTCGTTGTCCATGGATCCTCCCGACGCGCCGATCAGACAGCCGTTTGAATTTTGATTAACATGTTAAATAGAGACAGGCAACCGCGACGAAGGTTCCCGCGCTAGCCCG
Source organism: Mesorhizobium sp. M0771 (assembly GCF_040320155.1). Lineage (NCBI taxonomy): Bacteria > Pseudomonadati > Pseudomonadota > Alphaproteobacteria > Hyphomicrobiales > Phyllobacteriaceae > Mesorhizobium > Mesorhizobium sp. M0771. The sequence continues at coordinate 194,910 of NZ_JAMYPC010000006.1, read as the reverse complement.
GAAAATCCGGCAGGCTGGCAAAGGCCGTCTTCAACGCGTTCGACCAGCCTTCGGAAATAGCACGATAATATCGATCGTCCTGGCCGATGCGCTTTTTCAAACCCACCGTGAACGTGTCCTCCTCCAGGAACAGCAGGTCGAGAGGCAGGCCGACGGACAGGTTCGATTTCAGCGTCGAATCGAACGATACCAGCAAGAGCTTGACCGTTTCAGCCAGGCTCATCGTCCTTTCATAGGCACGGATGATGATCGGCTTGCCGTATTTGGTCTCGCCGATCTGGAAGAACGGCGTGTCGTCGGTCGATTCGATGAAATTGCCCTCGGGATAGATCATGAACAGCCGTGGCGGGCTGCCCTTGATCTGGCCGCCGAGGATGAAGGAGGCGTTGAAATAGGAATCCGCCTTTTCGCCGGCAGGCGACGAGCTGGCGATGACTTCCTTGACGGTGTCGCCGACCAGCCGCACCGTCTGGTACATGGATGGGGTCTCGAGCAGCGTCGCGTGGCGTTCCGCCACCGCCTTGGTGCGCTCGTCGAGCAGGCTGACCACGGCCTGCGTCGTAGCCAGATTGCCGGCCGACATCAGTACGATGACGCGCTCGCCTGGCTCTTCCCAGACATGCATCTTCTTGAAAGTGGAGATCGAATCCATCCCTGCATTGGTGCGCGTGTCCGACATGAACACGAGCCCACGATCGATCTTGAGGCCGACGCAATAAGTCATGGAATCTCTTCAGGCAGCAATCTTGCCGGAGACTACTGCTCTACCGTGACGGTGACTGCAAGCTGTTCCTCCGCCTGTCCCAGTCGAATTCCCGACACCGGCGAGGCGTCGCGATAATCACGGCCGGTGGCTACCCTGACATAGCGTTCATCGGGGGAAATGCCGTTGGCGGCGTCGAAGGCGACCCAGCCGAGACCCTGAACATGGGCTTCGGCCCAGGCATGGCTTGCCGCCTGCTCGATGGCCGCATCCATCATCAGATAGCCACTGACATAGCGGGCCGGAAAACCCATGACGCGGGCTGCGGTGACAAAGATGTGGCTGTGATCCTGGCAAACGCCGGTCTTCAGCGCCAATGCCTCTTCCGCCGGGGTCGTCACGCTGGTGGTGCCCGGCGTGTAGGCGACGCGCTCGACGATCAGCGCCATCAGCCGATGCAGCCTTTCGATGTCGGTACCTTTGCCGACCGCCGCGGCAAGCTCGCTTATGCCCTCGCCGGGGATGGTCAAAGCTGTCTCCTGGCTGAACAGCCACAGCGGCGCAAAGCCGTGATGCGGACCCGAGACGCCCGCTGTGTCGCGCGTGACAACCTCGCCGGAGGCCTCGACGGTGATGAAGTCGCGCTCACCCTCGACGCTCAACAGCCTGTTATCGTTGCCGAAATGGTCGTTAAAGCGGACTTCCTCGCGCGCGCCCTCGATCTTCAGCGCCCAGGACAGCACGGTCTGGGTCGGGCCACTGACCGGTAACAGGCGTAGCCGCTGCAACAGATAGTGCACCGGCGCGTCGTAGCGGTATTCGGTACGGTGGGTGATCTTGAGCCGCATGCCTATTTTCCGTTTGTAAGCATGATCTTATCCGAAAACCGGGTCTCACTTGTCGCTAGCGCGGTCCTCCGGTTCGCGATCATGCTCAATTGAACCGGTAATCTTGTGCGATCTCTTCGCCAAGCTTGGTGTTGTCTTGAATGAACCTGGCCAGGAATTCGTGCAGGCCGGTGTCGAATATGTCCTTGATCGACCCTGCCTGCAGCATCGCCTGTGTCCTGTCGACGGTGGCGTGGCAGGCATGACGGTCGCCATAGTCGTCGCCCAGGAACTTCAGATGCTCGGCGAGAAAACGATAACAGAAGGTCAGCGAACGCGGCATGCGCACATTGAGGATCAGATAGTCGGCAATATTGGTCGGTTTGTAGTCGGCCTCATAGACCCAGCGATAGGAACGGTGCGCCGACACCGAGCGCAGGATCGATTCCCACTGGTAGTTGTCGAGGCTCGAGCCGACCCAGGAGATCGACGGCAGCAGCACGTAGTATTTCACGTCGAGGATGCGTGCCGTGTTGTCGGCCCGCTCGACATAGGTGCCGAGCTGCGAGAAGTCGAAGATCTCGTTGCGCAGCATCGTGCCGTAGAACGAGCCGCGGATCAGCGCCGTCTCGCGTTTGATGGCGTCGAGCACACTCGGCAGGTCGCGCTCGTCGATCGGCTTTGCCAGCATGCGCTTCAGGGCCATCCAGGCTTCGTTGATGCTCTCCCAGGTCTCGCGCGTCAGCGCGGTGCGCACCATGCGGGCATTGTTGCGAGCGGTCTCGATCGCCGACATCGTGCTCGACGGGTTCGAGGTGTCGCGCAGCAGGAAGTCGGCGACATTGGCGGCGGTGTAGTCCTTGTATTTCTGCGTGAAGGTGACGTCGGAGCCGGCGCTGAGCAGCACCGAATTCCACTCTTCCGACGCGCTCTGGGTGCGGGTCAGCGCCATGCGAAGGCCGGCATCGACCAGACGCGCCATGTTTTCCGCCCGCTCGATATAACGGTTCATCCAGTAGAGCCCGTTGGCGGTGCGGCCGAGAAGCATGGCAAGACCCTTCGGGCTAGTGAGTAGGGAATAGTGAGTAGGGATTAGTAAGCATTTGAATCTCTGTGGAATATGGCATTTCTTGTCCCTCTACTGCCTACTGCCTACTGCCTACTGTCTACCTAATCGTCCAACACCCACGTATCCTTCGTCCCGCCGCCTTGCGAGGAATTCACGACCAACGACCCCTCCTTCAGCGCCACCCGCGTCAAGCCGCCGGGCACGATCTGGATTCGGTCGGAGACCAGAACATAGGGTCGCAAGTCGACATGGCGCGGCGACAGGCCTTTTTCTGTCAGGATCGGGCAGGTCGACAGCGCCAGCGTCGGCTGGGCGATGTAGTTGGAAGGCTTTGCCTGCAGCTTCTTGGCGAAATCCTGGCATTCCTTCTTGGTCGCAGCCGGCCCCACCAGCATGCCGTAGCCGCCGGAGCCGTGCACTTCCTTGATGACCAGCTCATGGATGTGTTCGAGCACGTATTTCAGGCTGTCGGGCTCCGAGCAGCGCCAGGTCGGGATGTTGCCGAGGATGGCTTTGCGGCCGGTGTAGAACTCGACGATGTCGGGCATGTAGGAATAAATCGCCTTGTCGTCGGCGATGCCGGTTCCCGGCGCGTTGGCGATGGTGATGTTGCCGGCGCGGTAGACGTCCATGATGCCGGGCACGCCAAGGGCCGAGTCCGGCCGGAAGGTCAGCGGATCGAGGAAGGAATCGTCGACGCGCCGGTAAAGCACGTCGATCTGCTTGTAGCCTTCGGTCGTGCGCATAGCGACGTGGCCGTCTACAACGCGCAGATCCTGGCCTTCGACCAGTTGCACGCCCATCTGGTCGGCGAGGAAGGCATGTTCGAAATAGGCGGAGTTGAAGCTGCCCGGCGTCAGCACGGCAATGGTCGGTGCGCCCTTGGTGCTTTGCGGCCGCACTGCCGCCAGCGACTGGCGCAGCATTTGCGGATAATTCTCCACCGGCCGCACCTTGATCTGCTGGAACAGCTCGGGAAAGAGCTGCATCATCGTCTCGCGGTTCTCCAGCATGTAGGAGACCCCCGACGGCGTGCGCGCATTGTCCTCCAGCACGTAGAACTCGTTCTCCGAGATGCGGACGATATCGACGCCGATAATGTGGGTGTAGACGCCGGCCGGTGGCCGCACTCCGATCATTTCCGGCAGGAACGCCTCGTTCCTGGCGATCAGCTCCCTCGGCACGCGGCCGGCGCGCAGGATTTCCTGGCGGTGGTAAATGTCGTCGAGGAAAGCGTTCAGCGCCTGCACGCGCTGCTCGATGCCTTGCGTCAGCCTTCGCCATTCATTGCCGGAGATGATGCGCGGCACGATGTCGAAGGGGATCAGCCGCTCGGAGGCTTCCTGCTCGCCATAGACGGCGAAGGTAATGCCGGTCTTGCGGAAGACGCGCTCGGCGTCCTGCATCTTTTCGGTAAGCCTGGCCGGGTCCTGCTCCTTCAGCCAGCGGTCGTAAGCCGTATACGGTTGTCTAAGCCCGGAAACTTCCGGAAGCATTTCATCGAACGCTGCCAATCGCATACTCCCCTGTGACGCCATTTCACTGGCGTCGCGGGAGAAAATCAAGCGCAATCGGTGATTTGGAGGATATCGGCGATCAGTATGTTCCGACTGCCCAAAATTCGGGCAGTCGGAACAGGACCTTAATCAGGCTCTGCCTTGTCGCCGGGCAAGTGCCTGATGCGGCTCTAGCAGTTCACCGGGCAAGTGCCTGATGCGGCCATAGCAGTTCACCGTTTCATGGAAACGGCGACCTGCCATGGCTTTTTGCTTTGCCGCAATTCCGGACGGAAAACCGCTTCACACTTTTCCTGGAATTGCTTTAGAATGCGCGGAAAGTGACGACCGTGAAGGTGTCCTTGATTCCGGGAATAATCTGCACTTTCTCGTTGACGAAGTGGCCGACATCTTCCTCGTCGTCGACGTAGAATTTGGCAAGCAAGTCGTAATTGCCGGCGGTCGAGTAGATCTCCGAGGCGATTTCGGCATCGGCGAGCGCGCTGGCGACCTCATAGGACTTGCCCAGATCGCACTTTATCTGCATGAAAAACGTCTTCATTGCCGGTCCCGATCAAGCTTCAGCACTCAAGCGGCCCTTGTGGCAGACTGCCGCCCGGCTTTCAAGCATCAGGCGGAGCGGGCCTTGGCGACGGCTTGTCTCAGTTCGGACACGGGCATGCCGCGCCGGTACAGGTTGCCGCCGATGACCAGGGCTGGCGTGCCGCGCAGCTTGAAAGCCGTCGCCTGGGCTTCGGTGCGGACAAGGGCAGCGTCGATGTCGGGTTCACGGATGGCGAGGTCGGCACGCACCATCGCCACATCGACACCGACGGAAGAAAGGATGTCGTTGGTGCGGCGTTCCGAAAGGCCGCGCTGGTTGGTCATCAGCGCATCGACCGCCGCGGCATAGTGTTCGCCGCTCAGCAGCGTCACCCGCGCCGCGTCGCGCGACACGTCGCCGAAGATCGGCCAGTCCTTCATCACAAGCCGAATGCCGCTGTCCTCGTCCATTAACTTCTTCAGCTCAACGAAAACGAGTTTGCAGATCGGGCACTGATAGTCGACGAATTCGGCGATGGTGACGTCGCCATCGGGGTTGCCGAGCCCTGGAATGGCGGGATCGAAGGCGACTTCCGTGACGGTCGGCCCAGTGCTTGCCCAGGCGGGCAAGGGAGCCAAAACTGCAAGACTTGCCGCGCCTTTCAGCAAAAGGCGCCGGTCGATCGGCTGCTTGAACATGGTCGTCCCCTGGTTGCGCGAACGGGTCCCCACCCGTCCCTACGATGCGCGCCTCGCGTTAAAGGAGGCTTAAGCATGATCTTGTGGCACTTGCGTGGCAAATATTGCGGTTGCTGAAACCGTGAGGCTCCGCCAAGCGTATGGTATGATGCGTCCTGGGACAGGTTTTGTTGAGGACAATGGAGACAGGCCATGCGCCGCATCGCATTCGCAGTCGTTTCATTGCTGTTCGCGTTGTTCGTCTCGGCAGCCCTTGCCGGTGATGCGGAAGTCAAGGCCGGCCAGGCCGTCATCGATGGTCAGTTGAAGGCACTCATCGCCAATGATGGCGCCAAGGCGTACAGTTTCGCCGCTCCGAATGTGAAGCGCATCTTTCCGACCGTCGACACCTTCATGAACATGGTGACCAACGGCTATCCGCCGGTGCGCCAGCCGCAGAGCTATTCCTTCGGCAAGGTCGAGCAGATGGGGCCAACTTCGCTAATCCAGCAAGTGCTGATCGTTGGGCCCGACGGCAAGGACTATGAGGCGGTCTACACGCTGGAACAGCAGCCCGACGGCAGCTTTCAAATCACCGGCTGCAGCTTGCGCGCAGCGAATTCGCTCAGCACCTAGATGTGCTTATAGCACCGGAATATCGCCCCTCGCCCATCCCTCTGAAATGTCTGATGTGCGCGCCTCGAAGGCCTTTGCCTCGATCGCGGCGCGAATGTCCTGCATCAGCTTCTGATAGTAAGACAGGTTGTTCCAGGTCAGAAGCATCGCGCCCAGCGCCTCCTGCGAGCGCACGAGATGATGCAGATAGGCGCGTGAATAGTCGCGTGCCGCCGGGCAGTCACTCTCCTCGTCCAGCGGCCGCGGATCGTCCGCATGGCGGGCATTCCTGAGATTGACCTTGCCGCGCCTGGTATAGGCCAGGCCATGGCGGCCGGCGCGGGTCGGCATCACGCAGTCGAACATGTCGATGCCGCGCGCCACCGATTTCACGATGTCGTCCGGCGTGCCGACGCCCATGAGATATCGAGGCTTGTTGTCAGGCAATTCCGGACAGGTGATCTCCAGCATATTCAGCATCACCGCTTGCGGCTCGCCGACGGCCAGGCCGCCGACGGCATAGCCCTTCAGCTCCATCGCGCTCAGCGCCTGCGCCGAGCGCACCCTGAGTGCTGCGTTGTCGCCACCCTGGACGATGCCGAACATGGCCTTGCCGGGCTGGTCGCCGAACGCTGTCTTGCAGCGCTCGGCCCAGCGCAGCGACAGCTCCATCGCGCGCTCGATCTGCTTGAGGTCGGCCGGCAGCGCTGTGCATTCGTCGAGCTGCATCTGGATGTCGGAATCGAGCAGGCCCTGGATCTCGATCGAGCGCTCCGGCGACATCTCGTAGGCAGCGCCGTCAATGTGCGAGCGAAAGGTGACGCCCTTCTCGGTCAATTTTCTGAGCTTCGACAGCGACATGACCTGAAAACCGCCACTGTCGGTCAGGATCGGCTGCGGCCAGCGGGCGAATTCATGCAAGCCACCAAGCCGCGCCACGCGCTCGGCGCCTGGCCGCAGCATCAGATGATAGGTGTTGCCCAGGATGATGTCGGCGCCGACGCCGCGCACCTGGTCCATATACATGGCCTTGACCGTGCCGCCGGTGCCGACCGGCATGAAGGCCGGCGTGCGGATTTCGCCGCGCGGCATGGTGATGGAACCGCGCCGCGCCTTGCCGTCAGTGGCGAGGATCTTGAAGGTGAATGTCTCAGCCATTGAATTCCTTGTCATGGACAGGCGCGCCTGGCGCCTGCCTGTCGAGCGACTGCCGGTAGTGGATGCAGCCGCGCATGAATCTCGGCCAGGGCGGCACGGCAATCGATGGATCGGTCCTTTCCGGCAGCAGATCCCACAGGTTGGGGTGATGCCAGCACAAATCGTGGCCGGTGGCATCTCGATGCTGGCGTATGCCGGCACGCAATTTCTTCACTTCGGCGATCAGGCTCTCGCGATCAAAGGCTTGCAGGTCATCGTCCATCGCTCATCTCCGCTCGATAAAGCAGGCTTGCGTCTCCGTAGGAGTAGAATCTGTAACGGTTGTCGATGGCATGCGCATAGGCCGCGCGCATCGTGCCGAGGCCGCTGAAGGCCGAAACCAGCATGAACAGCGTCGAGCGTGGCAGATGGAAATTGGTCATCAGCATGTCGGCAGTCTTGAACCGATAGCCCGGCGTGATGAAGATGTCGGTCGGGCCCGACCATGCGGCGAGCGAGCCATCCGGCCTTGCCGCGCTTTCCAGCAGGCGCAGCGAGGTCGTGCCGACAGCGATGATGCGCCCGCCCCGCGCCTTGGCGCCATTCAGAGCGTCGGCTGTTGCTTCGCTGACCGAGCCGGTCTCGGCATGCATCTTGTGGTCAGCGGTGTCGTCCGCCTTGACCGGCAGGAAGGTGCCGGCGCCGACATGCAAGGTGACGAAGCGGCGTTCGATGCCTTTAGCGTCGAGTGCTGCAAACAGTTCCGGCGTGAAATGCAGGCCGGCGGTGGGCGCTGCCACAGCACCTTCCTCTTTGGCATAGATGGTCTGGTAGTCGGTCAGGTCGCGCGCGTCGTCGTCGCGCTTCGACGCGATATAGGGCGGCAGCGGGATGTGGCCGACGGCATGCAGCGCCTCGTCGAGAAACGGCCCCGACAGGTCGAAACCGAGCAGCACCTCGCCGGCCTCGCCCTTCTCGATCACCGTGGCGTCGAGTTGCCCGAGAAAACAGGAATTGCCGTCATGGCCGAAATGGATGCGGTCGCCGGCGGCGATGCGCTTGCCCGGCCGCATGAAGGCCAGCCAGCGGTCCGGCGCCATGCGCATATGCAGCGTGGCGTCCACCTGCGCCTGCGCTTCGCCGCGCCGCCTGATGCCACTTAACTGGGCAGGAATGACCTTGGTGTCGTTGAAGACCAGAACATCGCCAGCCCTGAGCAAGGACGGAAGGTCGCCAACCGTGCGATCCGAAAGACCCTCGCCCGGCCTGACCACCAGCATTCTGGCGCTGTCGCGCGGCTCGGCCGGGCGAAGCGCGATGCGCTCCTCAGGCAGGTCGAAGTCGAAGAGGTCGACGCGCATCAGTAGAGCCGGACGAGCAGCGCTCCGGCCAACAGCAGCACCGCGCCGGCGATGCGGCCGAGCGAAATCTCGCGCACCGCCACGCCGAGAAAGCCGACGCGATCGATCAGCATGCCGGCCAGCAACTGGCCGGCAACCAGGAACGCCATCAACGCGGCTGCACCGATGCGCGGCGTAAGAATGGTTGACAGGGTAACATAGAAACCGCCGAGCATGCCGCCGGCGATGAACAGCCAAGGCGCCGGCGCCTTCCAGTCGAGCGAGATGTCCTGCAGCCGCACAACGGCAATGGAGATGATACCAAGCACGATCGCGCCCGACAGGAACGAAAACGCAGCAGCCGCGACCGGGAGCCCCAGGCCGCGCGCCAGCTGCGAGTTGATCGGCGCCTGGACGGCGATGAAGGCGCCTGACAGGATGCCGAGCAGCGACCAGACCACGCCCATCATCTTCGTTTGTCCTTACTTGACGTCGGCCGCGACCTTCAGCGACACGATCTTGTCGGGATCGACTACCGGCTCACCGCGCTTGATCTTGTCGACATTGTCCATGCCTTCGATGACCTGACCCCAGACCGTGTACTGGCGGTTGAGGAAAGCGGCATCGTCGAAGCAGATGAAGAACTGCGAATTGGCCGAGTTCGGGTTCTGCGAACGGGCCATCGAGCAGGTGCCGCGACCATGGTTGGCGTTGGAGAACTCAGCCTTCAGGTCCGGCTTTTCCGAGCCGCCCATGCCCGCACGCGACGGCGCGAAGGTCGGCTTCGACGAATTGCCGAACTTCACGTCGCCGGTCTGCGCCATGAAGCCTTCGATGACGCGGTGGAAGACCACGCCGTCATAGGCGCCTTCGCGGGCCAGTTCCTTGATGCGGGCGACGTGGCCGGGAGCCAAATCGGGGAACAGTTCGATGACGACCTTGCCCTTGGTCGTTTCCAGGATGAGCGCGTTTTCGCGGTCCTTGATCTCAGCCATGTCGGATATCCTTTATCTCAGAAAACAGAATGATTTGATAGGTTTACTTGTCGGCGGCGATGCGTACCTTGATCATGCGGTCGGGCTCGCTGACCGTGCCGTTGTCCGCCTCGTTGCCCTTCTTGATCTTGTCCACCAGCTCTATGCCGCTGACGACATTGCCGACGATGGTGTACTGGCCATCGAGGTTCGGCGCCGGCGCGAACATGATGAAGAACTGCGAATTGGCGGAGTTCGGGTCCTGCGAACGGGCCATACCGAGCGTGCCGCGCTTAAAATGTTCGCTCTGCGAGAATTCCGCCGGCAGGTCGGGCAGGTCTGAACCGCCGGTGCCGACGGCCTCGGGGCTGAACCCCTTCTTCATGTTGCCGAACTTGACGTCGCCGGTCTGCGCCATAAAGCCGTTGATGACGCGGTGGAATGCGACATCGTTATAAGCGCCTTCGCGCACCAGCTTCTTGATCTGGGCGACATGCTTGGGTGCCAGGTCGGGGCGTAGCGCGACGGTGACGTCGCCGTTCTTCAAGGTGATGACCATGGTGTTTTCCGGTTCGGCGGCGAAGGCCGAAACGGATGCGGTCACGAGACCGGCAAGCACGACGAGGAACGAGGCGAGCTTTTTCAGCTGCATAAGGGATCTCCGAAGGTCTTTGTTAGGGTGCATGTCGTTGCCCCAAAACCGGCATCCACTTTTGGGCGACATGCACTATTTCGCGAATTTGGCGGTGAGCGCGCCGGCAACGGCGGCCGGTACGAAGGGACGGATGTCTCCGCCCATCGAGGCTATCTGGCGCACAAGTGTGGCGGTAATGGTGCGTACCGATGGACTGGCGGGCAGAAAAACCGTCTGCAGTTCCGGCGCCATGGTCTCGTTCATGCCGGCCATCTGCATCTCGTAATCGAGATCGGTGCCGTCGCGCAGGCCGCGGATCATGATCGAGGCGCCATGCTTGCGGGCCGCGTCGATGACCAGCCCGTCAAAGGCGACGACCTTGATCCGGGCTCCGTCGCGGCCGAATTCGGCGTTCGTCGCGGCCTCGATCAGCTTCACCCGTTCGTCGAAGGAAAACAGCGGCGTCTTGCCGGGATGGGTGCCGATCGCCGCATAAACCGTGTCGGCGACAGCCAGCGATGCCTTCAGGACATCGAGATGGCCGTTGGTCAGCGGGTCGAAGGAGCCGGCATAAAGGGCGATGCGATCGGTCATGGGAGGTGCTTCTAGCGGGGCATTGGGCGGAAGGCAAATGCGATTGGGAACATCTGCGTGAACCTTTTCGCAGACATGAACGACAGATGAATGCCTTGATCACGAAGACTTCACGCCGCGTTCGCTAGTTTGCACTTCGGAAAATGAAACCAAAACCCGATCTAACCGTTGGATAGGCGCAGGAGAACACGCACATGCTGATCTACATGCTCGCCACCGCAATGACCGTCGCCATGCTGATCGCCACCGCATTCGGATTGCATAGCGAGGCAGAGCGCGTCCGTGTCCGCACAAAGCGGTTCGAAGGTTTCGGCGCTCGCTGGCCCCACCGTCGCCCCTGATTTATTGCTAGTTCTTGTTTGCGCCGGCCCATCGGGCCGGCGTTGTTGCTCAAACCTCTTCGGTGCTGTCCGGTACGGCATCTCCGGCGCCGGCCTCAATGACACCCTCTTCGACATCCTCGTCGGCCTGCGGCTCCGAAATCCGTTCGACCGAAACCACCTTCTCGCCTTCGGCGGTGTTGAAGATGGTCACGCCCTTGGTGGCGCGGCTGGCGAAACGGATACCGTTGACCGGCACCCGGATGACCGTGCCGCCATCCGAAACCAGCATGATCTGGTCGTCATTGCCGACCGGGAAAGTCGCCACCAGCTGGCCGATCTCGGCCACCTTCGACACGTCGGTGGCGCGGATGCCCTTGCCGCCGCGTCCGGTCAGGCGGAAATCGTAGGATGACGAGCGCTTGCCGTAGCCATATTCGGTCACCGTCAGCACATACTGCTCATGCGCCTTGAGCTCTTCGTAACGGCTGTCGGAAAGCTCGGTCTCCTCGCCAATCTCCTCATTGGTGAGTGCAATCTCTTCTTCCTCGCCGGTCACCTCGGCGGCAAGCCGCCGCTCCAGTGCTGCCCGCTTGAGGTAGGCGGAGCGTTCCGCCGGTGAAGCATCGACATGCTCGATCACCGACATGGAGATGATGCGGTCGGTCTCGGCCATGCTTATGCCGCGCACGCCGACCGAATTGCGGCTCTGGAAGACGCGCACATCGCCAACGCGGAAGCGGATGCACTGGCCGGAGCTGGCGGTCAAAAGCACATCGTCATTGTCTGTGCAGGTCTCGACGCCGAGGATCTCGTCGCCCTCCTCCTCCAGCTTCATGGCGATCTTGCCGTTGCGGTTGACCTGGACGAATTCGGACAGCTTGTTGCGGCGCACGGTGCCGCGCGTGGTGGCGAACATGACGTCGAGTTCGCCCCAGCTGGTCTCGTCCTCGGGCAGCGGCATGATGGTGGTGATGCGCTCGCCCTGCTCCAGCGGCAGCATGTTGATCAGCGCCTTGCCGCGCGACTGCGGATTGCCGATTGGCAGCCGCCAGACCTTTTCCTTGTAGACGATGCCGCGCGAGGAGAAGAACAGCACCGGCGTATGCGTGTTGGCCACAAACAGCCGGGTGACGAAATCCTCTTCCTTGGTCGACATACCGGAGCGGCCCTTGCCGCCGCGGCGTTGCGCCCGGTAGAGCGACAGCGGCACGCGCTTGATGTAGCCGGAATGGCTGACGGTGACGACCATGTCCTCGCGCTGGATCAGGTCCTCGTCTTCCATGTCGGCGCCGCCGTCGGTGAGCTCGGTGCGGCGCGGCGTGCCGAACTCGTCGCGCACGGCGGCAAGCTCGTCCTTGACGATCTGTTGGATGCGGGCGCGGGACGACAGAATGTCGAGGTAATCCTTGATCTCGTCGCCGATGGTGTTCAGCTCGTCGGCGATTTCGTCACGGCCGAGCGCGGTCAGGCGCTGCAGGCGCAGTTCGAGGATTGCGCGCGCCTGTTCCTCGGAGAGGTTGTAGGTGCCATCCTCGTTGATGCGATGGCGCGGATCGTCGATAAGCAGAATCAACGACTCCACGTCCCCGGAGGGCCAGCGCCGCTCCATCAACTGCTCGCGCGCCGTCTGCGGATCGGGCGCGGTGCGGATCAGCTTGATCACTTCGTCGATGTTGGCGACGGCTATGGCGAGGCCGACCAGCACGTGGGCGCGGTCGCGCGCCTTGCGCAGCAGGAATTTCGTGCGCCGGCTAATCACCTCTTCGCGGAAGCCGACAAACGCCTTCAGCATGTCGGTCAGGTTCATCACTTCCGGCTTGCCGCCGTTCAGCGCCACCATATTGGCGCCGAAGGAGGTCTGCAGCGGCGTGAAGCGGTAAAGCTGGTTGAGAATGACGTCGGCGACAGCGTCGCGCTTCAGCTCAATGACGACGCGGTAGCCCTGGCGGTCGCTTTCGTCGCGAATGTCGGAAATGCCTTCGATGCGCTTGTCGCGCACCAGCTCGGCCATTTTCTCGATCATCGAGGCCTTGTTCACCTGGTACGGGACTTCCGTGATGATGATCGATTCACGGTCGTTTCCGCGCTGTTCGACATTGACCTTGCCGCGCATGACGATGGAGCCACGGCCAGTCGCATAGGCGCTGTAGATGCCGGAACGGCCGAGCACGATGCCGCCGGTCGGGAAATCGGGACCCGGAATGATCTCCATCAGCGCCGGCAAATCGATCGCCGGATTGTCGATGATGGCGATGGCGCCGTTGCAGATCTCGGCCAGATTGTGCGGCGGGATGTTGGTGGCCATGCCGACGGCGATGCCGCCGGAACCGTTGACCAGAAGATTGGGGAAGCGGGCCGGCAGCACCTTCGGTTCGGTGTCGGATGCGTCATAAGTCTCCTGGAAATCGACGGTTTCCTTGTCGATGTCCTCCAAGAGTTCATGCGCGACCTTGGTCAGCCGCGATTCGGTGTAGCGCATCGCCGCCGGCGGATCGCCGTCGATGGAGCCGAAATTACCCTGCCCGTCGATCAGCGGAACGCGCAGCGACCAGTCCTGCGCCATGCGCACCAAGGCGTCGTAGATCGAGGCGTCGCCATGCGGATGGTATTTACCCATCACGTCGGCGACCGGGCGGGCCGACTTCACATATTTGCGGTTCCAGTGGTAACCGCTCTCATGCGCCGCATAGAGAATGCGGCGGTGAACCGGCTTCAGGCCGTCGCGTACATCGGGCAGCGCACGGCTGACGATGACGCTCATGGCATAAGAGAGGTAGGAGCTCTGCATCTCCTCGATGATGGAGATGGGCTCGATGCCGGTAGGGCCGCCGTCGGCGCCGCGCGGGGGTTTTTGGTCGGTCAAATCGGATCACAATCTAATCAGGAATCACTGACCGCTTATATAGGAAGCACGGCCGAAACTCCAATATTCGTGGCGGTTTTCCAACGACAACTTTGGCGGCAATTTCAAATGGATACCGTTGATTGCGACGATTTGGCCATAACGCATTTCGCCGCCGCAAGGGCAAAAGCCTGCGATGGACCGTTTTCAAAGCAAAGAGCGTATCAGGAGGCAGGCGGACGCATCAGCGGGTAGCCACCCGCCGGGCGCGATAGTGGCCAGGCGTTTCGCCCATGACGCGCCGGAAACGGCGGTTGAACGTCGACAAATCGTTGAAACCGGCCTCGAAGGCGATTGCCGAGATGGCATCGCCTGACATGCGCAGCCGCACCGCCGCGCGGTGCAGCCGGGTTCTCAGCAGAAACTGATAGGGCGTCATGCCTGCGACCTGCCGGAAGGTGCGCAGGAAATGATACGGGCTGGTCGCCGTCGCGCAGGCAAGCTCGGAAAGCGAGACCGGCCTGTCGGCATTGAGCTCGATCTGCCGCACCGCCTCGGCAACCCGTTTCTGGTCGCGGCGGCTCGGCGGTCGAACGCCAGGCACCGCATCGCTGGCGACGGGCAGTGCTGCGCCGGCAACTGCCAGTGCTGCGCCGGCAATTCGCAGGCCAAGCTCCTCAAAGGCGTCGATGTCGACCATCTCGCGCGCCGCTTCCGCCTCGGCCAGCAGCGATGCGAGCGCCGGCAAAGGCGGCATATGCGGCACGCCGAAGGCGAGCTTGCTCGCGCCGGGCACGTCGCTGGCGATGCGGTCGAGATAGGCCGGAGCGAAGTGGAAGGACAGGCAACGGTCGCCGGCGCCATGCTCATGCCCGCATTCATAGCAGGCGCCGACATTGCCGAGCAGGATCGCGCCCGGCGCCAGCATGGCGGCGCCTTGCCTGGTGCGGTAGCGGAAGGTGCCGCTGGTGACAGCGGCAACGCAGAAGGTGTCGTGCGCCTCCTCGAACGGGCGGTCGCCGGCGCCGGCCGTGCACAGCACGTCACAGACATACCAACCCTGCCCCGATGCCAGGTTTTGTTCGCTCGTCGTCATGGCTTGAAAGATAGCAATTTTTCCCAAGCGCGACAGCCGGTCGGGCCTATCGCTTGCAGCCTCCTGACATAACGAAGGCAGCAAGTATGAGCGGTACATCCTCCTTTGCCGAAGCGCTCCACAGCGACGGCCCCAATCCCGGCCTGGCTGAAAAGCTGGATCTCTACGGCCGCTTCGTCGGCGCCTGGACATTCGATGCCACGCGCCATCTCGAGGACGGCACGGTTCTCACCGGACGCGGCGAGGTGCATTTCGGCTGGGTCCTGGAAGGCAGGGCGATCCAGGACGTATGGATCCTGCCCGCGCGGGATGCCGGCCCCTCGCCCTCGCTCGGCAAATGGACTTTCAATGGCACAACGCTGCGGGCCTATGATCCCGGCTCGGATGCCTGGCACATCTTCTGGAGCGACCCGCGAAACCAATACTACAGCCGCCAGCTTGGTCGCGCCGAAGGCGACACAATTGTGCAGGTCGGCGCCGACGGCACTGGTTCCTCGGTCCGCTGGAGCTTTTCGCGCATCACCAAAGACAGCTTCCGCTGGCTCGGCGAGCGTTCGCACGACGATGGCAAGACATGGCGTCTCGAAGTCGAGTTCCTGGCGCGCCGCGTCGCCCAGGAACTGATGACGCAACATATTGCAAAAAAGGTGAAAAAACATGCTTGACCATGTCTCGATCGGCGTCCGCGACACCAATTTTTCGAAGCCCTTCTACGATGCCGCGCTAAAGCCGCTCGGTTATTCCTGCCTCAGCCAGTCGCCAGGCTCACTGGGTTATGGTGCGCAAACCGTGGCGCTGTGGGTGAACGACGCGGAGCGGCCAGTGTCATCGGACGAGAAGTCCGGTCTGCATTTCTGCTTTACCGCGCCGACGAGGCAGAGTGTCGTTGCCTTCCATGCCGCCGCCTTGCGTGCAGGCGGCAGCGACAATGGCGCGCCGGGCCTGCGCGCCGAATATGGCGAGAACTATTACGCTGCCTTCGTCGTCGATCCCGACGGCTATCGCCGGGAGGCCTATTGCAACGCTGCCGCCTAACACTGACGCCGTCTCCGGTATCGCCATGTCAGACGGTTCCCACCGGTCGGGCTTTGCTCTACCACTATGGTGGCGCAGGGGTCCGGCCCGGCGGGAGGGGTCAGCGATGCCGAGTTTCGACAGCCTGTTCAACGCCTTCGTCACCATTCTGGTGACCATCGACCCGCCAGGTCTCGCGCCGCTCTTCCTCGCGGTGACACGCGGCATGAACCGCGAGGAACGTCAGCAGGTTTCGGTGCGCGCCTCGATCATCGGCTTCCTCGTGATGGCGCTGTTTGCGGTGGCCGGGGCGTCCATCCTGTCGGTGTTCGGCATCACGCTGCCGGCTTTCCGTGTCGCCGGCGGGTTTTTGCTGTTCTTCATCGCTTTCGAAATGGTGTTCGAGCGCCGCCAAGATCGCAAGGAGAAGATCGGCGACGTCGCCATCACCAAGGACATGATCCACAACATCGCGGCCTTCCCGCTGGCGATCCCGCTGATCGCCGGCCCCGGTGCGATTTCGGCGACTGTGCTACTGTCGGGCTCGTTTCAGGGTTTTGCAGCACAAGCGGCGCTGGTCGGCATCATCTTCGTCTGCCTTGCCATCACCTATCTGGTGTTCGTGCTGTCGGAGCGCATCGACCGCATCCTCGGCCAGACCGGCCGCTCGATCCTAACCCGCCTGCTCGGCGTCATCCTGGCCGCGCTTGCGGTTCAGTTCGTCGCGGATGGCATCAAGGCGCTGATGGCGGGGTAAGCGGCAGCCCCTACTCCACCGCCGTATCGACGACCTCGAAATCGTGAGTGATGACAGCCGTCTTGGCCAGCATGGCCGAGGCCGAGCAGTATTTCTCGATCGACAGGTTGATGGCGCGCTGGACCTTGTCGCGCGACAGCGCCTGGCCCGTGACGATGAAATGCATATGGATGCGGGTGAAGACTTTGGGGTCGGTTTCGGCCCGGTCGGCGTCGAGTTCTACAACACAGTCCTCGATCGCCTCGCGGCCTTTTTCGAGGATGTGGACGACATCATAGGCCGAGCAGCCGCCGGTGCCGATCAGCACCAGCTCCATCGGGCTCGGACCTGGCGTCTTGCCTTCCGGCCCGGGGGCGGTCCCCAGCACCAGTTTGTGGCCGCTGCCGGACTCGCCGACGAAGGTGCGCTCCTCGACCCATTTAATCCGTGCTTTCACGGCAATCTTCCTTTCAGAAAGCGTCACTGGCCGAAGACGACCGTGTGCATGATCCGCCCCGGCAGCAGCGTGAACACGCCGGCGCCGATCAGGGCGAAAACATACAGCGATATCATCACCCTGCGATGTTTGGCGACCCGATGCATATGCGCGTGCCAGACCGCAAGCGGCACGGCGATCAACACTAAAATCGACAAGAGATGGATCGGGCTGAACGGACCGACGAGGCGTATCTGCTGGATCCAGAAACTGGAGATGGCGACGACCATCATCAGCGCCGCCCAGGCATAGCCGACGACACGATGACGCGTCGTGCCTTTCGGCAGCGCCAGTTGCGTAGCGCCAACGGCCAGCGCGGCAAGGGCCGCGAAGGCGTGCCATGGAATGGGAGGGCGCGCCGATAGAAGCGGTCCGAGCGACATCGCACCCTCTCCTCAGATATCGCTGACTATCGTCAGCTCAGAACGGGATTTCGTCGTCCAGTTCGCGCGACGAGCCGCCGCCACCGCCGCCCTTGGAACCGCCGCCACCGCTATTGCCGCCGCGGTTGAAGCTCTCATTGGGGCCAGACTGGCCGAAATCCGAGCCACGGCTCGCGCCGCCGCCGGCATAGTTGCCGACCTGACCGCCGCCCTCGCCGCGAGAATCGAGCATCTGCAGCTCGCCGCGGAATTTCTGCAGCACGACTTCGGTCGTGTACTTGTCGGCGCCGGTCTGGTCTTGCCATTTGCGTGTCTGCAGCTGGCCTTCGACGTAAACCTTCATGCCCTTCTTCAGGTACTGCTCGGCGACCTTGGCGATCTGGTCATTGAAAATGACCACGTTGTGCCATTCGGTCTTTTCCTTGCGCTCGCCGGAGTTCTTGTCGCGCCAGCTTTCCGACGTGGCGATGCGGATGTTGACGACCGGATCACCGGAATTCAGGCGGCGGATTTCAGGGTCCGCGCCGAGGTTACCGACCAGAATGACCTTGTTGACGCTACCCGCCATGACACTTCTCCGTGCTCATCCGAAACAAATTTCAAGTCGTTCACCTTACAGGCCGCGCACAATCCTGGCTTGCCGCGGCTGGCTTTTCCCACAAGGTTTTTGTTCCCTTTTCGTTCCTATACTGTTAACCACGGATTGTCAAGGAATGGCAGCAATCGCCGACGCGGGCGCGTGGATTTAGCTGACACGCAGGGGCGAGAAGCGGTGTCGTCAGCGCCGTTTTTTAGCTGGTGGCAACGGACCGAAAAAGCCGCTCCACTCCATGCCCATGCCATGGGCGCGCTGTGCGATCACGGTTGGCGCCGACATCAGCCCGACTGCAGGTTCAGATTTCAGAGCCGGGTCATTCAGCAATTTCCCGATCGCGCGCCCGTGCCACCACACCTGAGCGACGAGCGCCGCTACCACCGCGATCAGGCCCCAGGTCCCCAATCCTTCGCCGAAGATGTAAATCCCGTATGGCGGGGATAGCGCCGTACCCAGCTTGGCCAACAAGATCACGGCCACGAAACCGATGACGGCGATCGCTCCTATACCGAGTACGAGGCGGCGATAGAGCCTCAGAGCCTCGTTGAGGTTCTCGGCGGACGAAAGATCGACGTTGGAATTCATAAATACTACTCCTGCCTCGCGATGATCGGCCCATCTTGTTCCCCACGGCTTAGAGGCCCGGCAGGATCCAATCAATACGCGGCATTCAAAACACCCCTTGCCAAATCGATAAGTATCGACTTATGCTTTTGCCATGATCGAAGCAGAGATTTTTCGCGCCCTGGCCGACCCGACGCGACGCGCCGTCTACGAGCGGCTGACTTCCGGCGAGATGAGCGTGTCGGAGTTGCGCACCGGCATGAGCGTGTCGCAGCCGGCGGTGTCGCAGCACCTTGCCGTGCTGCGCGGCGCAGGCCTGGTCAGCGAAAGACGCGCCGGCCGCAACGCCTACTATCGCGCCGATCCGCAAGGGCTCGAGCCGCTGCTCGGCTGGATCGAACGCTACCGCGCATTCTGGCCGGAGCGCATCGAAAGACTGAAGGCCGTTTTGAAGGACATGGACCAATGACCGACGAAAAGCAGACGCAGACCGCCAAGGATGCCCTCGCCTTCGAATGCGATCTGCCGGACGCACCGGAAAAAGTGTGGCGGGCACTGACCGTGCCGGACCTCTTGGCGGAATGGATGATGCCGAACGACATCAATCCGGAAACCGGCAGCCGCTTTGCCTTTGCCGGGCCTGAGAAGCCGATCGAGTGCGAAGTGCTCGATGCCGAACCGGGGCGCCTGCTGCGCTATTCCTGGCGCGAGCGTTCCGGCGACGCCAACCGCGAGGAGCTGGAGAGCATCGTCACCTTCACACTCGCCCGCACCGTTTCCGGCGGCACGCATCTGCGCATCGTCCATGACGGGTTTGTCCTGACGCCTGCGGTCGCGATGGCCGGCGCCGGCTGCCGGCTCTGGCTGCGCGCATACAAGCCCAAACCGCCTGTCGCCGCCAACGCGCCACGCCTGTTGCTGCGCGCTGCCTGACCCGGAAAAATCAAAACGGAGACAATGAGATGAGCGGCTTTGCCAATCTGGTGCCGATGGTGATCGAGCAATCGAGCCGCGGCGAACGTGCCTTTCGACATTTTCTCGCGGCTGCTGCGCGAGCGCATCATCTTCGTCAATGGCGAGATCAATGACGGCATGTCGGCGCTGGTCTGCGCCCAGCTCCTGTCGCTGGAATCGGACAATCCCGACAAGGAGATCTCGCTCTACATCAACTCGCCGGGCGGCGTGGTGACCAGCGGCTTCGCCATCTACGACACGATGCAATATGTCAGCTGCCCGGTGTCGACCGTGTGCATGGGCTTTGCCGCGTCGATGGCCTCCTTCCTGCTGATGGCGGGAACGCCGGGGCGGCGCATCGCGCTGCCCAATGCCAGCATCGTGCTGCACCAGCCTCTGGGCGGCTTCCAGGGCCAGGCCTCCGACATCCAGCGCCATGCCGAAGGCATTTTGCGCACCAAGCGGCACATGGCCGACCTCTACGCTCACCATTGCGGCCGCACCCACGAAGAGGTCGAACGCACACTCGACCGCGATTTCTTCATGACCGCGAAGGAGGCCAAGGACTGGGGCCTCGTCGACCACGTCTTCGACACCCGCAAGCAGGCAGCGGCCTGATCGGCGGATTGAATGCAGGCCGGTGTTCCCTCAATTTCAACGCCGCTGGTCTGGCCTCGCCTTGAGCGCGGCACTATAGTCTTGCCATGCGCTACCACCTGAACAGACTGACCATAGCCATTGCCATCACGGCGGCGACATCGAGCATGGCCTTTGCCGGGGGCAGCACCAGCACGTCGCGGAAAGGCGCCCTGCCCGGCGTGGCCGGCGACTACCGCATCGCCAAGCCCGCGCCGCAGCCGGAGCCGGACGACGCGCTGCCTGCCGTCGAGAACGGCACGTTCAAGATCGGCGACACCGATGTCAGGATTTCCGGCAGCATCACTGTCGATGTCGGCACGGGTGGGATCAAGCCGCCGCGCCGGTAGCCCCTTCTCCCAGCTACTATACGGGAGAGAAAGCCTGCGCCGACGACTTCCTCGCAAAAGAACAGCCCCGCCGTTGCTTCCGCTAACGGTCGGGGCTTTTTTTGGATTCCAAATCCAAACTGCCGGTAGTGTTATACCGACTTTGATTTCGGATGCTTCGCGGCATTCAGCCGACGATCCGACTAGCCGTCTCTGATTTTTGTGGGATTCGGCAGGTCACGGTTTGTCTGGTGGTTTGTTGGACTGACGCGATGCGTTCGTTTGGACGCATACACTCCAATGCCTTGAAACTACCTGGCACTTATGCCCGCCGCGGCTCCACTAGCAGGTGGAGCCTCAAGGGACTATCCGGTGGCGTCATGCTCCGCTCCTATGTCCGTTGCGACTGGTGTCAATCCGAAGCACAAATCGCAAAAACCTGCGGCGTCTCGCAGGCCGCTATGGGCGGCGAGGCCATCAAAGACGGCCGGCTCCGTTGACTCCGGCAGAGTGCGCCCCTGATTCGACGGCGTCAACCTTGAATAGCCGGTTACGGAAAATGTGATCGTCGGGAGCTTACGTCAGGGTCAGTTTCTGAAACACCCTTGTCAGTTTCTGCACAGCGTTGTCAGGAGCGTGTTCGGTCTTTGTTCTTTCCGCTTGCCCGTTCGCGCGAAAGACGGTTAAACGGCTTTGGTCGAGAAGTGTGGCGTCTCTCGACGTGGCGGCAAAAATACCTACATAGGGAATGGCCGGGAAAACCCGCCGATCCCACTGACACCAGACCTGAGGCGGCGACCGGCGATGGCCGACCATAAATACCTTTCCATTCGCGGGGCACGCGAACACAACCTAAAGAATGTCGATCTCGACCTGCCGCGTGACAGCCTGATCGTCATGACCGGCCTGTCGGGCTCCGGCAAATCGTCGCTTGCTTTCGACACCATCTATGCCGAGGGCCAGCGCCGTTACGTCGAGAGCCTGTCGGCTTATGCGCGCCAGTTCCTCGAAATGATGCAGAAGCCGGATGTCGACCAGATCGACGGCCTGTCGCCGGCCATCTCGATCGAGCAGAAGACCACGTCGAAGAACCCGCGTTCGACGGTCGGCACCGTCACCGAGATCTACGACTACATGCGCTTGCTGTTCGCGCGCGTCGGCATCCCCTATTCGCCGGCGACCGGCCTGCCGATCGAGAGCCAGACGGTTTCACAGATGGTCGACCGGGTGCTGGCGGTCGAGGAAGGCACGCGCCTTTTCCTGCTGGCGCCGATCGTGCGCGGCCGTAAGGGTGAGTATCGCAAGGAACTGCTGGAGCTGCAGAAGAAGGGCTTTCAGCGCGTCAAGGTCGACGGCGTCTTCTACGAGATCGCCGATGTGCCGGCGTTGGACAAGAAGTACAAGCACGACATCGATGTCGTCGTCGACCGCATCGTCGTGCGCGGCGACCTGGCGACACGGCTTGCCGATTCCATCGAAACGGCGCTCAAGCTGGCGGAAGGGCTGGCGGTGGCCGAGTTCGCCGACCGGCCGCTCGACGCCAGCCAGACCGGCGAGGACTCGGTCAACAAATCGAAGAACGAGACGCATGAGCGCATCCTGTTCTCGGAAAAATTCGCCTGCCCGGTTTCCGGCTTCACCATTCCGGAGATCGAGCCCAGGCTGTTCTCGTTCAACAACCCGTTCGGCGCCTGCCCGACCTGCGACGGCCTCGGCAACCAGCGCGCCATCGACGCCAGCCTGATCGTGCCGGACGAAAACGTCTCGCTGCGCGACGGCGCCGTCAGCCCGTGGGCGAAGTCGACCTCACCCTATTACGCCCAGACGCTGGAAGCGCTGGGCAAAGCCTATGGCTTCAAGCTCGGCGACAAGTTCAAAGACCTGACCGAAGAGGCCAAGGAAGCCGTCCTGCGCGGCACCGGCGAGCGCGAGGTCACCTTCCAATATGATGACGGCCTGCGCTCCTACAAGACGACCAAGACGTTCGAGGGCGTCATTCCCAATCTCGAACGGCGCTGGAAGGAAACCGAATCCGCCTGGATGCGCGAGGAGATCGAGCGCTTCATGTCGGCGACGCCCTGCCCGGTCTGCAAGGGTTACCGGCTGAAGCCGGAAGCGCTGGCGGTCAAAATCGCCGGAAAACACATTGGCGAGGTCACCGAGCAGTCGATCCGCAACGCCGACAAATGGTTCACCGAACTGCCGCCACATCTCAACGACCAGCAGAACGAGATCGCGGTGCGCGTTCTCAAGGAAATCCGTGACCGCCTGCGCTTCCTCAACGATGTCGGCCTCGACTATCTGACGCTGTCGCGCAATTCCGGCACGCTGTCGGGCGGCGAGAGCCAGCGCATAAGGCTGGCGTCGCAGATCGGCTCCGGCCTCACCGGCGTGCTCTATGTGCTGGACGAGCCGTCGATCGGCCTGCACCAGCGCGACAATGCCCGCCTGCTCGACACGCTCAAGCATCTGCGCGACATCGGCAACACGGTGATCGTCGTCGAGCATGACGAGGACGCCATGCTGCATGCCGATTATGTCGTAGACATGGGTCCGGCCGCCGGCATTCATGGCGGCGAGATCATCGCCCAGGGCACGCCGCAGCAGGTGATGGCCAATCCCAACTCGATCACCGGTAAATATCTGTCGGGCGCGCTCGAAGTCGCCACGCCCGGTGTCAGGCGCGAGGCCAAGAAAAACCGCCGGCTGAAGATCGTCGGCGCGCGCGGCAACAATCTCAAGAACGTCACTGCCGAAATCCCGCTCGGCACTTTTACCGCCGTCACCGGCGTGTCTGGCGGCGGCAAATCGACCTTCCTGATCGAGACGCTGTTCAAGGCGGCGTCGCGCCGCATCATGGGCTCGCGCGAGCATCCGGCCGATCACGACCGCATCGAGGGCCTCGAATTCCTCGACAAGGTCATCGACATCGACCAGTCGCCGATCGGCCGCACACCGCGTTCGAACCCGGCCACCTACACCGGCGCCTTCACACCGATCCGCGACTGGTTTGCCGGGTTGCCCGAGGCCAAGGCCCGCGGCTATCAGCCGGGCCGCTTCTCCTTCAACGTGAAGGGCGGCCGCTGCGAGGCCTGCCAGGGCGACGGGGTCATCAAGATCGAGATGCACTTCCTGCCCGACGTCTACGTCACGTGCGACGTCTGCCACGGCAAGCGCTACAACCGCGAGACGCTGGATGTCGTGTTCAAGGGCAAGTCGATCGCGGACGTCCTGGACATGACGGTCGAGGAAGGCGTCGATTTCTTTGCCGCCGTGCCCGGGGTGCGCGACAAGCTGGAGACGCTGAAGCAGGTCGGCCTCGGCTACATCCATATCGGCCAGCAGGCGACGACGCTGTCGGGCGGCGAGGCGCAGCGCATCAAGCTCGCCAAGGAATTGTCGCGCAAGGCGACCGGCAAGACGCTCTACATCCTCGACGAGCCGACCACCGGCCTGCACTTCCACGACGTCGCCAAGTTGCTGGAAGTGCTTCACGAACTGGTCGACCAGGGCAACACGGTGGTGGTCATCGAGCACAATCTCGAAGTCATCAAGACCGCCGACTGGGTGCTCGACCTCGGCCCCGAAGGCGGCGATGGCGGTGGCGAACTGGTGGCACAGGGCACACCGGAAGCCATCGTGCGCGAAAAGCGCAGCTACACCGGCCAGTTCCTGAAGGAGCTTTTGGAGCGGCGGCCCGGAGGCAAGCGCGAAGCGGCGGAGTAACTGACAGACCGGTCGGGCGCCTGGAGAGCTTTGAATGACAGTCCGACAGGCGCTTGCCGGTGATCTCGACGCAGTCGTCTCGCTGACGCAGACCGCCTATGAGCACTACACGCCCCTGTTAGGCGCGCCGCCGCTCCCAGTCACCGAGGACTATGCGCCACGCATCGAGCGTGGCGAGGTCTGGCTCTTGGAGAGCGGCGCGGAACTCGCCGGGCTGATCGTTATTGAGCGCCATCCCGATCATGCGATGATCTTCAGCGTCGCGGTCTCCCCCGCTTTCCAGGGCAGGAAACTCGGCACCGCGCTGCTCGACTTCGCCCAGGAACAGGCGCGGCTATGGGGTGTGCCGGAGGTGCGGCTCTACACCAATTCGCGCATGGAGCGGAACATCGAGATCTATACGGCCTATGGCTTCCACGAAACGGGCCGCCGAGCCAATCCCCACCGTCCCGGATGGACCGTGGTCGACATGATCAAACCGATTGGAAAAATAGCCTGACCGCATTTTTAGAACTGGGAGGAAGACGATGATCAGCCAAGGAACAATCCGCGCCGGGATGGGCGGCTGGACTTTCGAACCCTGGGATACGTCTTTCTACCCGGACAAGCTTTCCAAGGCCAAACAGCTAAGTTACGCCACCCGCCAGGTACCGAGCATCGAGGTCAATGGCACCTACTATTCCAGCTTCAAGGAGCCGACCTTCGTCAAATGGGCGGGCGAGGCGCCGGACGGTTTCGTCTATTCGCTGAAGGGCAATCGCTTCGTCACCAACCGGCGCGTGCTTGGCGAAGCCGGCGAGTCCATGACGCGCTTCCTCGGCTCCGGCATTGCCGCGCTGGGCGACAAGCTGGGCCCGATCCTTTGGCAGTTCGCGCCGACGAAAAAGTTCGACGCCGACGATTTCGAGGCCTTCCTGAAGCTGCTGCCGGAAAAGCAGGATGGCGTCGCGCTGCGCCATGCGCTGGAAGTGCGCAACGACAGTTTCAGCGTGCCGGAATTTGTGAGCCTGGCGCGCAAATACAAGGCGGCGATCGTCTATGCCGACCATGCCAAATATCCTGGTATCGCCGACATCACCGGCGATTTTATCTATGCGCGGCTGCAGACCGGCAGCGACGACAATCCGGATTGCTATACGCCGAAGGGCCTGGACGAATGGGCAGCGCGGGTGAAGACCTGGGCGCAAGGCAAGCAGCCGGCAGATCTGCGGCGCGCCGATCCGACTTTCGACGCGCCGGTGAAACCGCGCGACGTGTTCGTCTACTTCATCACCGAGGGCAAGGTGCGCGCGCCGTTCGGCGCCATGGCGCTGATGAAGCGGGTGAGCTGATCGGTTAAAGCGCGTCGCGCTGAAACGGATTCATACGACGCGATTTAAGTCTTTGTCTTGATGCATGCCGTTGTCCCAGAACCGCGGCACACTTCTGGGCGACATGCATTAGGAGCAATTCCAGGAAAAGTGTGGAACGGTTTTCCCGGGAAAGCGGTCAGCGCTTTCCCTTGAAAAGGGTTTCAACCCAGAATTGCTACGATGAACCGAAGCGTGATAGCTTATGCGCATCGTAACCTTATCGATACCTCCATCCTGCATAAATCCGGTGCGGGTCCTTTCTAGAGGCCGGCCGCCGCGCGCAAGGACGAGGGCATGTCGCTCGACTACAGTTCCCTTCTGTTGGCTGTCGGGTTTTCCGCCGCTTGCCTCGGCCTGACGCTGTTCGGCATTTGGCTTACCGCGCGCTCGGAAAAATTCCTGCTGACCTGGGCGGTCAGCGTGCTTCTGATCGTCGCCGACGCCTTCGCCTACCAGGCCTATATCGACGCGCCCGGACGCCTGCTCGGCCTCGCCAGCTTCACGTTCCTGCTGCTCGGCTTCGCGACCATGCTGGGCGCGGCCCATCAGTTCACGACCGGCCGCTCGCCATTGCCGCGCATCGCTGTCGGCGCCGGCGTCTCGCTGGCAGTCGCCTTGCCGCCGATGGCGCTTGGCTATGACGGGCTGGGCTTCATGCTGGAGAATGCCTTCGCCGCGCTGCTTTTGTTTGCGACGGCCTATGAATACTGGAAGGGTCGTACGGAATTCCCGGCCCCGATCCTCGGCATTGCAGGGCTCTACACCGCCACCGCAATTTCCTTCGTGCTGTGCTCCGGTGCACTTGTCTGGGATGGCAGGCTGGTGCTTGGCCATGCGCCGAGCAACTGGGCCGAGGATTTCAGCCTCATCGTCGTCATCGCCTGCATGACCGGCATCGGCGCGCTCTCGCTGGCGCTCAACCAGGGACGCTTGGCGCAGCATCATCGCCGCGAAGCGCTGACCGATCCGCTGACCGGACTGCTCAACCGGCGCGCTTTGTTCGACCTGCACGGCAAAACACCGGTCCGGTCCTTCACCGCCGTGATCGTGTTCGATCTCGACGGCTTCAAGGCCATAAATGACGAGTTCGGCCATGCCACCGGCGACGAGGTGCTGAAACTATTCGCCAAGGATTTGACCGCCAATCTCCAGCCAGGCGATGTCGCCGCGCGCATGGGCGGAGAGGAATTTGCATTGGTGCTCGATCGCACCTTGCCTGAAAAGGTGGAATTCATAGCCGAGCGCATCCGGGCCAGTTTTGCCATGCGCCGGATCGATACCGAGACCCGCCTGCTCTCCTGCACGGTCAGCGCCGGCTACGCCTTCGGCAGCGAGGGCGGCACCAAATTCGACAAGGTGCTCAGCGCCGCCGACAAGGCGCTTTACGGCGCCAAGCGCGGCGGCCGCAATCGTGTGCTCGCCTTCCGGCGCGCCGGGTAGGCTGGGCTGATATTCAGCCGGCCTGAACCTCACCACACGTAAAACAACACCCCAAAGCGCGTCGCATGAGGCCGTTCAGGCGCGACGCGCTTTTAGGCCGCTATGACGATCTCGTTGTAAGTGTCGAGGTCGACGTAGAAAACCTTGGTGATTTCGCCGATCAGCTCATCCTGCTGGTAGCCTTGCGAGCGCAGAATGTTGATGGCGGTGATGATGTCGACACGCTCTGTCAGCCGTCGTTTCTGGTGGTCCTCGACGAACCGTTCCATAGCCCTATTCTCCTGGCAAGATTATCTGAACGCATTGACCGACAATCAGAACTGCGAGGGAAGCTAGGGTGGCTTGCTTGCGTGGAACTTGCAGGCTGAGCCAGCATATTCCCTCGATCTGCTACAGAACCAGACTGATACGGAAGCGGCCGACTCACCGAGGCCTAGGAAAGACTAGCATGTAGTATTCGGCGTGCCAGAGTGTGGCGGCCTCGGACGAAAGTCCGACGCAACGGGTGCGGACCTTCGCGACTTCATCATCCTTGGGCGTAGCGACGCGAAGCGGAGCGAAGACCCAGGGATCCATGCCGGGACGAAGAAGCGTCATTAACGGTGCAGAATGTGGAATGGCCAATGTGCCGCAGAAGCGATCTTGTTCTGCATCGCGGCACTCTTTGGCTGATGTCGCGGCATGGATTCTAGGGTCTGCGCGCGTCGCTCCGCTCCTTGGCTCCGCCCTAGAATGACGAAGTGATTGTGGGCATTTCAGCCAATCTTCGACGTGTACGATCCGTGCAGCCGTCGACCTGCGTTAAACCGTCAGAAACTTCCTGACGTCCGCCCGGTCGAGATCTTCGGCCGGGCCGGTGTGGACGATCTGGCCGCGGTCCATGATGTTGACCTCGTCGGCGAGCTCGCGGCAGAAATCGAGATATTGCTCGACCAGAAGCACCGCAATGCCGGCCTGATCGCGCAAATAGTGGATGGCGCGGCCGATGTCCTTGATGATCGAGGGCTGGATGCCTTCGGTCGGCTCGTCGAGCACCAGCAGTTTCGGCCGCATGACGAGCGCCCGGCCGATGGCGAGCTGCTGCTGCTGGCCGCCTGAGAGATCGCCGCCGCGCCGCCCCAGCATCTGCTTCAGCACCGGAAACAGTTCGAAGACATGCGCCGGCACGTTGCGGTCGGCGCGCTTCAACGGCGCAAAGCCGGACTCCAGGTTTTCGCGCACCGTCAGCAGCGGAAAGATCTCCCTGCCCTGCGGTACGAATGCGATGCCCGACCGGGCGCGATCATACGCCGCGCTCCGGTCGAGCGCCTTCCCCTCGAAGGCAACGCTTCCGCTCGTCAGCCGGTGGTGGCCGACGATCGATCTCATCAAACTGGTCTTGCCGACGCCGTTGCGGCCGAGCACGCAGGTGATCTTGCCGGCACCCACCGTCAGCGACACACCGCGCAGCGCCTGAGCAGCGCCGTAATGGAGCGTGGCGTTGGAAACTTCGAGCATGTCAGCGACTTCTCCAGAAGCGGAGGAACGAAAAGTCGAAGCGATGGAATTGCACCCGCCAGACCATGCTCATCTCCCGAGATAAACTTCGACGACCCGCTCGTCGGCCGAGACGAAATCGAGCGAGCCTTCCGACAGCACCGAGCCCTCATGCAGGCAGGTGACCTTGACGCCGAGTTCGCGCACGAAATGCATGTCGTGCTCGACGACGATGACCGAATGCTCGCGCGCTATGTCCTTGAGCAGCCGCGCGGTTTCCTCGGTCTCGGCATCGGTCATCCCTGCGACCGGCTCGTCAACCAAAAGCAGCTTCGGGTCCTGCGCCAGCAGCATGCCGATCTCCAGCCACTGTTTCTGGCCATGGCTGAGATTGGCTGCCAGATCGTGGCGCTTGTCGCCCAGCCGGATGATGCCGAGGATGTCGTCGATCTGTCTGGCTTCGGCGGCCGAGCGGCGATGGAACAGCGCCGGAAAGATCGAGCGCGGGCCCTTCAGCGCCAGCATCAGATTGTCTTCGACGCTGTGGCTTTCGAAGACGGTCGGCTTCTGGAATTTGCGGCCGATGCCCATCATGGCGATCTCCGCCTCGTCGTGCCGGGTCAGATCGACCTGGCCGTCGAAGAACACTTCGCCCTCGTCGGGCCGGGTCTTGCCGGTGACGATGTCCATCATCGTCGTCTTGCCGGCGCCGTTGGGACCGATGATGGCGCGCATCTCGCCCTTGTCGAGCACCAGCGACAGATTGTTGATGGCGCGGAAACCGTCGAAGGAGACCGAGACGCCGTCGAGATAGAGGATGGTGTTGGACTTCGACATCGCTCTATTCCGCCGGCTGCGGTTCAGGCCCGGACGCGGACCAGGCACCGGGCGTTGTTGCTGCGCTGCGCACGATCTTCAATGGCGGCGCGGCATCAGGGTCTGTGCCCGCTTCCTCTGCAATCGCTGCAGCCCGCATCGCCCGAGCGTTACCGCGCCAGGAATCCCACATGCCGACGATGCCCTTGGGCAGGAACAGGGTTACGGCGACGAACAGGCCGCCGAGCGCAAACAGCCAGAACTCCGGCAGCAGGCCGGTGAACCAGGATTTGCCGGCGTTGACCAGCAGCGCGCCGACGATCGGGCCGACAATGGTGCCGCGCCCACCGACGGCTGCCCAGATCACGACTTCGATGGAATTGGACGGCTCGAATTCGCCGGGATTGATGATACCGACCTGCGGCACATAGAGCGCGCCGGCGATGCCGGCCATGACAGCCGAGACGGTGAAGGCAAACAGCTTCACGTTCTCCGCCCGCCAGCCGAGGAAGCGGGTGCGGCTCTCGGCGTCGCGCACCGCCATCAGCAGCTTGCCGTATTTGGAGCCGACGATCGCCCAGGTGATGAAGACGGCGAGCGCGAGTATGATGGCGCTGGCGGCAAACAGGGCCGAGCGGGTGGCGTCGGCCTGCACGTTGAAGCCCAGAATATCCTTGAAATCGGTCAAGCCGTTGTTGCCGCCGAAACCCATGTCGTTGCGGAAGAAGGCGAGCAGCAGCGCGTGGGTCATCGCCTGGGTGATGATGGAGAGATAGACGCCGGTGACGCGGCTGCGGAAGGCGAACCAGCCGAAGACGAAGGCGAGCAGGCCGGGCACCGCCAGCACCATGATGGCGGCGAACCAGAAGTGGTCGAAACCGGTCCAGAACCAGGGCAATTCCTTGTAGTTCAGGAACACCATGAAATCGGGCAGGATCGGATTGCCGTAAACGCCGCGCGAGCCGATCTGGCGCATGAGGTACATGCCCATCGCATAGCCGCCGAGGGCGAAGAAGGCGCCATGGCCGAGCGAGAGGATGCCGCAATAGCCCCAGACGAGATCGAGCGCCAAGGCAAGCAATGCATAGCAGAGGTACTTGCCCGTCAACGCGACGATGTAGGACGGAATATAGAACGCGCTTTGCGGCGACACTGCGAGGTTGAGCAGCGGCACGATAATGGCGGCCGTCAGCAGGATGAAAATAGTGATGGCGATGCGACGGTCGGCACCCGCGGCGAAGAAGCGTCCCGTGATCATGTTTCCACCGCCCTGCCCTTGAGCGCGAACAGGCCGCGCGGGCGCTTCTGGATGAACAGGATGATCAGCACCAGCACGACGATCTTGCCGAGCACGGCGCCAGCATAGGGTTCGAGAACCTTGTTGACGATGCCGAGCGAGAAGGCGCCGACCAGCGTGCCCCAGAGATTGCCGACGCCGCCGAAGACCACGACCATGAAGCTGTCGATGATGTAGCCGCGGCCGAGATTGGGCGAGACATTGTCGATCTGGCTGAGCGCGACGCCGGCAATGCCGGCAATGCCGGAGCCGAGCGCAAAGGTCAGCGCATCGACCCAAGGCGTCCTGATGCCCATCGAGGCGGCCATGCGGCGGTTGGCGGTGACGGCGCGCATCTGAAGGCCCCAGGGCGTGCGCTTCATAACAAAGAGCAGCACGCCGAAGACGGTGAGCGCGAACACCAGGATCCAGAGGCGGTTCCAGGTGACGGCGAGTTGGCCGACATCGAACGATCCCGACATCCAGGAGGGGTTGCCGACCTCCTGGTTGGTCGGTCCGAAGATCGAGCGCACCGCCTGCTGCAGGACAAGCGAGACGCCCCAGGTTGCGAGCAGCGTTTCCAGCGGCCGGCCGTAGAGGAAACGGATGACGCCGCGCTCGATGATCAGGCCGACGGAAGCGGCAACCAGGAAGGCGAGCGGCAGCGCGATCACCAGCGACCAGTCGAACAGGCCGGGGAACGAGGTTCGGATCACCTGCTGGACGACGAAGGTGGTGTAGGCGCCGAGCATCACCATCTCGCCATGCGCCATGTTGATGACGCCCATGACGCCGAAGGTGATGGCGAGGCCGATGGCGGCCAGCAGCAGCACCGAGCCAAGCGAGATGCCGTACCATATGTTCTGGCCGGCATCCCACAGCGCCAGGCTCGAATTGATGCTGGCGATTGCCGCCGTCGCGGCATCCTTGACCGCGCCTTGCGCATTGGCCTCGACCGCGGTGAGCAGCGAGACCGCGTCGCGGTCGCCGCGCGCGCCGATCAGGGCAATGGCGGCAAGCTTGTCGGCCTCCGGCTTATCGGAGACCAGCACCGATGCCGCGCGCGCCTGTTCGAACAATGCCTTGACCTTGGCGTCGGTCTCGGCGGCGATGGCTGCATCGAGCGGCTCGATATTGGCGGCATCGGGGGTCTTGAACATGGTGTCGGCGGCGGCGATGCGAACAGAAGGATCTCTCGCGCGCAACGTCAGCGTTCCCAGCGCATCTCGGATGACACGGCGCAGCGTGTTGTTGACCTTGATCTTGGTGATGTCGGCCTTGGCGGCGTCGCCGGCTTTCTCGCCGCTCAGCGGGTCGAGCAGCGTGACGCTGTCGGCGGCCTCACTGCCGACGAAGACGGCTGAATCGGCTTTACGAATGTAGAGATTGCCTTCGGCGAGGGCTGCAAGCGGCCGTTCAACCAGCGGATCGCCGGTGGCGGCAAGTTCGCGCACCACAGCCTCAGTGGCGGCAAAGCCCGTGCCCGTGGCGAATTTGGCGACGATGGCGCGCAGATCGGCTTCGGCTGCGTTCGACGGCAATAGGCTTGCCACCAGGAACACCAGCATGAGGCCGAGAGTGCGCAACAGGATCATCCGTTCAGATACTCTTCTGTGGGGAAATTCCGCGTCCGGGCGGGCTGAAGCGCCCGGACGCTTGGCGGTACCGATCGTGGACGCGTCCACGATCGGTCAGTCCCGGGAGGGATCAGTTCGTGCCCTTGCCGCCGCATTTGCCGGTGGCAACGTTGAAGTTGCCGCAGGACAGAGGCGCGCGCCAATCCGAAATCAGGTCCTTGGAATCGGGCAGATAGTCGGACCATTCGTCGCCCATCACGAGGCCGGGCGTCTGCGACACGGTCTCGAACTGGCCGTCGGCCTGGATCTCGCCGATCAGCACCGGCTTGGTGATGTGATGGTTCGGCATCATGGTCGAATAGCCGCCGGTGAGGTTCGGCACGGACACGCCGACCATGGCGTCGATGACCTTGTCGGGATCGGTGGTGCCGGCCTTTTCGACCGCCTTCACCCACATGTTGAAGCCGATATAGTGAGCTTCCATCGGGTCGTTGGTGGTGCGCTTGTCATTCTTGATGAACTTGTGCCAGTCGGCGATGAACTTCTTGTTTTCGGGTGTGTCGACGCTCTCGAAATAGTTCCAGGCAGCGAGATGGCCGACCAGCGGCGCGGTATCGAGACCGGCCAGTTCTTCCTCACCGACCGAAAAGGCCATGACCGGGATGTCCTCGGCCTTGATGCCCTGGTTGCCGAGTTCCTTGTAGAACGGAACGTTGGCGTCGCCATTGACGGTCGAGACGACGGCGGTCTTCTTGCCGGCCGAGCCGAATTTCTTGATTGCGGAGACTTCGGTCTGCCAGTCGGAGAAGCCGAACGGCGTGTAGTTGACCATGATGTCTTCGGCGGCGACGCCCTTGGCCTTCAGATAGGCCTCGAGGATTTTGTTGGTGGTGCGGGGATAGACGTAGTCGGTGCCTTCCAACACCCAGCGCTTCACCGAGCCACCGTCTTCGCTCATGAGATAATCGACAGCGGGAATCG
Source organism: Mesorhizobium sp. M0771 (assembly GCF_040320155.1). Classification (NCBI taxonomy): domain Bacteria; kingdom Pseudomonadati; phylum Pseudomonadota; class Alphaproteobacteria; order Hyphomicrobiales; family Phyllobacteriaceae; genus Mesorhizobium; species Mesorhizobium sp. M0771. The sequence goes on along the minus strand of NZ_JAMYPC010000006.1, from coordinate 161,688 downwards.
CCTGCTGGTTCGGGGCGGCGCCGGTGTAGAACACGTTGCGCTCGCTTTCCTCGCCCTCATACTGGACGGGGTAGAACAGGATGTTGTCGAGTTCCGAGAACACCGGCAACACCGATTTGCGCGACACCGAGGTCCAGCAGCCGAACACGGCGGCGACCTTGTCCTTCGAGATCAGCTCGCGCGCCTTTTCGGCAAAGAGCGGCCAGTTGGAGGCCGGATCGACAACGACCGCCTCGAGCTTCTTGCCGAGCAGACCGCCCTTGGCATTCTGCTCTTCGATGAGCATCAGCATGGCGTCTTTCAGCGTCGTCTCCGAAATCGCCATGGTCCCCGATAGCGAATGCAGAATGCCGACCTTGATCGTGTCTTCGGCGGCCTTGGCCGGAGACGACATCGACAGGCCGGCGGCGATCACGCCCGCCGAAAACATTTTTGTTATTGTGGAGAAATTACCCCTCATACCGAAGACTCCCAAGCTGTTTGATTGCACCGCGACAATTCAAAGCAACTGCCGTGCCAAACGCGAAGGCGCCGCTCATAAAGATGTAATAGCCGAGCGTTATCAGCCGGTTGGTATATGAGCTGGAGAAACAACAAAGGCAGCCGGTAAAAATTGATTGAGGCAAATTTGCGCAGCGCACACGACTTTTGCCTAATTTTCACCCAATTGAGACAAATGCCTAGTTTTTGATCTCCGGCCGTGGTTTCCGGGCGAACAATGTTGCGGCACCGCGCAAAAACAGGGCAAGCTCGCCCTTCAAAAGAGAGACGTCATGACATCTCGCATCTCACGCATTTCCGGCATCCTGCTGCTGATGGCAACGAGCGGCGCCGCGCGCGCCGATTTCAGCGAGGGCAAGCTTCCGGACGGCACCTATCATTGCGAGGTCTACCTGCTCGGCGCCTTCCTCAACCTCGGCGACATCACCATCAAGGGCAATGTCTATACCGGCCCGGTGACATTCGGCACCGCGACGCAAGGCTACAACTATCAGATGAATGCCAATGGCGAGATAACCTGGCTCGGGCCGCTGGGCGGCTATACCACCGGTGGCAACTCCGTCTCCATGACACAGGCAACACTGGACGGCGAGACCGCCCCGTCATTCGACATCATTCTGAAGCAGCCCGACGGCGCCTTCACCGCCTCGACCTGCACCAAGGGCTGAGCGATGCGTAGTGCCGCGCCCAGTTGCGGCAAAACCTTCCTCTTATGTCATGTGAATGTTGCCTAAGCAGACTAGGGCAACGGTGCGCCGTAACATCCACCCTGAGAGGCAGACACCATGGCCAATGCACCGTCTTCATCCTCCCCCGTCATCCGCGAAATCATTGCCGAGCGCGTCTCGCGCCGGTCTCTTTTGAAAGGCAGCCTCGCCTCCGGCGCGCTGATTGCCGGCGGCAGCTTTGTCGGCTCCTTGTTTGCCGGCGAAACGCATGCCGCCACAGCGCAGTCGACGCTCGGCTTTCCCGAGCTGAAACGGGTCTACGGCAAGACCCATGCCGCCGCCGAAGGCTATGAGACGACCATCGTCGCGCGCTGGGGCGATCCGCTTGCAGCCGGCCTCGCCGAATTCGACGGCAACAAGGTCGCGGCGGAGGAACAGGAAAAGCGCTTCGGCTACAATTGCGACTACATCGCCTTCATGCCGCTGCCCAAGGGTACGGCAAATTCCGATCATGGCCTGCTCTGCGTCAACAACGAATACATCTCGCCCAATGTGATGTTTCCAGGAATGACCGAGGACGATGCCGGCAAGACGATGACCAAGGAACAGGTCGATCTCGGCATGGCGGCGATGGGCCATTCGATCGTCGAAGTGCAGTTGAAGGACGGCAAGTGGGAAACCGTGGCGGACAGCCCGCTCAACCGCCGCATCACCGCCAACACCGAAATGACCGTTTCCGGACCGGTTGCCGGCCATGCGCTGATGAAAACTTCGGCCGACCCGACTGGCACGAAAGTGCTCGGCACCAGCTATAATTGCAGCGGCGGTGTTACCCCGTGGGGCACGGTGCTGACCTGCGAGGAAGGCGTGTCCGACATTTTCGGCGGCGACCCGAAGAAGGCGCCGACCGCCGAGCTTCTGGACCGTTACGGCTTCGACGGCTCCGATATCTATGGCCGCGGCCGCTTCCATGACCGCTTCAACCTCGACAAGGAACCGAACGAGGCCAACCGCTTCGACTGGGTGGTCGAGATCGACCCTTACGATCCTAAGTCCAGGCCGGTGAAGCGCACGGCACTTGGCCGCATGTCGCATGAGGCCTCGACCGTGGTCCTCAACAAGGACGGCCACGTCGTCGTCTATATGGGTGATGACGACTATTTCGAATACATGTACCGCTTCGTCTCGGCCAAGGCCTATGATAGGGCCAATCCGGCCTCCGGCGCCGATCTGCTCGACGATGGCGTGCTGTCGGTCGCCCGCTTCGATGCCGATGGCTCGATGACGTGGCTGCCGCTGGTGCACGGCCAGGGCAAGCTTACCGCCGAGAACGGTTTTGCCGAACAGGCCGAGGTGCTGTTGAAGACGCGGTTTGCGGCAGATGCGCTCGGCGCCACGCCGATGGACCGGCCCGAGGACATCGAGACCAATCCGGTGACCGGCCGCGTCTATGCGGTGATGACCAAGAACAAGAAGCGCGACCAGTCGAAGGTCAATCCGGCCAACACGCGGCCGGAGAACCTGTGGGGCCATATTGTCGAACTGATCCCGCCCGGCGGCCGCGGCGCGGATGCCGACCACACCGCGGAAAAGTATGCCTGGGACCTGTTCGTGCTCTGCGGCAACCCGAAAGATGCCAAGGTCGGCGCCACTTTTCATCCGGATACGTCGGACAATGGCTGGTTCGTCTGCCCCGACAACATCACCTTCGACCCGGCGGGGCGGCTGTGGGTGGCGACGGACGGCGCCAATGATTTCGACCTGCCGGACGGCGTCTATGGCGTCGACACCGAAGGTGCGGCGCGCGGCCTGCCGAAGCTGCTGTTCACCTGCCCGCATGGCGCCGAAGCGACCGGCCCATGCTTCACGCCGGACGGCACGACTTTGTTCCTGTCGGTGCAGCACCCTGCGGAAGATGCAGAGACGCTCGACAAGGCGCAGACGCTGTGGCCCGACTTCAGGGATGGCCAGCTGCCGCGACCGTCCGTCGTCGCCATCCGCCGCAAGGACGGACAGCCGGTCGGCGCATAGTGAGTCCTAGGAAAAAAGGGCGGAACGCGCCATGCGCGTTCCGCGTAGCGATCCCGGAGGACGGCTCAGATCGTCTTGGCCGACATTTGCGAAGCGATGTATTCGGCCTGGCGGATAGCCAGCGACACGATCGTCAGCGTCGGATTTTCAGCCGCACCGGTGGTGAACTGGCTGCCGTCCGACACGAACAGGTTTTTGATGTCGTGCGCTTGGCCGTGCTTGTTGACGACGCCGTCTTCCGCCTTTTCGCTCATCCGGTTTGTGCCGAGATTGTGGGTTGAGGGATAGGGCGGCGTCGGGAAGGAGCGCGTCGCGCCGACCGCATCGTAAAGCGCTGTGGCCTGCTTGTAGGCATGGTTGCGCATCGCCGTGTCGTTGGGATGATCATCGAAATGCACGTCGGCGATCGGCATACCGTGCGCGTCCTTCTCGTCCTTGTGCAGCGTGACGCGGTTTTCCGCGCGCGGCATGTCCTCGCCGACGATCCACAGGCCAGCCATGTGATCATAGTGGTCGAGCGCGGTGGTGAAGGAACGGCCCCAGCCGCCGGGATTGAGGAAGGCGGCCATGAAGGGCAAGCCGAGCGACAGCGTCTCGAATTCATAGCCGCCGACAAAGCCGCGTGAGGGATCGTGCCGCGCCTCGTCGCGGATAATGCCGGCCATGGTGGTGCCGCGATACATATGCACCGGTTGGTCGAAGATGGCGTAGACCGAACCGGTGGTGTGGCGCATGTAGTTCTTGCCGACCTGCCCCGACGAATTGGCAAGCCCTTGCGGAAACTTCGCTGACTCGGAGTTCAGCAGCAGGCGCGGGCTTTCGATCGAGTTGCCGGCGACGGCGACGATGCGGGCCTTCTGCTCCTGCAGATTGCCGTCCTTGTCGGCATAGACGACGCCGGTCACTTTTCCGCTAGCGTCATGGTTGATCTTGATCGCCATGGCGTTTGGCCGGACCTCGAGATGGCCGGTCGCCTCACCTTTGGGAATCTCGGTGTAGAGCGTCGACCATTTGGCGCCCCATTTGCAACCCTGGAAGCAGAAGCCGGTCTGTTGGCAGGAGTTGCGGTCGTCGCGCTCGACCGAATTGATTGCCATGTTGCCGGTATGACATTCCTTATAGCCGAGCTTGTCGGCGCCGGCCTTGAGCACCTTGAAGTTGTTGTTGCCGGGCAGCCGCGGCCAGCCATTGGTGCCGGTGACGCCCATCTTGGCTTCCGCCTTGGCGTAGTACGGCTCCATCTCGGCCAATGTGACCGGCCAGTCCAGCAGGTTGGCGCCTTCCAGCTTGCCGTAGGTCGAGAGCGTCCTGAACTCATGCTTCTGGAAGCGCAACGAGGCGCCGGCCCAGTGCGTGGTCGAGCCGCCGACCGATTTGACGATCCAGGCCGGCAAATTGGGGAAATCCTTCGACACCCGCCAGTCGCCTGAGGTTGTGCGCTTGTCCGTCCAGGCGAGCTGGCTGAAGGAACCCCACTCGTCGTTGATGAAATCCTCGTATTCGTGGCGCGCGCCGGCCTCGAGGATGACGACATCGACGCCTTTCTGGGCGAGTTCGTTGCCGAGCGTGCCGCCGCCGGCGCCGGAGCCGACGATCACGACCACGCCGTCGTTGTTGAGATCAAATGAAGCTGCCATGGTTTCCTCCCATGAATTCCTGTTTGCGGGGTTTCAGAACGACGGAAGGGCTCAGAGCCACTCTATGTCGTCGAAACCGCGCGCGATGTAGCCGCCCTTGGAGTAGGATTCGCCCTCGTAGCCGAAAATCGGCCACACCTCCTGCTGGTTGTAGAGGCTGACGACGAGGCCGCCGCGGATGGACTGGAAGAACGGCGTCGCCTCGATCTGCTGCAGCACGGCAACGCGCTGCTCCTCCCAGCCGAGGCCGCGATAGCCGCCCTCGCCCGACTTCTTGTCGAGGTTGGCGATGCCGTCTTCGATCATCGTCTTGTAGGCAGCGTCCTTGCCGGCCTGCTCATCATGCCCTTTTACGGCGATGGCGTAGTATTTGTCGGGCACCTGATCGTGCGGATAGATGTCGCGCGCCATCTGGATCAGCGTTGCCATGGTTTCGGGCTTGAGCGCCGATGTCTCGAGCCCCCAGGCATTTTCAGGGCTGATGACGGCGCTGCCGGAAATGACGAGCAACGCGCCGATGCCGCCGCGCTTGAGAAGTTCACGACGTGAGAGCCTCGCGTCATAGATCGTGACCATTTGTTCCTCCCTGCTTGCTGTTTGCGCCCTTGAACAGCGCCGTTGCTGGCGCCGCGCGGCTAAATGCGGCTGATAATCCCCTACTGGAAGCGCCCTCCACGCTGCAGAACCTCGATCTTGTAGCCGTCGGGGTCCTCGATGAAGAAAAAGCGGGCGATCAGCGATCCGTCGCGGTTGAATTCGACGATCTTCTTGGGGTTGAGGCCGAGCGCGCCGATCCGGTCGTGTTCGCTGTCGAGATCGGACACCGAGACCGCCAGATGGCCGTAACCGTCGCCAAGCCCATAAGGCTCTGTGCGGCCCTTGTTCACGGTGAGTTCGAGCTCGAACCCCGTTTCGGCGTTGGCAAGGTAAATCAGCGTGAATGTCTCGAAATCCAGCCTGTCGGCGACGTCGAGCCCGAAAGCGTTTCTGTAGAAATCGACGGATCTGGCCTCTTGGAGAACCCGGATCATTGAATGGATTGCCTTCGCCAAATCAGTCTCCGCCGCTGCATGTTGGAGGCGATTATGGGCGGCACGCGCGAAAGGTGGTGGCAGCCGGTTACCACGGCTAAATTTGCAATCGCTGCTATGCCTGCGCCTAAAGACGAAAGTCCGATTGCCGATTCGGCCCACAAGGCCGAACATGCAGGGACAACCACAACTTGAAGGCGCGACACGCTGCGCCCAAAACCAACAATATCGGGAGGTAAGGATGTGCAGGGTTTTTGCCGGGCAGGATCCGGAAGGCTATCGACAGATCAACCGGTCGATCCGCATCGACGGTCACTCTACGAGTATCCAGCTTGAAGGAACGTTCTGGGCGCTGCTTGACGAAATTGCCGACAGCCAGGGCCTGACGACGCCGAAGTTCATCTCAAAACTCTATGACGAGGCGATCGAGATCAACGGCGCCATTCCCAACTTCGCGTCAATGCTGCGTACCACCTGCGCGCTCTATCTGCGCGGTCACCGGCCAGACATGGATGAGCTGACGCCGAAGCGCGAAGCGGCCTGAGGAAGCTAGCCTTCCGCCGCAACGTCGAGCCCGAGCCGCGCCATATCGGTGAACAGCGCCTGACGTTCGGAATAGGCAGTCTGTTCGCCGGTCACGATGTTGTCGACGACGGTCAGCAGCGACAGCGCGCGGGCGCCGAAATGCGCCGCGATTCGGTAGAGTGCGCTGGTTTCCATATCGACAGCGAGAGCGCCAAGCGCCTGCGCTTCGGCAAAGCGGTCGCGCCCTTCAGGGTGGTAGAAGACATCGCTGCAGATGGTCAGCCCGGCCTGGTGGCCAATGCCGAGCTGGGCGGCGCAGGCCAAAGCGTGGGCGAACAGGCCGGGATCGGGCCGGGCTGCAGCATCGTAGAGGCCGAAGACCTGGCCGCTTTGGTCGCTTTCGGCGCGCACCGACTGCGAGATCACCAAGGAGCGCAGCGGCACGCGGGGTGTCAGGCCGCCGCAAGTACCTGTGCGGATCAGCGTTTTGACGCCGTGAACATCCAGGAGTTCATGCACATAGACCAGGAAGGACGGGACACCGATGCCGGTGGCCTGGATGCTGATGGGACGGCCGCGATAGAGACCGGTGAAGCCGAGTGCGCCCCGGCGGCGGTTGACGCAGCGCGGCGCCTCAAGAAATGTCTTTGCCATCCACTCGGCGCGTTGCGGATCGCCCGGCAACAGCACCGTTGCGGCATAGTCGCCCCTGGCAGCCTCGTTGTGCGGCGTCACGACATGCTCCCCAAAACCCGCCGCCCGTTTCGCCTGCAATCATGGCAGTGTCACGTCATTGCGCAAGCTTTGAATTAGGGCGCCCTAGGACTCCAATACATCCTTGACCACGGTGGCCAGTTGCTTGAGGGAGAACGGCTTCGGCAGGAAGCCGAATTGCGCGTCCGGCGGCAGGTTTCTGGCGAAAGCGTCTTCGGCATAGCCGGACACGAAGACGAACTTGATGTCGGGCTGGCGCTTGCGCAGTTCGCCGAGCAGCGTCGGTCCGTCCATTTCCGGCATCACCACGTCTGACACGACGATATCGACCTTGCCGCCGAGCGCTTCGAAGACTTCCAGCGCCTCGACGCCCGAGGAGGCCTCATGGACGGTATAGCCGCGCGAGGTCAGCGCCCGCGAGCCGCCCATGCGCACGGCGTCTTCATCCTCGACGAGGAGCACAGTGGCCGAGCCCGACAGGTCCTTGGCGCTGTCGGCGGCTTTCACCGGCGCAGCCGGCGCCTCGCTGACGTCGCCGGGCTTTTTCGCCTCCACGATATGGCGCGGCAGGAAGATGCGGAAGGTCGAACCCTTGCCGACTTCGGAATCGCAGAAGATGAAACCGCCGGTCTGCTTGATGATGCCATAGACCATCGACAGGCCAAGGCCGGTGCCTTTGCCGACTTCCTTGGTGGTGAAGAACGGCTCAAAAATCTTCTTCAGCACGTCCGGGGCAATGCCCGAGCCGCTATCCTCGACCTCGACCACGACATAGTCGGCAGGCGTGAGCTCGCGGTAGGAGAAGCTCTTGCATTGTTCGGCGGTGACGTTGCGGGTGCGCACGGTGAGGTCGCCGCCGGCCGGCATGGCGTCGCGCGCGTTGACGGCCAGGTTGACCACCACCTGCTCGAACTGGCCGATATCGACCTTGACCGGCCACAAATCGCGGCCGTGGTCGACCTTCAGCTTGATCTCGTTGCCAACCAGGCGGGCAAGCAGCATCCGGAGATCGGCAAGCACGTCGGTCAGGTTCAGCACTTCCGGCCGCAATGTCTGCTTGCGCGAGAAGGCGAGCAACTGCCGCACCAGCGAGGCCGCCCGGTTGGCATTCTGCTTGATGTTCATGATGTCGGGGAAGGACGGGTCCGACGGCCGGTGATTGGTCAGCAAAAGATCCGACGCCATAATGATGGCGGTCAGCACATTGTTGAAGTCGTGGGCGATGCCGCCGGCGAGCTGTCCGACCGCCTGCATCTTCTGGCTCTGCGCCATCTGGCCCTCGAGCGCCTTCTGCTCGGTGGTCTCGACGGCATAGACGATAGCCGATTCCTCGGCGCCCTCGCCGGTGCCGTCGGCGACGGCGTTGACGTAGAAGCGGATGTGACGCTCCTCATTGCCGGGCAGCAGCGTGTCGATCGGCTCGATGTCGGCCTGCCTCAGCCGCGCCTTCTCGAAGGCGGCGGCAAAGGCCGGCCGGTCGCGCTCATGGATCACGGTGTCCAGCCGCACGCGGCGGTCAACCGCGTCGCCGTCGACGACGGAGGAAAACAGCGACAGGAACGGCGCGTTGGTGCGCAGGATGCGGCCGCCATTGTCGACGGCGGCAATGGCCATCGGCGTCGAATTGAAGAAGCGAGTGAAGCGTACCTCCGAAGCCCGAAGATCGGCCGATGCGTCCTCGCCCTGGGTGCGGTTGAGCACGATGGTGCGGGTGGGACCGTTGGTCCCCTCGCGGCTGGCCGAGACCCGATGCATAAAGCGCACCGGCAGCGCCTCGCCGGTCGTCGTCGTAAGATCGAGATCGATGACGGCGTTGCGGGTGGTGCCGGGATCGGCCTTGACCGAGCGCACCAGCGCCATGCCGTCGCCGGCGACGATTTCCGGGAGTGTCACGGCGCCAGGGGTGAAGCTCGCCAGATCGATGCCCAGCCATTCGGCGAGCGTGGCGTTGATGTAGGTGACACGGCCTTCCTGGTCGGCCGAGAAGAAACCGGCCGGCGCATGGTCGAGATGGTCGATGGCCTTCTGCAAGTCGAGGAAGAAACGCTCCTGCTCGGCCCGTTCCTGCGAGATATCGGCAAGCTGCCAGGCAAGCATCGGCAGGCGCTGACCGGGAACGCTGAAGGTCCGGGCCCGCGCCCGGTACCAGCGCGCGCCGGGTTCGGCGCCGCCCGGCCGGATCGACTGTGCTAGCCGGAACTCACCGTCGCCGGCCTGGCCATCGCGCAAGCCCGAGGCCAGCCGGTATATGGTCACCGAAGCTTCGGGGACATCGGAAAGCAGGCCTTCGACCGTCTTCAGATCGGCGGCCGACGCGGCACCGGTCATCTCGGCGTAGGCCCGGTTGGCGTAGACGACGCGGCCCTTGGTGTCGGTGACGATCAGGCCCTGCGACATCGAATCGACGAAGGCCTTCGACAGTTCGTCCCCGGTCGAACGCGGCGCGATCTGCACGAAGCCGATGGCCGTGGCGAACAGGAAGCCGACGCCGATCATGGCAAGCACGCCCAGCATGCCGAGCAGGAACGGATCGCCAAGACGCTCGCGGAAAATGCCGAAAACGATCGCGGCCCCAGTCAGGACGATGATGAACACGATGAGCCGGGTAACCGCGCCTGGCCGCGTGTTCTGATCGACGATCGGTACCGGATAGAAATCGCCGCGCGTTTCCCTGGCCATATGCCCCCTGCTCGTGAGTTGTCCGACACCGCCCCCGGCCGGTTGAATCACATTCTCCTAATCCGGAAAAGGCCTTGGCGGCAAATGTCGGATAAAAATGACGCGTCGGTGTTTTCAAGCTGTTCACGAAGCGTGAAGGCAACTTGCGGTGGCTGGCCGCAACGGTCTAGTGTCCCTCCACTTCAAAAGCCGATTGGGGGCACCGATGCAGTGGCTGGATAATGTGGCGGGTCCCGGATATGCCGCAGCGCTGCTGTGGACGTTTGCTGCCCTTGTCCTGCTGGTCATCGTGCTCATCATCATCAGGCTGATCCGCAACCTGACCTTCGGCACCTTCGTTGCCGGCGGCAGGAACCGCAAGACACGGCTGGCGGTCATGGACGCCACGGCAGTCGACAGCCACCGCCGGCTGGTGCTCATCCGTCGCGACGACATCGAACACCTGCTTTTGATCGGCGGCCCAACCGACGTTGTCGTCGAGCGCGATATCAGGCTTGCAGCGCCACGCCGTCCGGCATTGACCGGCGATGGCGGTGTTGGCCAGCAGCAACAGGCGCCGCGTCCGCGCGCAGCACAACCCGCTCCGGCCACGCCCGCAAGGCAGGCGCCGCCGCCGCAACCGGTAAGGGCTGCTCCGGCCGCCGTTCCGCCGCGCCAGGCCGCGCCGGCGCCGAAACCGGCTCAAATCTACCAGGCGAGCAATGTGACACCGCTGCCGGCCTATGGCTCCGCCGCCAATACTGCCCGGCAGGCCCCGCCACCGAAGCATGAGTCCATCGACGATACCCTGATGCGGGAGCTCGAGGTCTCGCTCGACGATTCGCACCCCAAACCGGCAAGCAAGCCGGCTGCGAAGGCACCGCAGTCTCTCGACGACGAGATGACCAAGCTGCTCGGCGAACTCGCCAGCCAGAAACGATAAAGCCCGGCGAACCGTCACATCTTGCCGATTCCCGATCGAACGCCGCTTAAGCGTGTCGTCCGTTTCAGCGCGACGCGCTTTAACTTGGGGGCGGACTAAACCCTTCGGCCAAAAACAGAAATGGCCGGGAAACCCGGCCATTTCTGATGAAACAGTCCTGCCTGACGGCAGCGGCTCAATCGTCGCGATAGACCTTCTCGCGGCGTTCGTGGCGCTCCTGCGCTTCGATCGACAAGGTCGCGATCGGACGCGCATCCAGCCGCTTCAGCGCGATCGGCTCGCCGGTTTCCTCGCAATAGCCGTATGTGCCTTCATCGATGCGCTGCAGCGCCGAATCGATCTTTGAAATGAGCTTGCGCTGGCGGTCGCGGGCCCGAAGCTCGATGGCGCGGTCGGTTTCCGAGGAAGCGCGATCGGCGAGATCGGGATGGTTGGCGTTTTCCTGCTGCAGGATTTCGAGGGTTTCGCGCGCTTCGCGCAGTATGTCGGTCTTCCAGGTGACGAGCTTCAGGCGAAAGTAGGATTTCTGCCGTTCGTTCATGAACGGCTCGTCTTCAGAGGGTACGTAATTGGCTGTAACGATATCGTTCATTCGACTCACCCAACAACCCCAAATTTGGCGCCTATATATTCGCGCAGAGAAGGCTGCACAAGCGTAATCCGCGCGCGTTTCACGCAATTGTTAATGCCGCGCGGGCGATCCTCAGCAAAGCCTTCCATAGCAAGGGCGCGGGCGAATTCGCACATGATTCGCTGCGCTTGGGCGTCGCCGCCCATTGTGCCTCAGGCCTTTCTCGTGGCTAATCCAGTTGTGTCATTGGTGGGCAGCACACCATTGGGGGTCCGGTGAGCAGACTGTATCTGTTGAGGCATGCGAAGGCTGGCTGGGCCCTTCCCGGCGTGCGCGACTTCGATCGCCCGCTCGACGCATCCGGCATTGCCGATGCCGAAATGATGGGGACTGCGATGCGTGCCCGCAACTACATCCCCGATATCACGCTCTGCTCCAACGCCAAGCGGGCGCGCCAGACGCTGGAAGGCATCGCCGGCCACACCGATACCGGCCGGGTGCTGTTCTTCGACACGCTCTACAGCGAGGATGCCGCCGGCTACCTCGCCATCATCCGCAGCAATGGCGGCCCCGGCTCGCTGCTGGTCATCGGCCACAATCCGATGACGGAAGACCTTGCCATGGCGGTCTCGGGCGACGGCGAAGAGGCTGCTCGGGCCATCATGAACCATGGTTTCCCGACCTCCGGCCTTGCGGTCGTGCGCTTCGACGGCACCCTCACCGAGGCTGCGCAAGGCGCGGGCTACCTCGAAGCCTTCCTGACGCCCGTCGATCTCTGAGCCGAGCCGGCCGAGGCCGGGCGCCATTTCAAACTTGAACCGCAAAGCCTATATCGGGCGCAAGAGCACGCCTGAGAGAACAGATTTTGGCATCATCGCTGACCACTTTCACCGACGAAGCGAGAATTGCCCTGGATACGCTGTCGGGGCGTGCGAGCGGGCTTTTTTCGCCGTCGCTTCGGCTGGGCGTCACCGGACTGTCCCGGGCCGGCAAGACGGTGTTCATCTCGGCTCTCGTCCACAATCTCATCCATGGCGGGCGCCTGCCGCTGTTCGAGGCGCAGAAGTCGGGACGGATCGCTCGCGCCTTCCTCGAGGAACAGCCGGACGATGCCGTGCCGCGTTTTCAGTACGAGGACCATATCTCCGCCCTGGTCAACGACCGTGTCTGGCCGGACTCGACGCGCGCCATTTCGGAACTCAGGCTCGCCATCGAATATGAGTCTGCCTCCGGTTGGAACCGGATGTTTTCCAGCGGCCGATTGTCGGTCGACATCGTCGACTACCCCGGCGAATGGCTGCTCGACCTGCCGCTGCTCGGCAAATCCTTCGCCGATTTTTCGCATGAAGCTTTTGAGATGGCTATGCTGCCGGTGCGGGCCGACCTGTCGCAGGACTGGCGGGCGCTGTCGGCGAGGATCGACCCCAATGCCGACGCCGACGAGATGACGGCGCGGCGCCTCGCCGAGAGTTTTGCCGCCTACCTCAAGGCCTGCAAGTTCGACGAGCGGGCGCTTTCGACCTTGCCGCCCGGCCGTTTCCTGATGCCTGGCGACCTCGAGGGATCGCCGGCGCTGACCTTCGCGCCCTTGCTGCTCAAGGGTGAGAAACGGCCGCGCTCCGGCTCGCTGCAAGCGATGATGGAGCGCCGCTACGAGGCCTATAAGACGCATGTGGTGAAACCGTTCTTCCGCGAACACATCACCCGCCTCGACCGCCAGATCGTGGTGATCGACGCCATGCAGGCGCTGAACGCCGGCCCCGGCGCGATGGCCGACCTGGAACGCGCGGTGACCGAAATCCTCTCCTGTTTCCGTCCTGGCCGAGGCAATTTCCTCACCGACCTGTTTTCACGCCGCATCGACCGCATTCTGGTTGCCGCGACCAAGGCCGACCATTTGCATCACGAAAGCCATGACCGGCTGCAGGCAATCGTGCGGCGGCTTGCCGACCGCGCCGTGGCGCGGGCAAATTTCACCGGCGCCGATGTCGACGTGGTCGCCATGGCGGCGGTGCGCGCGACGCGCGAAGGCACGGTCAAGCAAGGCCGCGAAACCCTGCCGGTGATCATCGGCACGCCGCTGAAGGGCGAGAAGATCAACGGCGAAACCTTTGATGGTAAAGCCGAAACCGCCATATTTCCCGGGGACTTGCCGGAGAAAATTGACGCGGTTTTCGACGTTTCCGAAGCCGACCACCGGCAGAGCAGCGACGATCCGGCGATCCGTTTCGTGCGCTTTCGCCCGCCAAAGCTCGAACGCACCGCTGAAGGCGTCACGCTGTCGCTGCCGCATATCAGGCTCGACCGCGCCTTGCAGTTCCTGATCGGAGACCATCTGGCATGACCGCGCCCCGCAGACCGGCAGCTTTCCGCATCGAGCCGGAGGCCGAACCGAAGCAGGAAACGCGCCGCCCCCATGCCGAGCCGCCGGCACGCAAGTCGCGCGCCGTCGTCCTGCCGGCCGAGATCGATGTCTTCGAGGAACCCGACATTGTCGCCGCCGAACCGCCGCCGGCGACCGCGCCGCGCTCGCTGTTTGCCAGCCTGTTTTTCGGCGCGGTCGGCGTGCTGGTTTCGCTCGCCGTCGGCCTGTGGACCGACCAACTCATCCGCGACCTGTTCGAGCGCGCAGAGTGGCTGGGGTGGCTGGCAGCGGGAATGGCCGCAATTGCCGTGTTGGCGCTCGCGGTCGTGCTGGTGCGGGTATTCCTGGCTATTGCCCGGCTGGCCGAGGTCGAAAAACTGCAAAAGCGGGCGCTCGATGCCGTGGCGCGCGACGATCCGAAGGCTGCAAGGGCCGTCGTCGAAGAGCTTTCGGCCTTTGTCGCTGCGAAACCCGAAACCGCGGCCGGCAGGCGCTCCCTGGCCGAATTGCGCGGCGAGATCATCGACGGCGGCAATCTGGTGCGACTGGCCGAGGCCGAGATTCTCGGGCCGCTCGATGCGAGAGCCAAGGTGATGATCCTCGAAACAGCCAAACGCGTGTCGCTGGTCACCGCCGTCAGCCCCCGCGCACTAGTAGACGTTGCCTATGTCGTGTTCGAGGCCGGGCGCCTGATCCGCCGCTTGTCCGAACTCTACGGCGGCAGGCCGGGCACGCTGGGCTTTTTCCGGCTGGCGCGCAGCGTTCTTGCCCATCTGGCGGTGACCGGCTCGATCGCCGTCGGCGACAGCTTCGTCCAGCAGATCGTCGGCCATGGCCTTGCCGCCCGGCTGTCGGCGAAACTCGGCGAAGGCGTGGTAAACGGCATGATGACGGCGCGTATCGGCATCGCTGCCATGGAGACGGCGCGGCCCCTGCCCTTCATTGCCGGCAGGCGGCCGGGTATGGGCGATTTCCTGTCGGCGCTGACCTCGTTTGCGGCCAAAAAAGAGAATGAAGCACCCGCCTCGACCAAGTGAACGCCCTCTCGCGGTCACCAAGCATTAACCAATCTTGTTCATGGTCGTCCAACAACAGCCTCCTTGTTGCCGGGTGTCGTCTATGAAAAGCGTAATCTTGTCCTGCGTCCTGCCCCTGGTCGCGCTTGCAGCACCTCTGGGCCCGACCGGGAAAGCCTTTGCAGCGGAGCCCGACAAGCAGTTCTTCCGCACCGTTGAAGGCAAATGGGTCGGCCCGGGCGAAATCATCGCCGGCAAATACAAGGGCACGAAGTTCACCTGCAGCTTCGACGGCTCGACGCCGGACAACAAGACCGGCATGACGCTCGATGGCGACTGCCGCGTCGGTGTCTTCACCCAGAAAATGTCGGCGACCGTCGAGCGCAAGGGCCGCGACTACAAGGGCAATTTCATGGGCGGCGCCGCGGGGTCGGGCCTGGACATCATCGGCGGCAACGTGGTCGATGCCCGCAAAGTCGTCTTCACCATCAACCGCAACCAGCTGCGCGGCGTCATGCAGGCCCGCATTCCCGACGACAATTCGATGACGGTGACCATCGCCGTGCGCGTCGACCA
This sequence comes from Mesorhizobium sp. M0771, assembly GCF_040320155.1. Taxonomy (NCBI): domain Bacteria; kingdom Pseudomonadati; phylum Pseudomonadota; class Alphaproteobacteria; order Hyphomicrobiales; family Phyllobacteriaceae; genus Mesorhizobium; species Mesorhizobium sp. M0771. The sequence continues at coordinate 146,452 of NZ_JAMYPC010000006.1, read as the reverse complement.
GCAGCTGGTGCCGGTCATCGGCATGAGCCTCAAGCGCGTCGACGCCGTCGAAGTCGGCTCCATCGCCAAAAACTGACTCTCAAGCGGTTCCCCGAAAAAAGCGCGGAACGGGGTTGCACTGCGCGTTAGCTGAGCTGTTCCGCTCTCAGCTCGATGTCGGGAAGGACACGCCACCTTGCGGCCAGGTTGGCGCTCCTCAAGCACGGGCCGCTCGGGCGGCACCTTTCTGCCGCGACCGGACATGTGGCGCGCAACCGACGATGTCAGCGTCTCCGATGGCCCAAGCCACAGCAAGGCCAACGTGTCATGGTCCTGTGCGTGCCGGCGGTCCTCCGTGTCAGCGCGATGCGCTTTAAGAACACCAGCAAAAAAGGCGGCGGCTACTCGAGCCACCGCCTTCCTCAATTTCCGAACGAAGAATCAGCCCTTGATGGCGGCCGTCAGATCGTCATAGGCCTTGCAGGCGTCGGCCGGCGTGGTGGCGCCCTGATATTTGGTCGTCACAGCCTGCACCTTGGCGGTCAGGTCGGCGGCCTTGGTCGGATCCTTGGTGATCGCTTCCTGCAGCGCGGCGGTCATTTCCTGCGCCTTCTTGGCCGCGATTTCCTGCGTGCATTCAGGCGCCTTCGAACAGGCCGATGCGGCAAGCATGGCGACACCCACGCCGACGAGCAAAAACTTCTTCATGTCAGTCATTCTCCTCACGAAGGCAGAACTTGATCGTCGCTGCCTTCCAACGGCCGAAGCCTGGCGTCCCATAGCCGCCGATTGCGGCAAAACGCAACGTGTGCGGCGCATAAACCTGTGCAGCGCTGCTGCAACGGCGCGGACGGCCTGATTGAGGCCGCCCGTGTCAGACGAAGCGAGGTTTCAGCCACGAGGCTGCAGCAGCGCCAGTGCGGCCGTCGCCGCGGCAAGGACGGCGGTTAGGGTCAAAGGTCCCGTAGCGCCATAGGTGTCCACGACATAGCCGCCGACAACCGCACCGACGGTGATGGCAACCTGGAAGGAAGTGACCATCAGGCTGCCTGCTGCTTCCAGCGCATCAGATGCCGCGCGAGACATATTGGTCGGCAGCACCACCGGCGCCATGCCGAAGGCGAAGCCCCACAGCGTAACAAAGCCGAAGGCAACGCCGGTTTGCGCGCCCCAAAGCACCAAAGCGAGTGCCGCAAACGCCATCAACGCGGCGGTAACTGCGAGGGCCATGTGGATGTTGGTGTCGGCCAGGCGGCCACCGGCAATATTGCCGATCACAGCGGCGATGCCGAACCCGAGCAGCGCCAGGGCAATCGGCCCGGTTGTGAGGAGCGTCACCTGTTCGAGGAACGGGCGCACATAGACCGAGCCGGCAAAATGCCCGGTCATCAGCAGAACAATGGCAAGCATGCCGAGTTGGATGCCACGCCGCCGTGTCAGCCGAAAGACGTCTGCAAGGCTGTTGCTTGCCGCCGCAGGCAAGGTCGGCAGGCTGAGAAGCTGCAGCAGCATGGCAAGCGCGGCCAGCCCCGCCGTCATGGCCATCGCGCTGCGCCATCCCAGCCAGTCGCTGATCAACGCACCCATCGACGGCGCGGCAATGGTCGCGAGCGAGACGCCGAGGGTCACGATCGCCATGCCGCGACCTGTCGCATTGGCGCCGACCAGCCGCGCCACGACGGCAACGGAAAGTGCCCAGAAAGCGCTAAGAGCGATCCCCAACCCGGCCCGGCCCAGCAACAGCAGCCAGAAATTGGGCGCCAGCGCCGCAAGAATATTGGAACCGACCGCCAGGGCCATGAGGCCAACCAGCACCGCCTTGCGGTTCAATCGGCCGATGAGAACATTGCTCAACATGGCCGTCACGGCGCCAACGGAAGCGGTGGCGGTGACGACCTGTCCGGCAGTTCCCTCGCTGATGCCGAGATCGCGCGCCATCGGCGTCAACAGACCTGCCGGCAAGAACTCGGCTGACACCAGGGCAAAGCTGGTGGCCGCCAATGATAGGACCGCAAACCATGTGGCCGCGCTCCACGCGGCTGGTGCATCGGCATCAAGGCCGATTGCGGCGTCTTCAAGCTGTAATGTTGTGTCCGTCACGGAAAGATCTCCACAGTTGGAGATCTTAGATAGGCGAGTCCGCCCGGATGTTATGTACCTTAAAATCCGAAATTCATATCCATTCGTCCGGGAATTGTGCGACGCACAACGCCTGGCGAGACATTGGTGATGCGCTTGAACGCGCGGGCGAAGGACGCCTCGGAATCATAGCCCAAACGGGTAGCGACTTCGGCAACCGACAAGCCGTTTTGGCCCAGCAATTCGCGGGCAAGCTGCATTCGCAGGCGGGCGAGATAATGTGCGGCACCCTCCCCCAATACCGCGCTGAAGCGCTCGGCGAAAATCGAACGCGATTGGCCTGCCACGCCGGCGAGGCTTCCCAGCGTCCAGTTGTGGCCGGGGTCGCGGTGCATGGCCGCCAGAGCGCGGCCTATATGGGGGTCGCGGATGGCTGCAAGCCAACCGGTGGTCGATGCGCCGTTGCAATTGACCCAGCACCGGATGAGCCTGGCTGTCAGCAAATCCGCCATACGCGACAGGATGGTGGCGCTGCCCATCTGCGGTTGCGCGGCCTCCACCGTCATGGCCGCCAGCAAAGGGCCGACCATCGGGTCATTGCCGGCCACGTCGCAACCCTTGATGAGAGGCGGCATCAACGTGATCAACGGATTGAGCGCATAGGAGCCGAGAGACATGGAGCCGCAGAAAAGGGTGCTTGTCGCGCCCGTTCCCTGCCGTATCACTTCGCAAACGTTGCCGCCCAACTTGATCACCTGGCAGCCCTCGAGCGAATCGCCCACCACGTCCGGCGCACTCGCCAGCCGATGGGCGATGCCTTGCGGCAGCAGCACCAGATCGCCATCGCGCAACTCCTGCCAGCCTTGCGCTTCGGTGTGAATCCAGCATGGACCCTGGCCGACAAAGTGAAAACGAAGCAGTTGTTGTTGCGGAAAGTCTATGCTCCATGGGTGCCGGAGTTCGCAGCGGCCATAGTTGACACCACTCAAGCGAAAGTCTTGCAGAACTTCGCTGAGCGCATCCATCGGGATATGTGGCAGCGGCGACGGCCGGGACGAATAATCAGGCATTTGTCAGATATAGATACCGGCCGTCCGACAGGCAAGCGCAGACTGTTGTTCCACCGGGGAATCGCTGCCACGGCACCCTACCCATCCTGGCAGGCTTCCCGCCCTTGCCTCCCGCTCCCGGTGCATGCAAGGAGTGCTGTCGGACACAGGGACAAGAGGCATGGCAGCGGAAGCATCGGGCAGCGATCTCATTCAGGTGGTGGCGCTGCTTGCCGCAGGCGTCGTCGCCGTTCCGATCTTCAAACGCATGGGGCTGGGCTCGATCCTAGGCTATCTCGCCGCGGGCGTGGTCATCGGCCCGTTCGGTATTGGCATTTTTTCCGAATCGGAAGCCATCCTGCATGTCGCCGAACTCGGCGTGGTCATGTTCCTGTTCATCATCGGGCTGGAGATGCAGCCGTCGCGGCTATGGGGCCTGCGCCGCGAGATTTTCGGCCTCGGCGCGCTGCAGGTCGGCGTCTGCGCCTTGCTGCTCACCGGTGTTGGTCTCGCCGGCGGCTTTCCGATCGCGCAATCCTTCGTTGCCGGCGCCGGCTTTGTCCTGACCTCGACGGCGATCGTCATGCAGCTTCTGGAAGAGCGTGGCGAGATGGCCAGCCCCAAGGGCCAGCGCATCGTGTCCATCCTGCTGCTCGAGGATCTGGCAATCGTGCCGCTTCTGGCGCTGGTCGCCTTCCTGGCGCCGGGCGGCAGCGAGATGACCCTGCAGCAAAGGCTGACCGAAATCGGCATCGGTCTTGGCGCCATCGTCGGGCTGGTGGTGGCCGGCCGCTATCTGCTCAACCCGTTCTTCCGCATCCTGGCCGACGCCAAGGCGCGCGAAGTCATGACGGCGGCAGCCCTTCTGGTCGTGCTGGGGTCGGCGCTGGTCATGCAGCTTTCCGGCCTCTCGATGGCGATGGGCGCCTTCCTCGCCGGCGTGCTGTTGTCGGAATCGACCTTCCGCCACCAGCTGGAGGCCGACGTCGAGCCATTCCGCGGCATCCTGCTTGGCCTTTTCTTCCTCGCCGTCGGCATGTCGCTCGACCTACATGTGGTGGCCGACAACTGGCGGCTGATCGCCGTCTATGTCGTCGCCTACATGGCGATGAATGCGCTCGGCATCTACCTCGTCGCCCGCTTGCTGAAGAGCGGTCATCGTGAAGCGCTGGAACGCGCCGTGATCATGGCGCAAGGCGGCGAATTCGCCTTCGTCCTCTATTCGGCCGCGGCGGCGGTTGGCATCATCGACAGCCGGGCCAACGCAACGCTGACCGCGATCATCATCATCTCCATGGTGCTGACGCCGCTGGCCATCATTGCGCTCAAATATGTGACGCCGCGCGACGAGCAGTCGCTTGAAGGCGTCGACATCGCCGACGGCCTTACCGGCAGTGTGCTGGTCATCGGCTTCGGCCGTTTCGGCCAGATCGCCAGCCAGCCGCTTTTGTTGCGCGGCATCGACGTGTCGATCATCGACAATGATGTCGAAATGATCCAGGCGGCCGCCGATTTCGGCTTCAAGGTCTATTATGGCGACGGCACGCGGCTCGACATTCTGCGCGCCGCAGGTGCAGGCCGCGCCCGCGCCGTGCTGATCTGCGTCGACAAGCCGGACGCCGCCGTGCGCATGGCGGAACTGATCAAGGCGGAGTTCCCGCTGCTGACTGTCCTGGCGCGTGCCTTCGATCGTGGCACCGCGCTGTCGCTCATCCGCGCCGGGGTCGACTTCCAGCTGCGCGAGACCTTCGAATCGGCCCTCGTCTTCGGCGGTTCCGCGCTCGAGGTTTTGGGCGTCGAGCCGGAAGATGTCGCCGATGTCATCGAGGATGTGCGACGGCGCGACAATGCCCGACTGGAGACGCAGCTGGCCGAAGGCGTCCGCGCCGGGCAACGTTTCCTCAGGGGCAATACCGGCACGCCGATCCCGACGCCGCTGACGCAACCGCGCCGGCCCGGCCAGGCGCTGAACGAAGAGACGGCCGGCGTGCTGCACAAGCCCGAGCCCGCCGATCAGGGGGAAAGCTGATGACCGCATCGGATGAGCGCGCGCTCGCCGTCACCAAATTCTGGCGCGAGGCCGGCGAAGACGCGTGGTTCGAGAAGAACGACGTCTTCGACGCGGATTTCCGCAGCAGGTTTCTCGACCTGCACTTTGCCGCCGCGCGGCGCGAGTGCGACGCATGGTCGGAGCATGCCGAGGGTTCGCTGGCGCTGATGATCCTGCTCGACCAGTTTCCGCGCAACTGCTTTCGCGGCTCAGGCCATATGTACGCCACCGATCCGCTGGCACGGCACTTTGCCGCCAAGGCGATTGCGGCCGGCCATGACCTTTCGCTGGAAGAAAACCTGCGCGTCTTCCTGTACCTGCCCTACGAACATTCGGAACTGCCCGCCGACCAGGACAGATCGGTCGAGCTCACCACCGCCAGGGCGCCGGAGTATGTGAAATACGCCATCGAGCACCGCGACATCATCCAGCGCTTCGGCCGCTTTCCGCACAGGAACAAGATGCTTGGCCGCGAGACGACGGCGGACGAACAGGCATTTCTCGATGGCGGCGGCTTCTCCGGTTAACCCAGCCACCAATCGCGGCCGGAAGCCAGCCGCTCTATGCCTGACGTATCGACGGCGCTGAGCCGCTCGGTCACGCTCCTGCCGCCCACCGCCAGATCCGGCGCGATCTCTGCCAAGGGCGCCAGCACGAAGGCGCGCTCCACCATTCGGGGATGCGGCACCTCCAGCCCGGTTTCGTGGATTGTGCGGTCGCCGAACACCAATATGTCGATGTCGATCAGGCGCGGACCCCAGCGCTCCTCGCGCACCCGCTTCAGCTTGCGCTCGGCCTCGAGGCAGAGGTCGAGCAGCGCCCTTGGCGCCAGCGAGGTCGAGATTTCGGCAGCGGCGTTGAGGAAATCCGGCTGGTCGAGCTTGCCCCAGGGCGGCGTGCGGTAAAGTGAGGAGACGGCGACGACGCGCGTGCTCTCGTCGGCGTCGAGCAGGCGCAGCGCCGCCGCCATCGAGGCCGAGGGATCGCCGAGATTGCCGCCAAGGCTGAGATAGACCGTGTTATTGTTACTCTGGCCAGACAACGGTCACCTCGACATAATCGAGCACGCCGGGCACCGGTGCGTTGGGCTTGCGCACGGTGATCTCGGCCTTCCTGATCTGCGGGAACCGTGAAGTCAGCGCCTTCGCCACTTCGAGCGCCAGCGCCTCGATCAGGAAGCGGCGATGTCCAGTGACGATCTTTTCAATCACCGTGAAGGCGATGCCGTAATTGACGGTGTCCTCGATGGAATCATCCTCCAGCGGGCGGCTGGGCTCGACCGTCAACTCGGCATCGACATAAAAACGCTGGCCAAGCGCCTCTTCCTCATCCAGCACGCCGTGCCGGGCAAAGAAGGCGCAGTTCTTCATGCGGATGACGTACATTTCTTAGTGTCCTGGGCTCAGCGTCCTGGCTTTTCGCGCGCCAGCATAGCATCGGCGACCGCCAGTGCGTCCACGTTGATTGCGACATCGTGGACGCGAAACAGATCGGCGCCCTTCAGCCTCAGAATGACACTGGTGGCTACCGTCCCGGCGGCGCGCGCGCCGGCTTCGCGGCCGGTGACGGTGCCGATGAAGCGTTTTCTGGAGGTGCCGGCCATCAAGGGAAAACCGAGCTCCTTAAGCTCGGAAAACCGCGCCATCAGGTCGAGGTTTTCCTCAGCCGTCTCCTTGGCGAAGCCGAAGCCGGCATCGAGTACGATATGATCGTCCGCAACGCCGCTGCGCCTGGCGACTTCCAGCGAAGCCTTGAGGAACAAAAACTGGTCGGCGATGACGTCGGGCAGTTTTTGCCGCCCGCGCCCGGTATGCATGATGACCAGTCCGGCGCCGGTCTCGGCGGCGACGCGGGCGATGCCGGGTTCACGCTGCAAGCCCCAGACATCGTTGACGATATGCGCGCCGGCGGCGACGGCGAGGCGCGCGGTTTCCTCGCGATAGGTGTCGACCGAAATCAGGGCTTCGCCTGAACTGGCGAGCGCGGCGATGACCGGCAGGATGCGGGCCTGCTCTTCTTCAGGCGTCACGGGCGAGGCGCCGGGGCGCGTCGATTCCCCGCCGATATCGACGACGGCGGCGCCTTCTTCCACCATGCGGTGCGCCTGCGCCACCGCCTGGTCAGGCGTGATGAACAGTCCGCCATCCGAAAAACTGTCGGGCGTGACGTTGAGAATGCCGACCACAATGGCTTTCTCGCCAAGGTCGAGATGGCACTTATGCGCCAGTTGCCATCGCCTTGTCGTCATTGTCCTTCAACCATGTGTCTCATTGGCATGTGGCTCATTGGCATGTGGCTCATCGAGCGCTTGCAATCCATCAACGATGCGTGATCGGTGGAAGATCAATTCCGTTGCGCCGGCAACGGCCGTAAAGCAAGGTGAGTGAAGAGGCAACATGATGAAACGACCCCTGCTCTGCGCCCTGATGCTGGCTTTGACCGTCCTGCCGGCGAATGCTGCCAATCTGGTGAAGACCTACAGCTATTTTGCCATCGGCGGCAGCACGCTCGATGACATCGAGACGCAATTGTCGAAGCATGGACCCGAGGTGAAAAGCACCGGGATGCGGCATCCAGGCGCCACCCAGATGGCGTTCACCACCCGCATCAGCTACGCGCAAACCGCAGACACCTGCCGCATCGCCAAGGCCGCCGTTACCGTCAAGGTCAAGGTCATCCTTCCGGAGTGGCGCAGGCCGCGCAAGGCCGATCCCGATGTCAGGCTGTTCTGGGACACCCTGTCGGCCGACATCAAGCGCCATGAGGAGCGTCATGTCGAGATCGCCAAGAACCACGGCCGTCTGCTCGAAGACGCGCTGAACGCGAGCTTTGCGCAAAAGACCTGCGCCGGGGCAAAGGCGAAGGCGGCGCAGATCACCGCGGCCGAACTCGCCAGGCATGACCAGGACCAATTGCGCTTCGACCGCGTGGAAGGCGTGAATTTCGAAAGCCGCATCCTGCGGCTGCTGCGCTACCGCATGCAGCGCGTCGAGAACGGCCAGCTTCCGCCCGGCTGAAACACGGCGATACCAAGCCAATTCTGCCGAAACATGAGGCCAGCCCCAGAAAATTTTCGGGCATAGGTCGAAATCGGCCTATACGGGACGACATATGTCAGGCTCGCAAGATATGTCAGGCTGGCAAGGCGCGAGCTTCGAAACACCAGATCAAGACCAATTGAGGCGGCGCGTAGCGGAGCGGCCATTTGGCGCCGCGCAATCGCTCTCAAACTTTATGGATGAAATGATATGGACCAAGCTGTCGACAAGCCGGCTAGGCTGCCTCCCGCCGCACCGCTGACGGAAAGCGAGAAGAACGTCATCATCGCCGGCATCCTTTTGTCGATGCTGTTGGCGGCGCTCGACCAGACAATCGTCGCGCCGGCCATGCCGACCATCGGGCGTTCGCTCGGCCATGCCGACTACCTGCCGTGGATCGTGACCGGCTATCTCCTGACGGCGACGGCCATGGCGCCGCTCTACGGCAAGATTTCCGACGTCTATGGCCGCCGGCCGACCGTCTATGCGGCGATCCTGATCTTCCTTCTGGGATCGCTGGTCAGCGCCATGGCCCCCAACATGTTCGTGTTGGTTGTCGGCCGGGCGATCCAGGGTGCGGGCGGCGGCGGCCTGTTCGCCCTGGCGCAGATCGTCATCGGCGACCTCGTGCCGCCGCGTGAACGCGCGCGTTATGCCGCCTGGATTTCGGGCACCTGGGCTGTCGCCAGCATCGCCGGGCCTTTGCTCGGCGGCGGATTTGCCGAACATCTGCATTGGTCGCTGATCTTCTGGATCAATATCCCGCTCGGCATCTTGGCCATGGCCATCATCAACAAGCCGCTGCGCAAACTGCCGGTCGCCGCAAAGCGGCATCGCATCGACGCGCCGGGCGCGCTGCTTCTGGTGGTGGCGACGGCATTGCTGCTTTTGGCCCTCAACTGGGGCGGCAGCGCCTATCCATGGGTCTCCCGCGAGATCGTCGGCCTGCTCGCCTGTTCGGCGGTCTTCTGGGGTGCGTTCGCGCTCAGGCTGATGCGTGCGGCCGAGCCGCTGATTTCGCTTGAAGTGCTGAGCAATCCGATCGTGCTTGCCGGCACGGCGTCGATGTTCCTGCTGCAGGCCGCCAATATCGGCCTGTCGGTGTACCTGCCGGTCTATCTGCAGTCGATCATCGGCCTGTCGGTCAGCCAGTCGGGCCTTGCCATGCTCGGCCTGCTGCTCGGAACGGTCGCCGGCGCGACCTTCAGCGGCCGCACGATACCGCGCTTCTTCCACTACAAGCGTATCGCCATGGTCGGCGTTCTCTTCGCCATTATCTGTCTTGGCGTGCTCAGCCTGGTCGCCGGCCGCGCCTCGCTGCTGGTGGTCGAGCTCTTGACCATCTGCATCGGCCTTGGAAGCGGCACCACCTTCCCGGTCGCCACCGTATCGGTGCAGAACGCCGTCGACCGCGCGCATCTCGGCGTTGCCACCGGCGTGCTGACCTTCCTGCGTTCGCTGGGCAGCGCGCTCGGCGTCGCCATGCTCGGCGCGGTCGCGCTCGGCTATGGCCTGCCGCTTGCCGGCGAAGGCGCGCCGGCTGCCGGACAGATCGTCTCGGCGACGCCCTTCATGATGATCTTCCTTGCCGCGGCCGTCACGCTCGTGCTGGCGCTGATGACGCTGGCGCTGATGCCGGAGAAGTCACTGCGCGGCCGCGACGACGCCGAGGCGCCAGTCGTTCTGGTGGAGTGATTCGGAAAGCCCTGTAGGACCTACTCCACGACGCCGAGCTTCTTCTGCAGGCTGGTCGACGACGTCGTGTACTGGAAGACGATGCGCTCACCGGGGCTGATGATGCGCTTGGCGGCCTGCGCCATCAGCGCCACCTCGTGAAAACCCGACAGGATCAGCTTCAGCTTGCCTGGGTACCAGTTGATGTCGCCGACGGCAAAGATGCCTGGCACCGAAGTCTGGAATTTCTCGGTATCGACCGGGATGAGGTTCTCATGAAGGTTGAGCCCCCATTCGGCGATCGGGCCGAGCTTCATGGTCAGGCCGAAGAACGGCAGCATGCGCGTGCACGGCACCTCGATGTCGCCGTCAGGCCCGCCCTTGATGGTAGCAGAGGCCAGCTCGCCGTCGGCGCCGGTCAGGCCGCTCACCTGGCCGACCCGGAACTCCAGCTGCTTCATCTCCTGCATGGCATACATCTTGTTGACGCTGTCGGGCGCCGCCCTGAATTCCGCGCGCCGGTGGACCAGTGTCACGCTTTTTGCCACCGGCTGCAGGTTCAGCGTCCAGTCGAGTGCGGAATCGCCGCCGCCGACGATGACGAGGTCGTGGCCGCGGAATTCCTCCATACGGCGCACCGAATAGAAGACGCTCCTGCCCTCATAGGCCTCGATGCCGGGAATGGGCGGCCGTTTGGGCTGGAACGAGCCGCCACCGGCGGCGATCACCACCACCTTGGCTTCGAACACCTCGTTCTCGTCGGTGGTGACCCGAAATGAGCCGTCGTCCAGCTTTTCCAGGCTGGAGACCATGCGGTTGAAGGTAAAATCCGGCTTGAACGGGTGAATCTGCTCCAGCAGTCTGTCGACCAGCCCTTGCGCCGAGATCGAGGGCCAGCCTGGAATGTCGTAGATCGGCTTTTCCGGATAGAGTTCGGCGCATTGGCCGCCGGGCCGGTCGAGGATATCGATCAGATGGCACTTCATGTCGAAGAGGCCGAGTTCGAACACGGCGAACAGGCCGACCGGCCCCGCCCCGACAATGAGTGCGTCCGTCTTGATTACATCGGTCATGCCAGGCGAGCCTCATTGTCAAACTGGGGCGAAACTGGCGCGAGACTGCATGAGCATTGGCCCGCTGCCAAGCGGCGGCGGGAAAAATCAGATGGTACGGGAGATCAACCCTGGCGAGCCGGCACGCGCACGACGAGGCCGTCAAGCGCGTCGCGCACCTTGATCTGGCAGGACAGGCGCGAGTTCGGCTGGACGTCATAGGCAAAGTCCAGCATGTCCTCTTCCATCGCCTCCGGCTCGCCGACCTCGGCCGTCCAGGCTTCGTCGACATAGACATGGCAGGTCGCGCAGGCGCAGGCGCCGCCGCATTCTGCCTCGATGCCCGGCACCGCGCTACGGATCGCATTCTCCATGACGGTCGAGCCGTTTTCGGCCTCGACATCGAAAGGAGTGCCGTCATGGGCAATGAAGGTCAGCTTGGTCATTTGTCACCTGAAGGGAGTCCCAGCCGAGATAATCACTCCACCGGACAAGTCAACTGCGGCGCGAAAGCGCCGCTTTGTGACGTTTTTTCGGAAAGCTGGCCAAAGCACGCCCTGGCCCCGTCGATTCATCCCGGTGGCCGCTGCCGAGCGGCAGCCATTACCGGCTGATGGCGGCGATGAAATCGCGCACTTCCTCGATCAGGGTGCCGAGGCGCTTGAGGATGCGCGCATCTTCCGGCTGCTGTTCGATCGAGGTGGCGCAGTCGGCGATGGCAAAGGCGCCGACCCCGCGCGCCGAACCTTTCAGCCCATGCGCCAGAAGCAGTCGCTCCCTGACATCGGCATCGACTATTCTGTCGCGGACGGAAAGCGCCTGCTGTACGAACAGCGCCAATACCTCCTGTTCGAGGGCGCGATCCCCCATAGTCTGACGGGCCAGGTGGGCCAGATCCACTGGGCGCGAACGGGCCGGTCCCGACGCATCGCCGCCCGGCATTGAGAAGGCAATGCCGCTTTCACCGCGTACCAATTTGAAACTCCTTGTGCCGATCGCCGAAAAAACTAGGCGATTTCCGTCGCCAACGCGTTAATGAATGGGCTGGAAAATTGTTGCCGTTGAGGCGGTTAGATCACGTTGTCGTTAACCTTATATTTAAAGTTTTACGTATCTCGCGGAATGCATGTTTTCTTTACCCCTGTGTGTCATTACGATACGAAGGTCCATTTTCAGCCTCCTGCGTGGGATAAGACGAGCCAGAATCAGGCAAAAATAAGAAGTCCCTCGGCAGCTAGTACAGGGTAGCGAAGGCATGGCGAAGAAACCAACGACGACCAGAACTCTCGACAGCGACGTAGCCAGGGAACTCGAAAAGGCACTAGACCTCGATCTCAGCGGAGACGGCAGCGGCGATCTCGATATCGCGGCGTCGATGGAAGATCTGGAAGCGCAGATATCGCAGGCCGCGGACGAACTGGCGCGCGAAGGCCGCCCCCAGAAGCCCGCCCCCGCTCAAAACGCGCCCGTCCAACAAAACCAGAGTGCGAAGCCGGCAGCCAAGCCCGCCGAGTTGCGCCCGGTCGAATCGCGCAACAGCGCCCAGCCAGCCGGCTTCAAGCCGGCAAACGATGACCGCCAGAAAGATTACAAGACGCTGCTACACAGCCTCAACCGGCGCGCGTCTAGCACGATCTATTGGGTCGTGGCGTTCGTGTCGCTGGCCTGGATCGCCGGCGCCGGCGGCCTCGCCAATCTGCTGTTTGGCCCCAGCATCTGGAAAATTCGTACGTTCGATCAAATCCTGGCCCGCCCTGAACTGATCGGCCTAGCGATCGCGGCAATCATACCGGTCGTCCTGTTTTGGGCCTTCGCGGCGATGATCCGCCGCGCGCAGGAAATGCGCATTGCCGCGCAATCGATGACGGAGGTGGCTTTCCGCTTGGCGGAGCCGGAAAACCTCGCCCAAGACCGCGTGATGATGATCGGCCAGGCCGTTCGCCGTGAAGTGGCGGCGATGGGCGAAGGCATTGAGCGCACGCTGGCGCGCGCCGTCGAGCTCGAAACTCTGGTCCACAGCGAGGTCAACCAGATCGAACGCTCCTATTCGGAGAATGAATCGCGCATCCGGTCGCTGGTCGACGGGCTGGGCAGCGAGCGCGAAGCCGTCGTCACTCATGCCGAGCGTGTGCGCGCCTCGATCACCGGCGCGCATGAAACGCTGAAGGACGAGATCGGCGCCGCCTCCGACATTATTCGCGACTCTATCCTCAACGCGTCGACCAAGCTGTCGATGACGATCACGAATTCCGGCGACACGCTGATCGACCGCATCAATGAAAGCTCGATGTCGATCTTCGATTCCGTCGAAACCCGGCTGGATTCAATCACCGACAGGCTGTCGACGTCGGGCGAAGCCTTTGCTTCGCTGCTCGACACCCGCATCGCCAAGCTGACGGACACCACAGACGGCCTGACCCGGTCGCTGACCGACCTGCTCGACGACCGCACCACCGGTATGGTGTCGCTGCTCGGCGGCGCCGCCCGCACCCTGAGCTCGGAATTCGAGTCCAGCCTGAACGGCATCGAGCGGACACTGGCCGAGCGCGGCCAGGCGCTGATCAGCGAATTTCAGACCCGCGCCGAAGCACTCGATACCGGCACGCAGAAGCTCAACGCCGCGCTCGAGGCGCGCGCCCGCCAGATCAACGAAACGCTGGTCGAGCGCGCCCGCGAGATCGCCCACACCTTTGCCGAGAGCAAGGATCATTTGTCGGCCATGATCGATCAGGGCAAGACCCAGATCGGCGCCGACATGGCCGACATCGTCTCGTCGACCTCGTCGATGCTCGAAGCCCGCGCCAGCGATTTCGCCGGCCGCATGGAAGCCGCCCGCCATGTCGTGTCGCGCTCATTCGACACCGACATCCAGCGGCTTGCCGATGCCCGTGTCGGCATCGAGGACGCCGTCGAAAACCACAGCCGCAAGCTGTCCGAAAGCCGCGAACGCATGGCGGCTGCCATGCAGGCGGACCTGGCGAAGTTCGCCGAGGGCCGCGCCGGCATCGATGCGGCCGTAACGAACCAGGTGCAGAAGCTGGCCGAAGGCCGCAACCTGATCTCGCGCGCCCTGGAAGAGGATCTGCGCAAGGTCAACGAGTCGCGCGCCGCCATCGACGCGTCGCTGGGCAGCCATCTCGAGCGGCTTGAAGAAGGCCGCAACCGGCTCAACCAGGCTTTGCATGAAGACTCCGGAAAACTTGTGCAAGCCCGTACGATCATTGACGAAATGGTCGCCGGACATGTCGGTAAACTGGCCGAAGGCCGCAACATTCTGTCGCGCGCCCTGGAAGCCGATCTCGGCAAGCTCGCCGACAGCCGCGCCTCCATTGACGGGCTGGTCGCCGGCCAGGTTGAAAAGATCGCCGAAGGCCGCGCCATCCTGACCAAGGCGCTCGAAAATGACATTATCGGCATCAAGGGCGTGATCGAGAACCACTCGGCGAAACTGGCCGAGGACCGCACCGAACTCAGCAAGGCGCTGGAGAACGACCTGTCCGGCATCAGAGGCCTGCTCTCCGACCATTCGAGCCGGCTTGCCGACGATCGTGGCCTGTTGTCACAGACGCTCGAGGCCGACCTCGCCAAGCTCGCCGAGAGCCGGTCGAGCATCGACGGGCTAGTCGCCGGCCAGGTCGAGAAGCTGGCCGAGGGCCGCGATATCCTCAAGCGCGCGCTCGAAGCCGACCTCAACACCATCAAGGGCGCCATCGCGGGTCATTCCGACAAGGTGGCGGAAGAGCGCGGTCAGCTTTCCAAGGCATTGGAGGCCGACCTGCAAAATGTGAACAGCCTCATCGCCGACCACTCGAACCGGCTTGTTCAGGATCGTTCGACGCTATCCCAGGCGCTTAAGGATGACCTTCAGAATGTGAACAGCCTGATCACCGACCACTCGAGCCGGCTTGTCCAGGATCGTTCGACGCTATCCCAGGCGCTTCAGGACGATTTGCACAATGTCAGCGGCATCATGGCCGATCATCAAAACAGGCTCGTCCAGGACCGTTCGGCGCTCTCAAAGGCACTGGAAGACGACATCGCCAAGCTGGCGGAGAGCCGCTCCAACATCGATGGGCTGGTCGCCGGACAGGTCGAGAAGCTCGCCGAGGGCCGAGACATCCTCACACGGGCGCTCGAAGCCGATCTCAATGCGATCAGGAGCGCCATTGCCGACCAGTCGCAGAAGCTGAGCGAAAACCGTGGCGAGTTCGCACGGGTGTTGGAAGCGGATTTGGAAAATGTCAACAGCCTGATCGAGGGTCACAGCGACAAGCTCGTCCGGGATCGCGCGACGCTGTCGAAGGCTCTCGAGGACGACCTCGCCAAGCTGGCCGAGAGCCGGTCGAGCATCGACGGACTGGTCGCAGGCCAGGTCGAGAAGCTGGCCGAGGGCCGAGACATCCTGAAACGTGCGCTGGAAGCCGACCTGCAGAAGCTGTCGGCAAGCCGCGGTGAGGTTGACGACATCATCGCCGGCCATGTCGGCAAGCTGGCCGAAGGCCGCAACATGTTGACCCAGGCGCTGGAAGACGATCTGGCAAAGCTCGCCGACATACGCAAGGACGTCGACCGCTCTCTGTCGGGCCATATCGACCAGATTGCCGGCAGAAGCACCGATATCTCGGCGGCAATCGCTGCCGATGTCGAGAAAATCGAGCAGGCCTTCAGCAAGCAGACCGGCATCATCGAAGAGCGCGCCGGAACCATGGAGCGCGCGTTGTCGGTGGGTGTCGACAATGTCCGCAGCGTGCTTGAAAAGAGCGCCGTCTTCGTTGCCGGCGCGCTCCGTGAGAAGGTGATGGAAGTCACCAGCGCGCTGCACGAACAGGCCGGTGCTGCCTTCAGTGATGCCGACCGCAAGATCGCCGAGCGTGCCGAGCAGACCTCGGCCGCCCTTTTGGCCCGGGCCGAGGACATCGCCCGGACCTTCGAGGACGCGGATCGCCGTCTGCACGCCCGTGCCGAGGACACATCGAGCGCCCTGCTTGCTCGCGCCGAGGATACGACGAATGCCTTGCTTGCTCGCGCCGAAGACACGACGAGCGTGCTGCTTGCCCGGCATGACGAGACGTCGAACTCGCTGCTCGCCCGCGCCGAAGAAACGGCCGGACGGCTGGCTGCCCGCGCCGGCGAGATCGCCGGCACGTTCGACGCCGCCGACCAGAAGCTGGTCGCCCGCGCGGTCGAGACGGCGCAGTCGCTGGCCGACCGCGCCGGCGACATCCTGCGTAACTTCGAGGGTGCCGACCAGCGGCTGAGCATGCGCATCGGCGAATCCGCCGAAGCGCTGGCCGCCCGCGCCTCGGACCTTGGCCGCATCTTCGACGCCGCCGACCAACAGCTGATCTCGCGCATCGCCGAGGGTTCGGACGCGCTGTCAGCCCGCGCCACCGAGATCAGCCGCATCTTCGACGAGGCCGATCACCGCCTGGTGTCGCGCATCGCCGACTCCACTTCGACGATCGGCGAGCATGCCGACAACATCGTCGGCGCCTTCGCCAGCACCGAGCAGCGTGTTGCCGAACGTGCACGCCAGACCGGCCAGGAACTTGCCGTCCACGCCCGCGAGATGGAGCAGGCTCTTGCCGGCGCCGATGAGCGGCTGGCCGCGAGCGTTGCGTCCGCAGCTTCGCGCGTCGAGGAACAGGTCGCCAACGTCGAGAACCGCCTTCTTTATACGACGGAGACGATGGGCCAGAAGCTCAACGAGCAGGTTTCCAGCGCAGAAGCTCAGCTGATCTCGCGCGCCAACACGATTGCGGAGACTTTTACCGCGGTCGGCCAGCACATCGGCCAAAGCACCAACGACGCTGCCAAGACAATCGGCACCAATACCCGCGAGCTCAACACGATGCTGGCGGCGCGTTCGGCCGAGATGGCGAAGATCCTGGACGAAACCGCGCGGCCGCTGGTCGAGCGCTTCGCCCAGGGCGGCTCGGACCTGCAAAAGAGCATGGAAGAGGTCACCGAACGCGCGACCGAGAAGCTGCGCAGCGAAAATGCCGCCCTCGTCAACGCGCTCGCCAGCCGCACCGCCGAAACGCTGTCGGCCGTCGAAGGCGCGCGCTCGTCGCTCGCCGATAGCGTCGCCGACCTCATCGGCCGCATGAGCGTCTCCAGCTCGCAGCTTGGTGAGCTGATCGAACAGGCGGCGATCAACCTCGGCCAGGTTGACGAACGTCTGAGCGGCAGCACGCAAAGCTTCGCGGCAACCACCGAAAAGGCCGCGCAGACCTTCGCCAGCTCGGCACGCCTGGTCGATTCGAACACGACGCGGCTTACCGAACTGTCGTCGTCGACCCTGCGCGAAGTGGCCTCGATCGCCACCAAGTTCGACGAGCACAGCCGCTTGCTGTCCTCGGCTTCGGATCTGTTGAGCTCGGCGCAGAGCAATCTGGAGCACACGCTTGAGCGGCAATCGTCGCTCGAAGATCTCGCCGTCGGCCTGGTCAAGAAGTCGGAAGACCTCGAGAAGGTGATGCGTTCGTTCGAAAACCTTGTCGGCCAGACGATGCAGAATGCCGAAGGCAAGACGCTGGCATCAGCCGACAAGATCCGCATCGCCATAACGGAAGTGGTCGATTCGGCAACCAGCCGGTTCGCCGATGCGACCGAGGAGATGCGGCGCACCGCAAGCTCGATCAAGAGCGAGCTCGACCTCACCCGCGCCGAGCTCAAGAAGGGCGTCATCGAGATGCCGGAAGAGGCCAAGGAATCGACCTCGGCGATCCGCCGTGCCGTTGCCGAGCAGATCAACGCGCTCAAGGAACTTTCGGACATCGTTGCGAAATCGGGACGCGGCGGCGACAATGCCGAACCGCGCGCCCTGCGCCCGGCGCCGCAGGCGCCAGTGCAGCGCCCGGCCGAGCCGGTACGCCGCCCGCCGCCGGCGCCACAGCCGGAGCGCCCTGCTCCACAGGCGCCGCTCGGCGGCCTGCGTGGCACGCTCGATATCGAACGCCCTGCCGAAGCACCGCGCCAGCGCGACGCCAACGCCCGCACGCCGCAAGGCGGCTGGGTGCGCGATCTCCTGACCGGGGCATCGCGCGAGGAGGAAGTCGCCAGGCCGGCAGCGCCCGCGGAAGCACCGCGCGCAACTCCCGCCCAGCGCTCGCCGCTGCATGTCATGGAGTCGCTCAACTCGCTCTCGGTCGATATCGCCCGGGCGATCGACCACGACGCCTCTATCGAGCTGTGGAACCGCTACCGGCGCGGCGAGCGTGACGTGTTCACGCGCCGCCTCTACACGCTCAAGGGCCAGCAAACCTTCGATGAAATCCGCCGCAAATATCAGGCAGAGGCGGAGTTCCGCGCCGCTGTCGACCGCTACTGCGACGATTTCGAGAAGCTGCTCAAGGACGTCTCGCGCAACGACCGCGACAACATCATGGCGCAGACCTACCTGACGTCGGACACCGGCAAGGTCTACACCATGCTGGCCCATGCGAGCGGCCGTTTGCACTAGCTACGATTGCTGCATCAAAATGAAAAAGGCGGGAAATTTCCCGCCTTTTTCGTTTGTCATGGATCGAACAATGACGAGCGCAAAGAACTCAGGCTGCCCTTGCTGGCGCGATGGGCTGCAAGCTATGCCTCCAGCATGAGGAAATACGGTCGCACCTTTCATCTGCCGATATCGGTCGGAGCCACCAGCGACGACAAGGTCATGGCGTCGCTTGAAGGACTAAGGGTGGCTGATCTTGTGGTCACCGAGAAGATGGATGGAGAGAACACAACCCTTCATCGCGATGGCTCTCACGCGCGCAGTCCCGATAGCCGTTATCATCCATCCCGAGACTGGCTGAAGGCATTTGCAGCAAATGTTTCACCGCAACTTGCTGACGATGAACGGATTGTCGGCGAGAACCTCTATGCCCGACATTCGGTTGCGTATGATGCGCTGCCGTCATTTTTTCTTGGCTTTGCATGGATCATCGGGGCCGAAATTCAACCGTGGGATTTGACCCTGGCCCGGTTTGAGGAACTGGGCATCACTCCTGTTCCCACGCTCTATCGTGGGCCTTTCAGCCCCAACCTCTTCGATAATCTGGCTGCGTCCCTGGATAAGGCCAAGCAAGAAGGCTTTGTGGCTAGGGTTGCCGAAGCATTTGCTGAGGCAGACATGCCCATTCGCATGGGCAAATATGTACGGGCAGGACATGTCCAGAGTGAAACCCACTGGATGAAGGCAGAACTGATCACCAACCGTCTGCCAGGCGGCTAAGGTTCCTGGGTCTCAAGCGCCTCGCCGGGTTCGCTCAGATCACCGAATCCGTCCAGCCCACAATATCCTTCGCCGCCTCGCCGAAGGCGCTGTCGAGCGCGCTGACATAGGCCGGATTGCCGCTGCCCGAGACGGGAGCGGATGCGGTGAAGCTCTTCGAGGCGCGCACCTCGCCGTTGCGGTCGTTCAGGATGCGCACGAAGAGATTGACCTCGGCATGCTCGCCACCATTGACGCGGACTTCGAAGGAGCGGATCTCGACGATCACCTGGTAGTCGATCGCCAGCCCCTCGCCCGGCTTGCCGACGCCGGCAAAGCTTCCGGAGCGCTGGAAGGTTTCGGCGAGCCTCGCCTGCACGATCAGCGGCAGCCGGTCGGCCCATTGCGCGCCCTTGAGATACTGGATCGAGCGATCTGACGGCTTGATGACGATGTTCTGGCTGTCCAGCGCCTTGAGCGCGGATGGCTGGGCGATCAGGATCTGGCGGCGGCTGTGGCCATGGGCGTCGATCGACGGGGCGGACAGCTCGAACGTATCGAGCGGCGCCGGCTTGCCTCCCAATGCCGCGCAACCAGCCAGCGTCAGGCCAAGCAAAACGGCCGCCGATCTATACCCACCCAACCCGAACGTCACGCGTGATCCCCACTGTCCCCGGATCGTATGATGAATCCGCATCCGCGGTCCATGTAATTGCTGCGGGCGGGCACGGAAGTCAACGCCGTGCCCTGCCATCGAACTGCCGGACCTCGCCGTCGCCGCCCGACAGGATGCGCTGCGGGTTGCGGCTGAGATCGGTCACCGCCTCTTCGATGCGACTGATCGAACGCCGGCTGTCCTGGACCAGCGCCTCGACATTCGACAGGCCCTGGCCCGAGAAGCGCGCGATGTTGTCGGTGATCGTGCCAAGCCGGGCGTTCAGCGTGTCGGCGACCTGCTTGAACGACTTCAGCGTGTCCCTGGCATCGGCCATGACGCCGTCGGCCTGGCCCGAACCGAGCAGCGTATCGACCCTTTTCAGGATGCCGTCGACGCGCACCGAGGCATCGTTGAGGCGCGACGCAAGCTGTTTGGCGTCCTTGATCGTCTCGTCGATGTCGTCGGCCCGGTCGGCGAACTTGTCGGTCACCTTGGCGATGTCGGCGGCGGCCTTGTTGGCATTTTCGCTGGCCTTCTGAATGTTGGCGAGCGCCACGCGCACCTGCGCCGGATCGATGCCGTCGAGCACATTGTCGACCTTTGCCAGCGTGCCTTGCGTGCGCGTGGCGAAATCGTTGACCGAGCCGACCGCGGTATCGACGTTCTTGATCACTCCGTCGAGCTGTCCGCTGGTCTCCTTCAGATTGGCGGTGACGGCGTCCACATTGGCGACGATGCTCTTGATCTTGTCCTTGTCGACGGCATTGAGCAGGCCTTCGGCAGCCTTCAGCGTGCCGTCGAGCTTGCCGGAAACACCCTTCAGCTCATCCGACAGCGCGCTGACGGCGGTCAGGAACTTGTCGATGCCGTCGGCATTCCTGGCCAGCGCATCGGAAAATGTCTGGGCGTTCTTGACGGTCTGGGTCAGCGGCCCGCGCACATCCCTGGTGAAACCTTCTAGGTCGGAAAGCACCTTGTCGGCGCGGGTGAAGATGTTCTGCGCCGTCTGCAGCAGGTTGGTGACCGCTGACGGATTGGCGATGATCTCGGCCGTCCTGCCTTCCTTTGCCGCCTCTTCCAGCAGGTTCGGTTCCTTGGGATCGGCGCCCTTCAATTCGATGTTGACCTGGCCGGCAAGGCTGGCGATGCCGATATCGGCCTGCGTCGATTTGGTGAGCGGCGTTGTCTGGTCGATCTCGGTCGTAGCAATGGCGGCATTGGGGTCATTGCGGTCGAAATAGACGCGCTTGACCACCCCGACCTTGACGCCGTTGAACAGCACCAGACTGCCGGGGCCGAGGCCGGAGGCCGAACCCTGAATGCGCACGCGCAGCTCCGCCGTCTCGCCGCGATCACCGATCTGGGCGGTCCAATAGACGAACCCGAACGCCGCCAGGATCGCAGCCAGGGTGAAAATGCCGACAATTACGTAGTTGGCTCTGGTTTCCATTGCCCCACTTATGTCTATGCGCGCGCGGCAAGATCAAGTTGCCGAGCGCGTTTTCCGCGGAAATAGGATTTGACCCACGGTTCTTCGCTTTTCAGCATGTCGTCGATCGTGCCTTCGACCAGGATTTTCTTGTTGCCGAGCACCGCCACGCGGTCGCAAGCGGTAAACAGCGTGTCGAGATCGTGCGTCACCATATAGACCGTCAGATCCATCGTATCGCGCAACTTCACCACCAATTCGTCGAATTCGGACGCGCTGATCGGGTCGAGGCCGGACGTCGGCTCGTCGAGGAAGACGATGTCGGGGTCGAGCGCCAGCGCCCGCGCCAGGGCGGCGCGCTTGATCATGCCGCCCGAAAGCTCCGAGGGAAATTTTTGCGCGGCGTCCGGCGGCAGGCCGACCAGTTCGATCTTGAGCAAGGCCAGCTCGTCCATCAGTTTCTTCGGCAGATCGAGATATTCGCGCATCGGCACCTGCACGTTTTCCTGCACGGTCAACGCCGAAAACAGGGCGCCGTGCTGGAAAAGCACGCCAAGGCGCATGTCGATGCGCAACCGCTCGATGTCGCTGGCCTTTTCGAGGTCGAGACCAAACAGCTTGATCGTGCCGGACTGCTTGTGCAGCAGGCCGAGAATCGTGCGCAGCAGCACCGATTTGCCGGCGCCCGAGGCGCCGACGAAACCGAGGATTTCGCCGCGCTTGATGTCGAGCGCCAGTTTGTCGAGGATCAGCTTGTCGTCCAGGGCAACGGTGATATCGCGCACCGACAGCACGATATCGTCTTCTTCCATTCCCTGCACAGCCTTGGTCGCCTTTGAGTTTCTGCGCATCATGTCAGAACTCGATCGATGCGTAGAAGATGGCAAAAAGGCCATCGAGGATGATGACGACGAAGATCGATTTCACAACCGAGGCGGTGACGTGCAGACCCAGCGATTCGGCGCTGCCGCCGACCTTCATGCCTTCTACGGAAGCAATGGTGCCGATGATCATGGCCATGAACGGCGCCTTGATCAGCCCGGCGAAGATGGTGCTGATATCGATTGCCCCGCGCAGCCGGTCGATGAAGGCCGTCGGCGCAATACCGGAATAAAGCCAGGCGGCTAGGATGCCGCCGCCAAGAGCGGCAAAATTGGCGACGATGGTGAGACAGGGCAGCGCGATCACCAGCGCCACCAGGCGCGGAAACACCAGCACGCCGATCGGGTTGAGGCCGATGACCTTCAGCGCGTCGACCTCCTCGCGCATCTTCATCGAGCCGATCTCGGCGGTGATGGCGCTGCCGGAGCGGCCGGCGATCATGATGGCGGTCATCAGCACGCCGAGTTCGCGCAGGATCAGCACGCCGACCAGATCGACAACGAAAATGTTGGCGCCGAAATAATTGAGCTGGTAGGCGCCCTGCTGGGCGACGATGGCGCCGACGATCGCCGACATCAGCACCACCACGGGGATGGCGCCGACCCCCATGCGATCGATCTGGTTGAAGATCGCCGCCGGATTGATGGCATGGCCGCGCCCGAGCTTCATCTGGGCGCCGCCGATGGTGGCGCCGAGGATGTTCATCGAGGCGAGGAAGTCGTCGCGCATCTCATAGATGCGGCGGCCGACCGCCTCCAGCCCGCGGAGGATGACGTTGGGGCGCCGGACGCCGCGCGATTCGGGCTCGCGCCGGACAGCTTCGCCAACGGCGCCGAGCAGGATCGAGGCGACATCGCTTTGCCCCTGCATCTTGATCTCGACACCCTTCTTTTCGAAGACACTGACCAGGCGATCGATCAGCCAGGCGCCGGCGGTGTCCATCTTCTCGATGTGGGAAAGATCCAAAGCGAGCGTCTGGAAGCCTTTGCGCTGCTCGATCTTGCGCATCTCGGCGTCGATCAGCGCCACTGTCGTCGTCGTCCAGATGCCGGAGAAAGCGCAGCGGAGGACGCCGCCCTCCTCGCCGACCGCAACGCGGGGCTGGTGGTCGGCCTCCTTGGCGGCGTTGCCGCTTGCGTCGCGTTTGCCGATGGTCAACATGGCGTCCTGTTTAGCCTGACGGGTCGTACCTGTCGATTTGCCGACGACGCGTTGTCGCATAGCCGGAGCAGAAAATTATGGCGCGTGTCATTTCGGTTGAGGCCGAGCGTTTTCCCATTGCCGGCACCTTCACCATCTCGCGCGGGTCGAAGACCGAAGCCGAAGTCATTACCTGCACGATCAGTGATGGGGACAATCGCGGATGGGGCGAATGCGTCCCCTACAAGCGCTATGGCGAGACCATGGAGGGGGTGCGCGACGCCATCGAGGCCATGCGCCGGCAGATAGAAGGCGGCATCAGCCGCAAGGAACTGCTCGATGCGATGCCGGCGGGTGCTGCCCGCAACGCCATCGATTGCGCCTTGTGGGACCTGGAGGCCAAGATCAGCGGCGTTGCGGTCGCGGACGCCATCCACGTTGTGCCCTTGTCGGCGCTGGAGACGGCCTACACGCTGTCGCTGGGCGAGCCGGAGGCAATGGCGGCGCAAGCCCGCGCCAATGCCGGGCGGCCGCTGCTCAAGGTCAAGATTGGCGGCGACAACGACATGGCCCGCATCCGCGCCGTGACCGAAGCGGCGCCCGACAGCCGCATCATCCTCGACGCCAATGAAGGCTGGATCGATGCCAACATCATCGAGAATCTCGCTTTCGCCGCCGAACATGGCATAGCCCTGATCGAACAGCCGCTTCCCGCCGGCCATGATGCCATCCTGCGCCACATCGCGCATCCGGTGCCGATCTGCGCAGACGAAAGCGTCCACGAGGCGAAGGACCTCGAAACGCTTGTCGGCCTCTATGACGCCGTCAACATCAAGCTCGACAAATCCGGCGGCCTGACCGCCGCCCTTACCCTTCGCAACCGCGCCCGGGAGCTGGGATTCGGCGTGATGGTCGGCTGCATGGTCGGCACGTCGCTGGCGATGGCGCCGGCAGTGCTTTTGGCGCAAGGCGCCGACTTCGTCGACCTCGACGGTCCGCTGCTGCTTGCCCGCGACCGCCAGCCCGGCCTCGTGTACCAGGGGTCGCTGGTGTCACCGCCTGACAGGATGCTGTGGGGCTGAACGCGCGGCGAGCCCGATCAGCACCAGGCCGACGATGGCGATCGGGATCATCGCCAGGAAGCCGTCGACGCCGTAGCGCTCGTAAAGCGGGCCGGACGCCAGCGTCACCGCCGCCATGAAGAAGCCGTTGAAGAAATAGGCAATGCCTTGCGCCGCACCCGTGCGTTCTTCCGAAACCGTTTCGCCGATCATCTTCTGCAGGCCGATCAACACCATCGCCACCGACACCGAATGCAGGGTCTGGACGCCGAAGAAACCGGCAACGCCAAGCCCGAGTGGCCAGATCAACGGAAAGGCGATCCAGCGCACGATGGAGCCGACGCCGGCGATCAGCATCACCTTGACGACTGAGACGGAGGCAAAAATACGGTTGAAAAACACGAACATGCAGACCTCGGCCACTACGCCCCAGGCCCACAGCAGGCCAACGACGGAATCGCTGATGCCGACCGATTTCCAGTAGATGGAGACAAAGCCGTAAAGGAAGGCATGGCTGGCGGTGATGATGCCGACGCCGAGGGTGAAATACAGGAAATACGGATTGAGAAGGCTCGGCGCCTGATGCTGGATATCGGCGGCAGATAGCGGCGAAGCGCGGCGCGGGCGGCCAAGCCGCGGCGCCAGCAATCCGGCGACGAGCGCGGCACACAATGCCGCAAAGATGATTACCGGCACGGCCTGCGGGCTCGTCCAGGCGAGGATAAAGCCGCCTGCGACATTGGCGCAGAGATAGGATATCGAGCCCCATTTGCGCATCGCGGTGTAGTTCGAGCCGAAGCGGCGCACACCCGACAGCGCGAGCGAATCGGCGATCGGCGAATGCGGCGTCCACACCACCGTCAGCGCCAGCGATACGGCAAGCACCGCCGCATAGGTGGGAGTGAGGAAATAGCCGGCGGAAAGCACCATCGTCGCGGCCACCAGCGCAATATAGACATCGGCCCTGTCCTTCGCCCGGTCCGCCAGCGCGGTCAGCAGCGGCGTCGTCACCACGCGCAGGAACATCGGCGCCGCCAGGATGATGGCGATCTGCTCGGCGTGGAAACCCTGGGCATGCAGCCACAGCGGGAAATAAGGCACATGCGTTCCCAGCGACACGAATAATGTCGCGAAGATCAGACTCATGCGCAGTTCGAAATGGCGCGGCTTGACGAGTTGTTCGGGCGAGAGCGGCGGCAGCGACATGAATCGATCCAATTACGCTGCACAAAGGGCTGCAACGCAGATCGATCCCTTAACATGCGCGAAAGCGGTCCGAAACTGCCTGGGCCAGTCGATTAACAGGAGGGTTATGCCGCTTCGACGACCCTGTCTTCGATCAGCAAGGGGATGAGCGGCTCGTCCGGTGCTTCGGGCAGCACCAGCGCCCAGTGGATGATCTCCATCTTGCCGTCGAAATGTTCGACCACCGCCGTGCAGCTCTCCACCCAGTCGCCAGTGTTGATGTACTGCACATCCTCATAAGTCTCGATCGCGGCGTGATGGATGTGGCCGCAGATGACGCCGTCGACATGCGAGCGGCGGGCCTCCTCGGTCAGCACCGTCTGGAACGAGCCGATGAAGTTCACCGCCTTCTTGACCTTGACCTTGGCCCAGGACGAGAACGACCAGTAGGGAAGGCCGAGCATATGGCGGAGCCTCGTCACCACGCGGTTGACCACCATCGCGGCGTCATAGGCGTAGTCGCCGAGGTAGGCCAGCCAGCGTGCATTGTGGACGACGGTATCGAACTGGTCGCCGTGGATGACCAGCAGGCGCCTGCCATCGGCGGTTTCGTGGATGGCGCGGTCGGCAACGACGATGCCGCCGAAATGCACGCCTTGGAACTGGCGCGCGAATTCGTCGTGATTACCGGCGATATAGGTGATCGAGGTGCCCTTGCGCGCCTTGCGCAGCAGTTTCTGGACGACGTCATTGTGGCTCTGCGGCCAATGCCAGCTGCGCCGCAGCCGCCAGCCGTCGACGATGTCACCGACGAGATAGATGATATGGGCGTCGTGATACCGCAGGAAATCGATCAGGAACTCGGCCTTGGCCGCCTTCGATCCGAGATGCAGGTCGGATATGAACATGCTGCGGAAAGTGCGGGTTTCTGTACCGGACATCAGATCGTCACCGTTGCTTTCGCGCAGGCTATGCCCCGATTCATGCAACAACCGTATGACGGTTGCGATTGGGCCAGCCAAAGGGCTAGCGTGCCGCGCCATTCACAGGAGAAAATCGTCATGGATCTTGGCATCAAGGGCAAGAAGGCCATCGTCTGCGCATCGAGCAAAGGGCTTGGCCGCGGCTGCGCCACGGCGCTGGCCGAGGCCGGCTGCGATCTCGTTGTCAACGGCCGCAATGCCGAGCTGCTGGCAAAAACCGCAGCCGAACTGCGCGAACGCTACGGCGTGAAGGTGACCGAGATCGTCGGCGACGTCTCGAAACCCGAGGTGCAGAAGGCAATCCTGGCCGCCTGCCCCGACCCGGATATCCTGGTCAACAACAATGGCGGCCCGCCCTTGCGCGATTTCCGCGAACTCGACCGCGCAAAGATCCTCGAAGGCGTGACGCAGAACATGGTGACGCCGATCGAACTGGTGCAGGCCGTGATCGACGGCATGGCCAAGCGCGGCTTCGGCCGCATCGTCAATATCACCTCGCTGTCGGTCTACGTCCCGATTCCCGGCCTCGATCTGTCGTCCGGCGCGCGAGCCGGGCTGACCTCGTTCCTGGCCGGCGTGGCGCGCACGGTGGTCGACCGCAACGTCACCATCAACAGCCTGCTGCCGGGCAAGCTCGACACCGACCGGCTGCGCGGCCCGCATGAGGCCGGCACGATAGAAGACCCGGCAGCGGCCGCTGCGCGCAAGACCCGCATCAGCGCCGACGTTCCGGCCAAGCGGCTCGGCACGCCGGAAGAGTTCGGCCAGATCTGCGCCTTCCTGTGCTCGGTCCATGCCGGCTATCTCACCGGTCAGAACATCCCGGTCGATGGCGGCCTCTATGTCAGCGCGTTCTAAAGGGCTCAGTGCATCCTCAGCAGGATTTCCGCGCAACCGATTGAAATAATTCGGTCTTTTAGGCCCCGGTTGTTTTAGCCGCCCTTGCGTCATTTGGCGTCGCGAAAAACCATTTTTGCGTGCTAAAAGGCTGCAAAGCAGGTTTGAGGGAGCGGCCGCATGGAAGGCGAGAACAAGAAAACGGCACGCTCGGACCTCGACGAAGCCGCCCTCTACTTCCATAAGCATCCAAGGCCGGGAAAGCTCGAGATCCAGGCGACCAAGCCACTCGGCAACCAGCGCGATCTGGCGCTGGCCTATTCGCCTGGTGTTGCCGCCCCCTGCCTCGAAATCCGCGACGATCCGGCGACCGCCGCCGACTACACGGCGCGCGCCAATCTGGTCGGCGTCGTCTCCAACGGCTCGGCCGTTCTCGGCCTCGGCAATATCGGCCCGCTCGCCTCCAAGCCGGTGATGGAAGGCAAGGCGGTGCTGTTCAAGAAATTCGCCGGCATCGACGTCTTCGACATCGAGATCGATGCGCCGGGCATAGAGCGCATGGTCGAGACGATCTCGGCGCTGGAACCGACTTTCGGCGGCATCAATCTCGAGGACATCAAGGCGCCCGAATGCTTCGAGGTCGAGGCGCAGTTGAAGGCCCGCATGGGCATTCCCGTCTTCCATGACGACCAGCATGGCACCGCCATCATCGTCGCCGCCGCCGTGCTCAACGGGCTGGAATTCGCCGGCAAGAACATTTCGGACATCAAGATCGTCACCTCAGGCGCCGGTGCGGCAGCGCTCGCCTGCCTCAACCTGTTGGTCTCGCTTGGCGCCAAGGTAGAGAATATCTGGGTCACCGACCGCTTCGGCGTCGCCTACAAGGGCCGCACCGACGAGATGGATCGCTGGAAAGACCCCTATGTGAAGGACACCGAGGCGCGCACGCTGGCCGATGTGATCCCTGGCGCCGACGTTTTTCTCGGCCTGTCGGCCGCCGGCGTGCTGAAGCCGGAATTGCTTGAGCATATGGCGCCTAAGCCGTTGATCCTGGCGCTGGCCAACCCCAATCCCGAGATCATGCCGGAGGTCGCGCGCGCCGCCCGTCCCGACGCGATGATCTGCACCGGCCGTTCCGATTTTCCCAATCAGGTCAACAACGTGCTTTGTTTTCCTTACATCTTTCGCGGCGCGCTGGATTGCGGCGCCAGCGCCATCAACGAGGAGATGAAGATGGCCGCGGTTCGGGCGATCGCCGCGCTTGCCCGCGAAGAACCATCCGACGTCGCCGCCCGCGCCTATTCCGGCGAGACGCCGATCTTCGGACCCGACTTCCTTATCCCCTCGCCCTTCGATCCCCGCCTGATCCTGCGCATCGCGCCGGCGGTGGCCAAGGCTGCCTGCGACACCGGCGTCGCGACCCGGCCGATCACCGACTTCGCCGCCTATATCGACCAGCTCAACCGCTTCGTCTTCCGCTCCGGCCTGGTGATGAAGCCGGTGTTTTCGTCGGCCAAGGCGTCGACCGCCAAGCGCGTCATCTATGCCGACGGCGAGGACGAGCGCGTGTTGCGCGCAGCCCAGGTGGTGCTGGAGGAAGGCATTGCCGAGCCGATCCTGATCGGCCGCCCGCACGTCATCGAGGTCAGGCTGAAGCGCTACGGCCTGCGTATCAAGCCGGGCGTCGATTTCGGCCTGATCAACCCGGAAGACGATCCGCGCTACCGCCATTATGTCGACCTGTTGATCGAGCTTGCCGGTCGGCGCGGCGTGACGACGGAGGCCGCGCGCACCATGGTGCGCACCGACAATACGGTGATTGCGGCACTGGCCCTCAAACGCGGCGACGCCGACGCCATGATCTGCGGCCTTGAGGGCCGTTTCGAGCGGCATCTGCGCAATGTGACGCTGGTCATCGGACCACGCGCGGGCGTCAAGGACCGCGACCTGTCGACGCTGTCGATGCTGATCTCGCAGCGCGGCATCATCTTCCTCACCGACACCCATGTCTCGGTCGACCCGACGGCCGAGGAAATCGCCGAAATGACCATATTGGCGGCGGAGGAAATCCAGCGCTTCGGCATCGAGCCGAAGGCAGCGCTGCTGTCGCATTCGGATTTCGGCTCGCGTGATTCTCCCAGCGCGCTGAAGATGCGGCAGGCAGCGGCGATCCTGGCGCGCGTTGCGCCCGACCTGCAATGCGACGGCGAGATGCATGCCGATTCAGCCCTGTCGGAGCATCTGCGCCAGCGCGTCTATCCGCATTCGCGGCTGAAGGGCGAAGCCAATCTCCTGGTGTTCCCCAACCTCGACTCCGCCAACATCACGCTGACCGCGCTGCGCACGATGATGGACGCGCTGCATGTCGGGCCGATCCTGCTTGGCACCGACAAGCCGGCGCATATTTTGACGCCGTCGGTGACCTCGCGCGGCGTCGTCAACATGACGGCGCTTGCGGTGGTCGAGGCGGCGCACAAGGCGCAGGCGGTGGTTGATTTCAACTGACGCCGTCAGGCAGGCACGAAACGGTAATACCCGGTCTGCGTGAAGGCAAACAACGTGTCCTCCTCGCGGGCGCCCGCCCCGATATTGTGGATGACCAGCGCTCGTTCCGGCACGTCCGCCGAGCGTTCGGATGAGACGATGACGATGTGCGGCAGGTTGCCGGGCAGCATCTGGGTGACGATATCGCCCGGCTGAAAGTCGGGAGGATACTCGCTGGCGGGCAAGGAAACTCCGTTGCGCCCGAAAAAAGCGGCAAGATTGCCGACCCGTCGGTGGTCGATGTTGCGGTCGGTCGCTTTCAGGCCCCAGGTCTTGGGATAGGCGGCGAAATTGGCGGCCATATCCTCATGCACCAGTTTCTGCAGGTCGAGATTGAAGGCGCGGCGATAGGCGCGCACGATGACATCCGTGCACACGCCCCTATCCGGCGCGACGTCGCCGCCGGGATAGCCGAGGCGGACATAGGCCGGGTCGTAGAAGGTGGTGACGCCGACCTGCTCACGCGCGGCTTCGACCAATTTGCTGCGCCAGTCCGGAGCGGCTGGATTTTCCTGCGCCCGGGCGGCGGGCACCGCCAGGCACAACAGACCGAACTGCAGCGCGGTTCGACGGGTAATCGCGATCATGCCAGCTCCCCGGGGCATTGCTGGATCGTGGGATAATTCCGGGGCGATTGCGCCTTTTTCATGCAGCGGTGAGATCGCACAGTTGCCGCTCTATCCAAACGCCTCCTGCAACGCGTCTATGGGCTAAGACCATCTTTGGTTGTAGATTGAGGGAACGGTTAACCGCGAATCCGGTAGACAGGCAGGCAAGCGGGGTTTCGGCCAATGACAGGCGGACGATGGAGGCTGAAGCATCTGGCTGCGCTGCTCGGCGCGCTTGTGCTTTCGGCCGTCGCCACCACTGAACCGCAGGCCGCCTCCCGCGTTTGCCGTCAACTGGAAGCCGAGCTTGCTTCTTCATCGAATGGCGGCGGCAATTCCAGCATGGTGCGGAAGTATGACAAGGCCATCTCCCGCCAGTTCGAACAGCTATCAAAGGTGCGCGGTCGTGCGAGCGATGCGAATTGTGGGTTTTCGCTGTTTTCGCGCAATGTCAGCCAATGTGCTGCGCTGAACAGCAGCATCGATCGCATGAACGCCAATCTCGATGCGTTGCAAGCCAAGCGCGCGCAGCTTGCCGGCGGCGGCTCGCGGCGCGACCGCGGCCGCATCCTGGCCGCGCTCGACGCCAATGGCTGCCGTGACGAGCCCGCGCCGCGCCGGGAGCCGCTGCAGGAAGCCAGCCGCGAACCCGACGACGGCAATCTGTTCGACCAGCTTTTCGGCGGCAACCGGCAGATCGACACGCTCGATCAGCCCGATGATCCCGGCGAGGAGCGCAATGTGCGCCGGGTGCTCAATCAGCCCGGCGTGCCGGATTTCCCGACGGTTGGCGGCGAGTTCCATACGAGCTGCGTGCGCACCTGCGACGGCTATTTCTTCCCGATGTCGAACTCGGCTTCGCTCGGCGATTTCGAGCGCGACCAGAAGAATTGCGAATCGAGCTGCCCCGGCACCGAAATGCAGGTGTTCTATTCGCGCGGCATGGAAGACGATTCGGCCAACATGACGTCGTCGGTGACCGGGAGGCCCTCCAGCGAGTTGCCTACCGCTTATCTCTACAAACAACCCAACCAGTCGCGGCCGCAGGCATGTGGCTGCAACGCGCAGGCCGGAAATTTCAAGATCATCGGCGGCAACCCGCCACCGCCCGAGCAGTTTCAGCCCGATATTGAGACCACGCCGTTCATTCCGGTGCCGGCGGCCAAACCCGATCCGGGCGCGGATCCGGAGACGCTGGCGAACGTACAAGGCGGGCTCGACCGCGCCGCCATCAAGCGCCTTGCCGTCAAGCCGGTGGTGTCGCCGGTGTCGCTGATCCCGCCGGACCAGCGCAAGGTCAGGGTCGTCGGGCCAGCGTTCCTTCCCGACCCAGCAGCGGCAATAGATCTGCAAGCTCCGGCCCGGAAGCAAGTCCGGTAAGCGCCAGCCTGAGCGGCATGAACAGCGCCTTGCCCTTGCGGCCGCTGGCTTCCCTGATCCTGGCCGTCCAGTCTTTCCAGACCGTACCGGTCCACGGCTCTTCCGGCAACAGGTCGAAGGCCTGCTGCAGGAAGTCGCGATCCTCGTCGGAAAATTCCGGCGCGGGCTGCGGGCCGTCGGCAAGGATGCGCCACCAGCCGACCGCGTCGCTCAGCCGGTCGAGATTGCCGCGCACCGCCAGCCAGAACGGCTCGGCCTTGTCGCCGGAGATGCCGAGCACGATCAGCCGATCCCGCGCCTCGGAAAACGGCATGTGGTGCATGAGCGCACGATTGAGCACGAACAGCTCGTCCGGGTCGAATTTGGCCGCCGATTTCGACGTGGCGGCGGGATCGAAGCGCGCGGCCAGTGCCGGCATGTCATGCACCGCTGCGACATTTTCCGAGGTGCCGACAAGGACGGCCAGCGAAGCCACAGCCATCGGTTCGATGCCCTCCTCGCGCAGGCTTTCGATCGACAGCGCACCGCTGCGCTTCGACAGGCCCTCGCCCGAGGCCGTGGTCAAGAGATTGTGGTGGCCGAAGACAGGCGGCTCGGCGCCCAATGCCTTGAACAGCGCGATCTGCACGCCGGTGTTGGTGACGTGGTCGTCGCCGCGGATGACATGACTGACCCCCATCTCGATGTCGTCGACGACCGAAGGCAGCGTGTAGAGATAAGTGCCGTCCTCGCGCCGCAGCACCGGATCGGACAGTGAGGCCAGATCGACGGTTTCCTCGCCGCGCACCAGATCGTTCCAGTGCACTTCGGTGCGTTCGGGCTGCAGCGGATCGCTGGTGAAATTCGGCAGCAGAAAGCGCCAGTGCGGCCGGCGGCCATCGGAGCGGTATTCGGCGATCTGCTGCTGCGAAAGCGCCAGCGCCTCGCGGCCATAGACCGGCGGCAGGCCGCGCGTGCGGCGCACCTTGCGGCGCAGGTCGAGTTCTTCGGGGGTCTCGTAGCAGGGATAGACAACGCCGGCTCTCTGCAGCCGCTCCACCGCCGCGTCGTAAGTTTCGAAGCGCCGCGACTGGTATTCGGTGGCGTCGGGAAAAATCCCCAGCCAGTGCAGGTCGTAGAGGATGGCGTCGGAAAATTCCTGCCTCGAGCGGGCAATGTCTGTGTCGTCGAAGCGCTGAATGAAACGGCCCTTGTTGTTCATGGCAAACAGCCAGTTGAACAAGGCGGTGCGGGCATTGCCGATATGAATGCGGCCGGTTGGTGAGGGGGCAAAACGGACGGTAACTGTCATGGGCGGGGCGTAACGGATGCTCTTGGAATTGACAAGACGCGCCCCCGCGCGACGCCAAAGACATAATGCACGCCAGCTAAAATGAAAAGGCTGTGAGCCAGAATCCGGCCGGGCCTGTCTCGGGTGAACCGCTCACCAGCGGTCCACGCCGGCAGAATCGGGCTTTCCTCAGCCGCTTTTTGTCCCCGTTATCCACATATGTGACACACAAGATGTTGGGGTCACAAAAGCTACGCAAACGAATCCTTGACGACGCAAACCGAGTCGCCTTTTATGTGCCATGTGCTCTTGTTGAGGGCGCGACCGGAGAGTTTCGAGCCCGGTCATTTTCCCGGATTTTGTGCGTTTTGGCCACGATTTCCGCCTGTTTACGAGGCTGGCGGAAGCGTTGGATCGTGGGGGCTTCGGGAGCGAAAAGGGAGATTTGTCGGACTGGAATAAATTGTCTGTTAACACTATATTTAGTGTTTGCAGGCAGGTTCGACGCTAGATAGTGTGAATTTCCCTCGGTCGAGGGAATCGAGGAAAAATTCAGTTTTGAGGGACCCGCAGGGTTCGGCGCAGAGTTGGAACAGCGGCTTCGTAAGAAGCTCGACCAGCAAGGCGACGAAGACTGCCCCAAGGAGAGCCGGTGTTTTCGAACGCCGGCAGACGGCGGACATGCGCGTTTCGCATTGGGGGCAGAAATCCCCGGGGAAAAGCGCTATATATAGACAAAAGGGACCGGACCAATGCGCATCGAGCGTCGTTTCACCAAGCCAGGCCAATCAGCTTACGCGGAGATCGAATTCCGCAAGGCGCTTTCGGAGATCAAGAATCCGGACGGCTCGGTGGTGTTCCGCTTGGACAATATCGATGTGCCGGCGCAGTTCTCGCAGGTTGCCGCCGACATCCTGGCGCAGAAGTATTTCCGCAAGGCCGGCGTGCCCGCGCGCCTGAAGAAGGTCGAGGAGAACGACGTCCCCTCCTTCCTGTGGCGCTCCGTCGCCGACGAGGCCGAGCTTGCCAAGCTGCCGGAAGCCGAGCGCTACGGTTCCGAAATCGACGCCCGCCAGGTCTTCGACCGGCTGGCCGGTACCTGGACCTATTGGGGCTACAAGGGCGGCTACTTCAAGTCGGAAGAAGACGCCAGCGCCTTCCGCGACGAACTCGCCTATATGCTCGCCACCCAGCGCGTTGCGCCGAACTCGCCGCAATGGTTCAATACCGGCCTGCACTGGGCCTACGGCATCGATGGCCCGAGCCAGGGCCACTATTATGTCGACCCGTTCACCGGCAAGCTGACCAAGTCGAAGTCCTCCTACGAACATCCGCAGCCGCATGCCTGCTTCATCCAGGGCGTGCAGGACGATCTCGTCAACGAAGGCGGCATCATGGACCTGTGGGTGCGCGAAGCGCGTCTGTTCAAATATGGCTCGGGCACCGGCTCCAATTTCTCGATGCTGCGCGGCGAAGGCGAAAAGCTGTCGGGCGGCGGCCGTTCGTCCGGCCTGATGAGCTTCCTCAAGATCGGCGACCGCGCGGCGGGCGCCATCAAGTCGGGCGGCACCACGCGTCGTGCGGCGAAAATGGTCATTGTCGACGCCGACCATCCCGATATCGAGGAATTCATCGACTGGAAGGTCAATGAAGAGCAGAAGGTGGCGTCGCTGGTCACCGGCTCCAAGATCGTGAAAAAACATCTCGAAGCGATCATGAAGGCCTGCATCAACTGCGAAGGCCATGATGACGACTGCTTCGACCCGTCGATCAACACCGCGCTGAAGCGCGAGATCAAGGCGGCCAAGAAGTCGGCCGTGCCGGAGAACTACATCTACCGCGTCATCCAGTTCGCCAAGCAGGGCTACACCTCGATGTCGTTCAAGACCTACGACACCGACTGGGATTCCGATGCCTACCTCACCGTTTCCGGCCAGAACTCCAACAATTCGGTGTCGCTGAAGGACAATTTCCTGCGCGCCGTCGAGGACGATGCCGACTGGCACCTGACCGCCCGCAAGGACGGCAAGGTGCTGAAGACGCTGAAGGCACGCGACCTCTGGGAAAAGATCGGCTACGCCGCCTGGGCTTCGGCCGATCCGGGCCTGCATTTCAACACGACGATGAACGACTGGCACACCTGCGCTTCGGCCGGTGCGATCCGGGCCTCCAATCCGTGCTCGGAATACATGTTCCTCGACGACACGGCCTGCAACCTGGCCTCGATCAACCTGCTGCCCTACCGCAATGCCGACGGCACGATCGACATCGCCGCCTACGAGCACACGGTGCGGCTGTGGACCGTCGTCCTCGAAATCTCGGTGATGATGGCGCAGTTCCCGTCGAAGGAGATCGCCAAGCAGTCCTACGAATACCGCACGCTCGGCCTCGGCTATGCCAACATTGGCGGCCTGCTGATGACGTCCGGCATCCCCTATGATTCCGACGAGGGCCGCGCCATCTGCGCAGCACTCACCGCCATCATGACCGGCACTGCCTATGCCACCTCGGCCGAGATGGCCGGCGAGCTCGGCGCCTTCGCCGATTACGACCGCAATGCGCAGAACATGCTGCGCGTCATGCGCAACCATCGCCGTGCCGCCTATGGCGAAAAGCAGGGCTACGAGAAGCTCGCCGTCAATCCGGTGCCGCTGGTCGCGTCCGACCTGAAGCAGCAGGAACTGGCCGCGCACGCCAAGGCTGCCTGGGACCGCGCCATCGAACTCGGCGAGGAGCATGGCTACCGCAACGCGCAGGCGACCGTGATTGCGCCGACCGGCACGATCGGTCTCGTCATGGATTGCGATACCACCGGCATCGAGCCCGACTTCGCGCTGGTGAAGTTCAAGAAGCTTGCCGGCGGCGGCTATTTCAAGATCATCAACCGCGCCGTGCCGGAAGCGCTGCGCACACTGGGTTACTCAGAAAGCCAGATCGCCGAGATCGAGGCCTATGCGGTCGGTCACGGCAACATGAACCAGGCGCCGGCGGTCAACCCCGGCTCGCTCAAGGCGAAGGGCTTCACCGACGACAAGATCGCGGCGCTCAATGCAGCACTGAAGTCGGCCTTCGACATCAAGTTCGTCTTCAACCAGTGGACGCTCGGCGCCGACTGGGTGAAGGAGACGTTCGGCTTCACCGACGAGCAGCTCAACGACTTCTCGTTCGAGATGCTGCCGGCGCTCGGCTTCTCCAGGAAGGACATCGAAGCCGCCAACATCCATGTCTGCGGTGCGATGACGCTGGAAGGCGCGCCCTTCCTCAAGGCCGAGCATCTCGCGGTGTTCGACTGCGCCAGCCCGTGCGGCAAGATCGGCAAGCGCTCGCTGTCCATCAACAGCCACATCCAGATGATGGCGGCGGCACAGCCTTTCATCTCCGGCGCCATCTCCAAGACCATCAACATGCCCAACGATGCGACGGTGGAAGACGCCAAGGGCGCCTACATGCTGTCGTGGAAGCTGGCGCTGAAGGCCAACGCGCTCTATCGCGACGGCTCGAAGCTGTCGCAGCCGCTCAATTCGTCGCTGCTCGCCGACAGCGAGGACGACGAGGACGACGCGGTCGAGCAGTTGATCGCGGCGCCCGCTTCACAGCGTGCCGTGCAGGTCACCGAGAAGATCGTCGAGCGCGTCATCGAACGCCTCTACCGCGATCGTGAAAAACTGCCGAATCGCCGCAAGGGCTACACCCAGAAGGCAGTCGTCGGCGGCCACAAGGTCTACCTGCGCACGGGCGAATTCGACGACGGCCGCATCGGCGAGATCTTCATCGACATGCACAAGGAAGGCGCCGCTTTCCGAGCGATGATGAACAACTTCGCCATCGCCATCTCGCTTGGCTTGCAATACGGCGTGCCGCTCGAGGAATTTGTCGAGGCCTTCACCTTCACCAAATTCGAGCCGGCCGGCATGGTGCAGGGCAACGACGCGATCAAGAATGCGACGTCGATCCTCGACTACGTGTTCCGCGAACTCGCCGTGTCCTACCTCGGCCGCCACGACCTCGCCCATGTCGACCAGTCGGATTTCGACAAGACGGCGCTCGGACGCGGTATCAACGAAGGCAAGGCGACGCCGTTCTCGAAGGGCCTTACCCGCGGCGCGTCACCAGTGAAGTTGGTGACGGGCTTAGGTGGCGACCCCAAGGGCTTTGCCGGATCACCCGCTGCGGCCCCTGCCCGTGTCACTCCAACTGCATTCTCGGGCTCCAACGTGCTAGCGCTGAAACCAGCAAGCGACGAAGCCATCGCCTACAAGCGCGACTATGAGGAGCGGGCCAAGGAATTGGTCGAAGACATCGTTTACGAAGAGGCAGCCGACCCAACCGGGCTGTTCACCGACGAAGCAGCGAAAGAAGCGGCCGAGGCAAAGGCACTTGCCTCTACGCGGCGTCAGCAATCCTTGATGCAGGGCTATACCGGCAACGAATGCTCGGAATGCCACAACTTCACAATGGTGCGGAACGGGACCTGCGAGAAGTGCGACACCTGCGGTTCTACGAGCGGGTGCAGCTGAGAAGGAGCACCGAAATGGCTACAACAAAAGTTGTGGCGTCGAATGACCACTACCAGCTTACGCCCTTTGGACAGCTATGTACCGAAGGGCGTACAGCCATGACAATGACCCGACCTGAAATGGCAAAACTGGTAAATACAAGTCCCCGCGATATTTCTCTTATGGAGAGTGGCCAAAAGATACCCCCTGCGCACTATGTCGTGCTGGCGATGGGAGTTCTCGGCTTAGATCTCGAAGAGGTTGAAGCAGCACTTGCGGCCCAAGACCCGACTTACAGGCTTACGCGCGTTTCGCAGCCACGATACGGTGATGTGCGATGAAAAACGTCTATGTCGCCAAAGGAGCCTCTCTCCACCAAATCAATCGTTTGGCAGAGACAATTCGGACGTCCGCGTTTGGGCCTGGCGAAGGAGAACTGGATATAATTCGATATCTGGAAATCGATTTACCTAAGATTTTTCCGGGGCTTTATCTCTTCATAGAAGACGATGTAACGATGGGCTCGCGGCGCGCCTTCATTTCTGAAGATCCGCTGGGGATCGTTGTATCCGAGAGCATCTATGAGGCCGCCGCAAATAAGTCGGCGTTCGCTATGGAAGTTCTCCTCCATGAGGTTGGGCACCTGTTTCTACATCACAGGTATGCGGCGCTTGGCCTGAATAACGCTGACGCAGTATATAGCGACAGCGTCAGAAATACCCCCCTACCTAATAGCGCCGAATGGCAAGCAACAGCTTTTGCTCTTTGCTTCCTTTATCCGTATTCCTTTTGCAAAAAATATAAATCAGCAAACGAAATTCGGAAGTCATATAAATTGACTGAGAAGCAGGCCATTAGAATTAGTCGACACTTGAGTCGGCTTAAAGTACGAAAAAATGAAACCGTTGCGTCCAACGATGGCAATTGGATCAAAGCTGTAATTTCCGAACTCCCAAAAAGAGCTTCGTTGGAACGGACTCCGGACCCCCTCGGTCAACTCTCGTTATTTTTTAACGGCAAGCAATCACAGCGCGGCTCACTCAACGCATAGATATTTACGCCGCATGGACGGCATCCGCCGCTGCTGCGCGGCTATAGGGCAATACTGCTCCAGATACCAAACCCCTCTGCAGGAACGCCTGCGAGTGCCGCATGCAGAGTGACGGGATATTCCTAAATTAGCTGCGAGAAACTAAATCGTTACGTGCAAGACAGATTGCCTTGCACGTAAGACCCTTGTAGAACAAAGCAGCAACGCAAATAAAGGTCATAAAATGGCTAAGACACCGAAGACAGAACGCAATTCAGGGAAGATATGGCAACCGGCAGAGATTAAGCAGCTTAAGGTTTTGGCGAAAGATAACACCCCTACACGCATTATCGGCCTAAAGCTTGGCCGTACACCGGGAGCGGTGCAATCGAAGGCTTCTGAGGAAGGGGTGTCCCTAAAGCCCACAAACCAGTCTCCATACAATCGAAGAAAGGCCTGAGTAGGCTGATCGATCAAACCGATCTGTGAGTGGTCAATGCGTTACGCGGTAGTGATCGAAAAAACAGGAAACAATTTCTCTGCCTATGTGCCGGACTTACCCGGCTGCATCGCGACCGGTGCGACCGTGCCAGAAGTGGAAACCGAAGTTCGCGACGCTATACGCTTTCACATCGAAGGCTTGCGTGCCGATGGGCTGGACGTGCCGAAAGGCGTCAGCCTCGCGGAATACGTCGAAGCATAAGACAGATCCTGCGATCAGGATCTCAGCACCTACCCCGCCGACACCACCCGCAGCGTCTGCTCATCAAACAACGGCTCGTCCTGCCCCGCCCGTACGAACAGCACCTTCCGCCCCGCCGGTACCTCGAAATACTGGATGCCGTCCGGCATTTCGCCCCAGTCGCCGCAGGGCGGCTCGGGAACTTCGTCATTGGCTAGCGCCTTCAGCTCTTTCGCATAGGCAGCATCGGGGCTGAATGTGTAGCGTTTGACGCCGGCGGGCACGGTGCCCTCGGTGTAGGGCGTCAGCACGCAGCGGGCGCTGACTGATTTGTCGGTCTTTTCCAGCAACAGGCGCAACACCGCGGCCTCGGCGGTTTCGCCTGATTTGATGTCGAACACCTCGACCAGCGGATCGGGCGCGCCGCCATCGCTGTATTTGATGGCGAGCGCGTTGCCGACGAATTCGAAGTGGATCTGGCGAAAACCGAAATCGCAGCGCTGCACCCAGGCGGCCAAACCGACCGTCTTGTCGGCCAGTTTCTCCCAGACGCATTTGTCGATCGGCGGGCGCGACGGCGCCAGCTCGTCCGCCCGCGCTGCGGCTGATATCGTAGCCGAGGCAAACAGCGTGCAGATCCAGACAATCAGTCTCATGGCGTTATTCATCGCTGCATCCTGTCAAAGTGAAGGCGTCCCAGGCCGAGCCGTCCGGATTGGCATTGGCGAATCGGCAAATTCGGTGAAGGCCGCGCCGAAATCGGGCAGCAACAGCCCTTTCGGCGCCGGTGTCGCTTCGCGCGAATTCAGCTGCTCGGCGCCGCCTCCGGTCAAGGCATAGACCTGGCCCATCCATATCCGGCAGCGACCGCTGCCATCCTCCAGCCCCGCTTCGCGGTCGTCGTCGGTGCAGGCATAGCGGATGGTGCCGAGCGGAAACGAATTTTTGCCATTGGTCCAGGCGATGTCGGCCGGCAAGCGCGTGTCGGTGTTGGGGACGGTCACCGAAAACACTTCGGCCGTCAGTGCCGCCGGCTCATTGTTCAGCGGCCGGAATTGCATCACCGCGCCCGAACGCGGCTCGCGGTAGGTGGCATGGCTGAGCAGACATTCTTTTGCGGTCGCTGCCTGCACGGCGCCGAGCAGAGCCAGGCAAACGACGGCCAGCCTGCGGACGATCATTGGATGTCTTGTCATGAAAGTGGGCGCCTCAGATAAAACCGACCAGCCAAGCCGCGCCGCCCAGAAACGCGGCCGAACAGACCCACAGCAGCCAAAGCCCGCGCACCCTGCATTCGAGCACTGCCGAGGCGGGGTTGGCTGGGTCGTAATGCACGTCGACCTTGCTGCCCTCGGCATAGCTGCGCCCTTGGCCGCTGACGAGGCCGGGCATTGAAGCGGTGACCGTGGCGCCGAAGGTTACGCGATCGGAGGTGTAGCGCTGGCCGGCGACGCCGTAGCTGTAAACGATGCGGGATTTGAAGACGGTGCTCCAGCGTCGATGGCCGCTGTAGTTTCGTAGCGCCTGCAGACCGGAGGAATCGATGCGGCCGGGCGCGACCCGCCATTTTGCCGCCTGCTCGGCAAGCGACTTCTGGACGAAGGCCATGCGCAGGATCATCAGGCCCATGAACAGCAGCAGCGCTCCGGCGCCGAGGTTCTGCGGCTTGGGCAGGTGCGGCCGGATCGCCTCCAGCACGCCACCGAGCGAAAACACCAGCACCACCGTGCCGATCACCAGCCCGGCCGAGAGCTTGACCATGAACTTGAAGGCGCCGTCCGGCAGGGTGCGTTCGATCACGGCCTTGCCCGGATCGGCCGGATTGTAGAAGACGGTCACTTCAGCGCCGGTGGGAAACTGCGCCAAGGTTTCGGTGACTTCGAAATTCCCCAGATTCTCCTTCACGCTGTAGCGCGAGCTTTGAAATTTCTTTTTACCGACCTTGTATTCGAAGGTGACCGCCGGAAAATTGCGCATCTCGGTGGTGTCGCTGCTGTCCGAGCCGACGCCCGACCTTCTGACTTCGCGCGCCTCGACGCGCGACGAGATGATCTTGCCCGGCGCCGGCAGCCAGTGGCTCATCGCCTGCACCTCGCGCCATTTGACGAAGGTGATGAACGACAGACCGCCCGCGATCGCGCAGGCAAATCCGACAATCAGAAATTTGAGCTCTACGTCCACCGCGTCCCCCAGGAGTGCCGGAAGCTGCAAATAGATAGCACGGCGAAGGCAATGTCTTGATTATTCGCAAAGGACGAACCGCCCTTCCTCGGGTATCGAAGCCCCCTCAACTTTGTTAAGAGTCGCCCAAACTGTTAGGAGCCATGAGACCAGGATGACAGCACTGCGCGTTCTCTCGGATGCCTTCATTCCGGAACTCCCGAACCACTACAAAGGCAAGGTCCGCGAGAATTACGATCTGCCGGATGGCCGCCGCATCATCATCGCCACCGACCGGCTGAGCGCCTTCGATGTGATCCTGACCGCAATACCGCTCAAGGGAGAGCTGCTGACGCAGACGGCGCGCTACTGGTTCGAGGAAACGGCGGACATCTGCCAAAACCATGTGCTCGATTATCCCGACCCCAATGTCGTTGTCGGCACCAGGCTCGACATTCTGCCGGTGGAAATCGTTGTTCGCGACTATCTCGCCGGCACCACCAGCACTTCGGTGCTGACGAAATACAAGAACGGCGAACGCGATATGTACGGCATCCGCCTGCCGGACGGACTGCGCGACAATGAGAAGCTGCCGCAGGCCATCATCACACCGACCAGCAAGGCGCTCGATGGCGGTCATGACGAGCCCTTGACGCGCGACGAGATTTTGACGCGCGGCCTGTTGTCGGAAGAGCAATGGGACACAGTCTCGCGCTATGCGCTGGCGCTGTTTGCGCGCGGCAAGGCGCTGGCCGCCAAGCGCGGCCTGATCCTGGTCGACACCAAATACGAGTTCGGCACGGACAAGGATGGCACCATCATCCTTGCCGATGAAATCCATACGCCCGATAGCAGCCGCTACTGGCTTGCGGCAAGCTATGAGGAGCGCTTCAAGGCAGGCGAGCGGCCGCAAAGCTTCGACAAGGACTTTATTCGCGCCTGGGTAACCGCGCGCTGCGATCCCTACAAGGACCGTATTCCGAAAATCCCCGCCGAACTCATCGAGCAGACGTCGCGTGTCTATACGCAGGCCTTTGAGACCATCACCGGCAAGACCTTCACCGCCGATATCTCGGGAAAGACGGTGCTGGACCGCATTCGCGAGAACCTGCGCCCTTATTTCTGACGGCGGCTGGCGGCCGCCGGTCAACTTGCCGAGGTCGCGGACACGGACGGTTCTGGCGGAGCGCGCCACGTGCCGAGATATGATCCGCACAGGATGAGCGCGAAAGCCGCTACAATGCCGATATCGAGCGGCTCTGAAAGGACGAGCACGCCGGCTGCCACGGAGACGGCGGGCGCCACATAGGTTATGACGACCGCCCGTTCGGGGCCGATCTCCCGCACCAGCAGAAAATAGGTGGCGAAGGCGATCGCCGTGCAAAACACGCCAAGACCGAGGATTGCGCCAACCACCGTTGTCGACGGCACGGCCGCCGGCCAGGCCAACGCCGCCGGCACGGCGTAGATCAGCGCGGCCCCTGCCAGACAGACTGCCGTCAGCGAGGTAGCCGGCACATCGTTCAGCCAGCGCGACGCGATGATCGAACCCGAGGCATAGCAGGCCGCGGCCATGAGAATCTCGACGACCGCGAGAAATCCGCCACCCAAGGTCGGCAGCGCCAGCACGAAGACACCGGCAAAACCGAGGAAAAGGCCAGTCCAGCGGCGTATCCCCAGCCGCTCATCCGAGCCCATCAGCTTTGAGAGCGCGACGGTTACGGCCGGCGTCATGGCAATCAGCAGTCCGGCGGTGGAACTGTCGATGCTGACTTCGCCATGGGTGATCAGCCCCCATGGCAGGATCATCTCGACCAGACAGAATGCGGCGACCGCCCGCCAATGTGTCTTCAGCCATCCGAAACTGCGCTGGACAAGGACGAAGGGCAGCAGCGCCAGGGCGCCGACGGCTGTTCGGGCAAAGACCAGGAAGGGCACCGACACCTCGGCAACCGCCAGCTTGATCAACAAATAGGGAATGCCCCACAGGAGGCTGAGCAGCACGCACAAAAACAGTCCGCGGCGCGTCATGACGGCCTCACAGCCAGAAAGG
This sequence comes from Mesorhizobium sp. M0771, assembly GCF_040320155.1. NCBI lineage: Bacteria > Pseudomonadati > Pseudomonadota > Alphaproteobacteria > Hyphomicrobiales > Phyllobacteriaceae > Mesorhizobium > Mesorhizobium sp. M0771. Next base: position 102,930 of record NZ_JAMYPC010000006.1, on the reverse strand, counting down.
TGGTCCACTCTTCGCGATCGCGGCCGACGTTGAATTCGTCTCCGACAAGGACCAGCCCGGCGTTTTCGAGGCGGGCCGCGAAGTCGTCCCTGCGCCAGTAGACCGTATGATATTCGCCGCTCTTCTCGCCATCGCCAATGCGCATCGAGACGAGGAAGGCGCCGCCCGGCCGCAGCGACCCGGCAATCTTGGCAAGCACCTGGTCGGCCTGCTCGCGCGGCACGTGGATCAGGACGCACAATGCGAGCACCGCGTCGTAGGGGCCGCCGAGATCGTCGGTGATGAGATCGAGAAACTCACCATGCTTGCCGCGCGCGGCCTGCAACTCGAGAAACCGCTTCGTTGCGTCGGTGCGCCGAACCTGGACACCGAGCCCTTCGACGAAGTCCGCGTCGTATCCGGGTCCCGAGCCGACTTCCAGTATGCGGCCGCCTTTGCCGGCGATCTTCACCAGGCGCTTCAGCCATTTCTGTTCTCTTTGGTTCGGAACGTGCCGCACCAGAGCGTCGTAGCGTTCGGCATAGTCCTCATAGGCGTTGATCGTTTGTCGGCTCTTCGCCAGATCCTCGGATAACACAGTCATCTTTCCCTCCCCTGGTCAAAGAGCTTGCTTAGCCAATGGTGCCGGGAGGCACGCGTCCGTCAAGCATACCGATATCCCTGAGGAAATGATCCGACAGCGAGCGGCGGTCGAGCAGGCCGTGCTTGCGAGGTCTGAACGGCGCGGTGAAGAGGTCGAGCATCGGCCGGCGAAGCGTGTTGTAGAGAGCGATGGTGGTGGTCATTGCCGTATCCTCCAGGGTTTGATCCGATGAATGCAGCATGCCGTTTTCCGGGCTTGGTTTCCAATCGAACGTCGCGTAGTATGCATCAGCGGGATTGATGCGTCATGAGCTGGGAACTACCACCATTAGGAGCCATCAGGGTCTTTGAAGCCGCAGCCCGGCTGGGCAGTTTCACCAAGGCAGCCGAAGAACTCGGCATGACCCAATCAGCTGCCAGCTATCAGATAAAGGTGCTGGAAGAACGTGCCGGAACGCCGCTTTTCATAAGAAAAACAAGGCAGATCGCGCTGACCGAGGCCGGACAGCAGCTGGCGCCGCACGCAACAGGCGCATTCTCGACCCTGGCCGACGCATGGGTCGCGACCAAGGGTGGAGCGACCGGCGTGCTGTCGGTGACGACCATGGAAACCTTCGCATCGAACTGGCTGGCCGTATGGCTTGGAACATTCCAGCTGATGCATCCCGACCTTGCCGTGAAGGTGAATACATCGCACGGGCTGGCCGATTTCACGCGCGGCGACATGGATGTCGGCATTCGCACCGGCAGTGGAAAATGGCCGGGCCTGACGGCTCACTATCTGTTCAAGGCGGACTATACGCCGATGCTCAGCCCGAGACTCGCCGAAAGCGTCGGCGGCATCCACCGCCCCGAGGATCTCTACCAAGTGCCGCTATGCTGTGCCGACGATCCCTGGTGGGAAATCTGGTTCAAGGCTGCCGGCGTGCCGTTCGAGCCCGATCGCGTCATCGCTGGCCCGAAGCTGGGTACGCAGGCCTATGATGCGATGGCGGCGCTGACCGACAAGGGCGCCGCGATCCTCACCAGAAACCTTTACAGCGCCCTGTTGGAAAAGGGCCAGTTGATACAGCCATTCGGCGTGCTTGGATCGGACGGCGACGGCTATTGGCTGGTGCATCTGGAGAGCCGCCGCAACGCGCCCAAAATCAAGGTGTTTCGCGACTGGGTGCTGGCGCAGACGGCAGAGATACGCGAACGCGAACGGCTCGATAACCCTCAAGGCGCCACGATCAAGGTCGCCCGTGCCTAATCCTTAAAGGTCAACCCGTACTTGGCGACCTGCTCCTTCGGCATATCCGCAAGCGCCTGGCGCGTGGTGTAGCCGCCATAGATCACCTTGCCGTTCTTGATCATCCAGTCCTCGACGTCGGCCTCGGTCACCGTCATCCTGTCGCCCATCTTGTACTTGTTGCCATTGACCGGCACGTCGGCGAGCAGGCCAATATAAGAGCCTTCGCTGTAGCCGACCAGCTGCAGCCAGATATGCTCGGTGGCGCCGTTCTGGGTCAGCGGGAATTTTACCGTGTAGGTGCCGGGCGTGCCGGCGTCCATCAGTTCGTGGAAGCGCTTGAGGGTCGAGCGGCCGCTGTCCTTGGCGGCCTGCATCGCCTTGTCCTCGGTGGAATAAGACACGACGTTCTGCTTCGACTCAGCCAGCGAAGCGCCACTTCCGCCCGGCATGTGGCCGAGCGAGCTAAAAAACCCGTAGCCGACAGCGGCGGCAAGAGCGACAGCCACAACTGGATTGCGCATAGACCCCTCCGAAACCCGATCACGGGCACGTTACCGGAAGGCTGTTGCGATACCGCTAAAGGACAGAGTGAGCGGATCGTTAGCGAGACGCTGAAAATTCAACCCAAGGCGCAGCGGCAGGCAGCGCAGGCGCACCGGCACCTGCCTGACGTTCAGTCGGCGTCGGCGACGGTCGTCTGCCCGCCTGCCCATGCCCGCCAGGCGCGCTCGTCGCCATGGAAGACGTTGAGGTCGATGCGGCCGGTCACGCCGTGCGACAGGCCGGAGCCGGAATACTGCCAGAACAGCCATTTGCGGCCGGGATAGACTTTTGAGGGATGCCGCGCGACGGCGCGCAGCCAGAACGGATAATCGAGAAACGCACCCTTGAGATTGTCGCGATAGAAATCCGGTGCGGTGTAGATGATGGGCCGCTGGCCGTAATGGCGCTCCAGCTTGTCCATGAACACCTTCATCTTTTCCAGCACGGTGGCCCGCGACGGCCGCCGCTTGCAGGAAGATTCGCCGTTCCACTCGACATCGATTACCGGTGGCAGCGCGCCTTCGACCCTCGGCACATTGCGGATGAACCAGTCGGCCTGCTCGCCCGCAGTGCGGCACCAGTAGAAGAAATGATAGGCGCCGCGCTTCAGCCCGGCGGCGTCGGCATTGCGCCAGTTCTTCATGAACATCGGGTCGAGATGGTCGCCGCCATCGGTCGCCTTGATGTAGGCGAAGTTGGCGCCCTGGGCACGCAGCTTGCCCCAGTTGACATTGCCCTGCCAGCGCGAGACGTCGACGCCGTGGACGGCAAGGTAGCGTGGCGAAGCCTTGCCGAAATTGATCGGCTTGGCGTCGCGAAAACCGTAGCGGGTGACCGGCGAGGCCAGCATGGCCGGCGCAGCGCGCGTCAACCGCTTCGGCGCAGACATCAGAGCTGCGGGCTCGAGCTGTGGTCTGGTGCTCCCCTGCGGCGTGCCCGCGACGATGGCCTCTTCTTCCTCGACCATGGAAAAGGGCGGCGCATTGTCGGCCACAGCGTTGTCGGCCACCATGTCGGACCGCATCGGCGCGAGGTCGGCGGTCTCCGCCGGAGCCGCTGTGACCAGCGCGCTCGGACGCACGACCGAACTGGTCGTCTCGTTCGACGGTTGCAAGCCATCGACGCCCGCTGTGGACGAACAGCCGGCAAGCCACAGCGATGCCAACATGAAACTGACGACGCCTGAAATCCGCATCTGGACCTGTACGCAAAACACAACAGACCGAAGGCAAACAGACGCCGCCGGACAAACCGGCCTCGATTACTAACGAGAAATTACCAACAAAGTTTGAATCAAGTTGTTAGGAATTGGCCCTCTTGTCTTCTCCCCCTGTGGGAGAAGGTGGATCGGCGCGTAGCGCCGAGACGGATGAGGGGTGTTCCAGCGGAGTGAGGCGTTGGCGTTCCCTGGAACACCCCTCATCCGACCGAGCTTCGCTCGGCCACCTTCTCCCACAAGGGGAGAAGGGGAAGCCCTTACCTTCCCAGCCATTGCTGCATGCAGCTTTTCGCCACCACATGCGCCGGCGGCACCGATGGTTCGTCGGCGGCCGGGCGGCGGGCACGTTCGAGCAGCAGGCGAACCTGTTCGGGGCGCACGCGGTCACGCTCCATCACGAGGAGGACCATCGGATCGCTCAAAAGCTCGTCCAGGGTGCTGATTCTGTCGCTCATCGGTCGTCTCCTCGATACCGGCCCGCAGACGACAGATAGGCAGGCAATCATGGCCCGCCAATGACGCTTTGCCGGCTATGTCGTGGTTTCGGGATTAATTTCCGGTAAGGCCGGCGTCAGTTCGGAGGCGGCGCGCCTTCATGGTGCGGCAGGCCGTCATCGAGCTGCAGCCAGGGCTGCTTCGAGGCGGTCCACATAAGCATTTCCGGCTTGAACAGCGAGGGATCGTCGAGCGAACCGGTGGTGATGCCGACGATGCCGGCGGAGTCGCGTCGGGAAAACAGCGTGGTGCCGCAAGCGGCGCAAAAGCCGCGCTTGAGGTCCGGAGAGGTGTTGACCGTCGCCACCTCTCCCTCGACCGTGACATCGTCGATGCGAAACAAAAGGCGGGCGTTGAACGCCGCGCCTATGACCTTCTGGCAGCGCCGGCAGTGGCAGACGCGCTGGTTGAGCGGCGCCGCCTCGGGGCCGTAGCGCACTGCCCCGCAATGGCATCCGCCCTGGTATTTCGTCATCATTCGAACCCATCACACTGAAGGTCTTTGATGATATCGACAGGTACCTTTCGGTCAATTGAAAAGCCCTGATGGCGCCATCGATTGCGCCGATAGGATCAATGGCTGCGCCAAGGCTCCGTAGCTTCGCAGGCACAAAAAAGCCGACCGCCTCTTCGAGACGGCCGGCATGTATTTTCAGGCAAGCTATTTCGTTTCGCTGAGGACTTCGTCCCAGGTCTTCACCTTGGTTTCGCCATTGAGGAAGGGCAGTGCCGCGGCCGTCAGCTCCGGTGCGAAGAATACGTCGTAGTGGGTGCGATTGGGAATGATGGCCAGCCGGTTCTGCGACAGGTTCTCACGCATCCAGCCGGCATCCTTCAGCCCGCCGCCGATCATCTGGTAGAACCTGATCTCGTGCTCGGGCTTGTACATGTCGCTGTCGCCATAGGCCAGCATAACCGGCATCTTCAGCTTCGCCACATCGGCGGAATAGTCGTAATCCTTGCGCATGAAATTGCCCAGCGCATCGAGCAGTTTGGGGAAATCGTCGGGACGTGGGGCGACGGCGACGTAGGATTTGTACATCGGCGTGTCCTTCATGAAATCGGCGGCGGCCGCGCTCACCTGCGCCTGCTGGCCGCGCATCTCGTCATAGAAGCCATTGGCGGCGAAGCCGGTCGAGACCAGGACCAGCCGGCGCACCGTCTCGGGATGCTGGACGGCCATACGGAAGGCGACGCCGCCGCCCAGCGAATAGCCAAGCACGTCGACCTTGTCATAGCCGAGCGCCTTGACGATACCAGCCATGTCGTCGCCCATCCCCTCAAGGCTGAAGGGTCGCTCGCCGAGCGCGGTGCGGCCATGGCCCTGCAGGTCAACGGCAATGATGGTGCGGTTTTCCGCCAGCTTCGGCAGCAGCGGCGCGAACATGTCCGACGTGCCAAGGCCGCCATGCAGCAGAAGCAGCGGTTCGCCCTTGCCGTAGACGGCATAGTAGTAATTCAGGCCGTCGATCGGCAGCAGGCCGGACTTTTCCGGCTTCGGCATGGCTGTTGCTTCGGTGGTCATGGCGGGCTTGGTCTCCTCTGCATTGGCTGGGCCGGGCGCTACGAACAAGGCAGCGACCGAGGCAAGAATGGCGAAATAGATTGGTCTGGACATGTCGGTCTCCTCGGGTTCCGCCCCAAGGACGAGCAAGCACGCCGCGTGCCGACATGCCCTGCGAAAAAATCCGCGGAAGAATGATCGGTTTGGCTGTTGTCGATCGGGTCGCGCGCCTCAGTGGCGCTTGGCCTGCACCAGATAGGCGTCGATCTCGGTCTCGCCGAGCCATTTGGCGGCTTCCAGCCGGTGCAGGCCCTCGACCAGGATGTGGCGCTTGCCGTCATGGCGAACCTGGATCGGCGTCTTCATGCCGTTTTCCAGTATGTCTTCGGCCAGGTGCCGGACCGTTTCGGGATGAAGCGTCTTCTTGCGCGCCGTCGGCACGTAGATGTCATCGACCTTGACCTTCTGCACTCTCAGCATACCGGCTCCCGAGGCGGAAAATGCCGCCTCGCCTGAGATAGTCGGTTTGCCAGGTGCGGCCAAGAGCGGCCAAGCAATTGTGTCGTATGCAATTGCTGGCCCGATCGTTTCCATTTGACGCTTGGCCGGCAGATGGCCGAAATGGCGGCCTGTCACTTTTCCGGTGTTCATGACCCAACTGCCGACCGAATTTCCCGATTTCGGACTGACGCCCGAGCAGCGCCGCGAGGCAGTGCGCGGCCATTACTATGAATGGCCGGGAATGGACGGCGAGCGCGGCGAGATCTGGTGTTATTCCAACCGCTTTTCCTACCGCGCCGGCGAGACCGTGACGCTGCATGTCAGTTCGACAGTGCCGCGCTTCAGCATTGTCATTGTCCGCGACGGCGGCAGCGAGACAAAAGTCTTCGAGCAAACGGGGCTTTCGGCGCGCTGGCAGGATACGCCCGACCAGTGCTCGGTCGAAGGCTGCGGCTGGGAGGCGTCTTTCGAATTTCGCATAGGCAACGATTGGCCATCCGGCGCCTATCGGCTGACACTGACGGCGGACGGGCGCGAGCCCATCCATTGCCATCACCTCATCATCGTCGCGCCCCTGCCCGGCAAAAAGCCCGGTCGCGTGCTGCAGGTGGCGGCGACGGGCACCTGGCTGTCCTACAACACCTGGGGCGGCTCCAACGCCTATCAGGGTATCACCGGACCTGGCCGCGACCAATATGCGCGCATGGTGTCGACGCAGCGGCCGTGGTGCCGCGGCTTTGTCGTGCTGCCCAAGGACGCGCCGCGCGTGCCCTTGGAGGTCGCGGTGCCGCCGAAAACCGTGCCGCGCTATCCGCACATGGAATGGGCGTACGCCACCGGACATTCGAAGAAATACACCTCCTCCGGCTGGGCGAGCTATGACAGCCACTTCTTCCGCTTTGCCGAGCGCGCCGGCTATGGCGTCGATCTCGCCAGCCAGCACGATTTGCACTTCTCGCCCGAAATCCTCGATGGTTATGACTGTGTGGTCTTCGTCGGCCATGACGAGTACTGGACCTGGGAGATGCGGGACGCCGTCGACAGCTACGTCGAGCGCGGCGGCCATGCGGCGCGCTTTGCCGGCAATTTCATGTGGCAGACAAGGCTCGAGGACGAAGGCCGCCGGCAGGTCTGTTACAAATACCGCGCGCGGGCCGAAGACCCGGCCTATGGCGGCGACGTCACCCGCGCCACCAACTCCTGGGAAGCGCCGGAGATCGGCCGTCCCGGCGCTCTGACCTTCGGCCTTAACGCAACGAGGGGCGTCTATTCCGGCTGGGGCGGATGCGCACCGCGCGGCGTGCGCGGCTTTCCGGTCTATCGGCCCGAGCACTGGGCCTTTGCCGGCACCGGCATGTACTATGGCGACCTGCTCGGCGCCGACAGCCATGTCTATGGCTATGAGGTCGACGGGCTCGATTTCGAGATCCGCGGCGGCCTGCCCTATCCGACACCGGACAGCGGTGCGCCTGACGGGCTGCAGGTGCTGGCCGTCGGCATAGCGAGCCAGGTCGAGGAAAGCGCCGATATCCCGATCGAGGACCAGTTTCTCGCCGACGAGGATGGCCGCTTTACGGCCGAAACGCTGTTTGGCGAGGCGACCGACGCCAATCTGGAAAAGGTCAAACGCGGCAACGGCATGATCGTCAATTTTCCGCGCGGCAAGGGCGAGGTTTTCCACGCCGGAAGCTGCGAATGGGTCGCCGGCCTGCTCAGGCAGGATCCCATGGTCGAGCGAGTGACCAGGAATGTAATCGATCGCTACCTCGGAAAGTCCTGACATGCAGAAGCCCTCATCAACTGGTTCAGAAACGCGCGCGCCCTCGCACCTGTTCTACCTCTCCAGCCTGCGCCGGCCGCTGATCGACCGCGCCGAAGGCATTTATATGTGGACGCAGGACGGCCGCCGCTTCATCGACGGATCGAGCGGGCCGATGGTCGCCAATATCGGCCATTCCAACCGCAACGTGCTCGACGCCATGAAGCGGCAGATGGACCGCGCCACCTTCGCCTACCGGCTGCATTTCGAGAACGAACCGGCGGAAGAACTGGCGCGGGAACTCGCCGGCAAACTGCCGGAGGGCATGGACCGAATCTTCTTCGTCTCCGGCGGTTCGGAAGCAACGGAATCCTGCATCAAGCTGGCGCGGCAATGGGCGGTCGCGACCGGCCAGCACAAGCGTTGGAAGGTGATCACCCGCTTTCCCTCCTACCATGGCGGCACGCTGGGTTCGCTGTCGATCACCGGCGATGATGCGCTGGCCGAAACTTTTGCGCCGATGATGCGGGTGATGCCGACTGTGCCGGCGCCGACCGCATGGCGCGACCGCGACAATCTTTCGATGGAGCAGCGCGGCGTCCGCTATGCCGACATGCTGGAGGAGAAGATCCAGGCCGAGGGCCCGGACAGCGTGCTCGCCTTCATCATGGAGCCGATCGGCGGTGCGGCCACGTCCGCCCTGGTGGCGCCCGACAGCTATTATCCGCGTATCCGCGAGATCTGCGACCACTACGGCATCCTGCTCATCCATGACGAAGTGATGAGCGGCGCCGGCCGTACAGGTAAATTCCTCGGCGGCGACCATTGGAACTGCAAGCCCGACATCGTCGCGCTGTCGAAGGGGCTTGGCTCCGGCTATGCGCCGCTCGGCGCGCTGGCCGCCCCGATGCGGCTGGTCGAGCCGCTGCTGGCGTCGGGCGGCTTCCAGCATGGCCACACCTATGCTGGCAATCCGCTCGCCTGCGCGGCCGGGCTCGCCGTGCTCGGCGAAATGGACCGCCTCGACCTGATCGCCAATGCCGCCGCGATGGGCGACGTGCTGATGGACGGGCTGAAAGGGCTGGCGAAGCGTTTTCCGTTCATCGCCGATGTCCGAGGCAAAGGCCTGCTCACCGGCGCCGAGATGGTTGCCGATCCCGAAACTCTACGGCCGATCGAACAGGGCAAGAAAGCCACGCAGCGCCTGCTCGACCTCGCCTACGAGCGCGGGCTGATCATCTACGGCCGCAGGGTCAAGGGCGGTGTCGACAGCGACAATTTCATGGTGGCGCCGCCGATGATCGTCACGGCTGAAGAGGTCGGCCAGATCATTTCCATCATCGGCGATTCGCTGGAAGTTCTGGCCGCCGAACTCGACCTGCCGGTCGAAGGCTGAGGGCTAAAGAATGGCGCCGAGGAAAGTCATCATCACCTGCGCGGTCACTGGCTCGGTGCACACCCCGTCCATGTCGCCCTATCTGCCGGTGACGCCGGACCAGATCGCGACCGACGCCATCGCGGCGGCCGAGGCTGGCGCCTCAATCCTGCATCTCCACGCCCGCGATCCCAAAGACGGCCGGCCGACCGCCGATCCCGAGGTGTTCATGCAGTTCCTGCCGCGCATCAAGCAAGCGACCGATGCGGTGATCAACATCACCACCGGCGGTTCGTCGCTGATGACGCTCGACCAGCGGCTGGCGGCACCACTGCGGGCCGAGCCGGAAATGTGTTCGCTGAACATGGGCTCGATGAATTTCGCGCTGTTCCCGATGCTCGACAAGCCAAGGGAATGGCAGCACGAGTGGGAACCAAAGCTGCTCGAAGCCACCCGCGACACCATCTTCAAGAACACCTTTGCCGATATGGAAGGCGTGCTCGAAAAGCTCGGCAAGGGCTGCGGCACGCGCTTCGAGTTCGAATGCTACGATGTCGGCCATCTCTATTCGCTGGCGCATTTCCGCGACCGCGGGCTGGTGTCGGGGCCGCTGTTCATTCAATTCGTGCTCGGCATTCTGGGTGGCATCGGTGCCGATCCCGACAATCTCATCCACATGAAGCGCATTGCCGACAAGCTGTTCGGCGACAGCTACCAGTTCTCGGTGCTCGCCGCCGGCCGCCACCAGATGCCGCTGATCTCGATCGCAGCGGCGATGGGCGGCAATGTCCGCGTCGGGCTGGAGGACAGTCTCTACGACGGACGCCAGCTGGCGAAATCCAACGCCGACCAGGTGCGCAGGATACGTGGCATTCTCGATGGCCTGTCGCTGGAGGTGGCCACACCGGCGGAGGCGCGGGAGATGCTGGCGCTGAAGGGTGGGGACCGGGTGGCGTTTTGAGATGATTGAGATGGCGGCGCCCAGTCGCACCCCCCTCTGTCCTGCCGGACATCTCCCCCTCAAGGGGGGAGATTGGATGTCGCCACGGCCTTCGCAAACTTCCAAAGTTGCAGGATGGACGGCAGCGCAGAAACTGCTGATCTCCCCCCTTGAGGGGGAGATGTCCGGCAGGACAGAGGGGGGTGCCTTGGCATCATACCTCCAGTGACTGCCTCGCCTAAAGTCACCCTCCGCCCCGGCACCATCGACGACGTCGACACCATCCATGCCGCGCTGCTCAAGCTCGGCACCCATATCGGCGCGCATCAGGAGATCACGTCCACTGCCGACGATCTCCGCCGCTACGGCTTTGGCGACAAACCCGCCTTCTCCACCCTGATCGCCGAGATCGGCGGCGATTTTGCGGGGCTCTGCCTGCATTTCCCGATCTTCTCGACATGGATGGGGCGGCCCGGCGTCTATATCCAGGACCTCTATGTCGAGGACCGGTTTCGCGGCCGCAAGATCGGCGAAAGACTGCTGCGCCGGGTCGCGCGCGACTGCCGCCGGGATGGCGGCGCCTATCTCAGGCTGTCCGTCGACACCGACAATGACGGCGCCAAGGCTTTTTATGAGCGGCTGGGCATCGCCTGGTCGAGCTACGAGCAGACGCAGAAGATTGTTGGCGATGCCTTTTTCGCCTTTGCCGATGCAGCGCAGGATGGGGACGCGGAATGAAAGCCTTCTTTGCCGAGGAGCAGAAACGCCACGACCCGAAGGCCTTTCTGTCCAGCGGTGCGCCGCAGCCCAATCCCGAACAGCCGGAGCGGGTAGAGCGATTGTTAGCCGGCGCAAAATCCGCCGGATTGATGATCGAGCGGCCCAGGGAACATGGCCTAGGCCCGGTGGCGGCCGTGCATACGCCGGAGTATCTCGCCTTCCTCGAACACATTTTTGCGCGCTGGCAGCGCATCGAGGGCGCATCCGCGGAAGTCATCCCCAACATCCATCCACTGGCCCGCACAGGGTCCTATCCGGCCTCGGCGGTCGGCCAGGCCGGCTACCACATGGCCGACACCGCTTGCCCGATCTCCGCCGAAACCTGGCAAAGCGCGCTGTGGAGCGCCTGGAGCTCGGTCGAAGCGGCGGAAGCTGTCATGGCAGGCGCGCCTGCCGCTTATGCGCTCTGCCGGCCGCCCGGCCATCATGCCTTTGCCGATGTCGCCGGCGGCTTCTGCTTCATCAACAATTCAGCGGTCGCGGCCCAGGTGTTGCGCAAGCAGGCAGCGCGGGTGGTGATCCTCGATGTCGACCTGCATCACGGCAACGGCACGCAAGGCATCTTTTATACGCGTTCCGACGTCCTGACGGTGTCGCTGCACGCCGATCCGGTGCGCTTCTATCCGTTCTTCTGGGGCCATGCCGATGAGCGCGGCGAAGGTCCGGGCCTCGGCTATAATTTCAACCTGCCATTGCCGCGCAAATCAGCCGACGCGGCGTTTCTGGAGGCCCTCGAAGTGGCGTTCCAGCGTATCCGCGCCTTTTCGCCGGACGCGCTGGTCGTGGCGCTCGGTCTCGATGCGTTCGAGGGCGATCCGTTCGGCGGGCTTTCGGTGACCACGCCCGGTTTCTCGCGGATCGGCGAGGCAATTGCCAAGCTTGGCCTGCCGACGATTATCGTCCAGGAAGGCGGCTATCTCTGCGACGCGCTCGGCGACAATCTCACGGCGTTCCTCACCGGTTTCGCGGCAAACAGCGATAGCTGACTAGCGCTGCTGCCTCAGCATGGCGATCTCCCGGTGCACGCTTTCCAACGTCTCGTCGATCTCTGCCGCCGTGTTGTAGTGCGCAATACCGATGCGCACGACGCCCTGCTCGGCCGGAATGCCGAGATGGTGGACGATCTCCCAGGCGTAGTTGTGACCCGACCATAGAAAAATGTTCTCGGCATTCATCTGCCGCACGATCGTCTCTGGCACGATGCCGTCGACGGTGAAGGACACGGTCGGCACGCGCTCAATGACACGCTTCTGATCGGTGATGCCGCGGATGGTCAGGCCCTCAATGGCGGACAGCCCATCGATCAGCCTCAGCGCCAGCGGGTTTTCGTAGGCGATCGACACTTCGTATGCCTTTGCGATCTTTTGCCTTCGCGAACCGCCCTCGCCGGCCGCAGCACCGAGTTCGGCGAAGTAATCGACCGCTGCGGTAAGCCCGGCCATCAGTTCGATCTGCGGCGTGCCGAGTTCGAAGCGCTCCGGCAGGCCATTGGAAGAGCAACGGCATTTGTAGGGTTGCAGCGCATCGATGATGTCGCGGCGTCCCCACAATATGCCCATGTGCGGGCCGAAGAATTTGTAGGCCGAGCAGATCAGGAAGTCGCAGCCGAGATCCTGCACGTCGACCAGCCCGTGCGGCGCGAACTGCACGGCATCGACATAGACGAGCGCGCCGGCCTGTTTGGCGATGGCCGTCAGCGCCTTGACCCGGTTGATCGAGCCGGTGAGGTTCGACGCATAGTTCAGCGCAACGAGTTTTGTCCTGTCGGTAAGCAGAGCGCTGAGCGCCGCCTCCTCGACCTGCCAGCTGTTCTCGTCGAAGGGCAGGAAGCGCACCACAAGGCCGAGGTCCTCGGCCAGCTGCAGCCAGGGCGAGACATTGCCCTCATGATCCATGCGGGTGACGATGATCTCGTCGCCCGGCTTGAAGCCGCGGCCGAGCGTGCGCGACATGTGATAGGTCAGCGTCGTCATATTGGCGCCGATGATGATTTCCTCAGCGCTCGCTGCACCCAGGAAATCGGCCATCGCCGCATGGGCGCCGTCGACCACCTGTTGCGCGGCAAGCGTGGTTTCGAAATAACCGCCGAGATTGGCGTTGGTGGTGAGGAGGCAGCGCGCCACCGCATCGGCAACCGCCTGTGGCACCTGCGTGCCGGCCGGATTGTCGAGATAGATGCGCCGGCGGCCTTTGTCGGTCAGGTCCAGCGCCGGAAATTTTCCCCTGACGGTCTCGATCGGAAAATCCATTGCTGTCCCCTTCCCCTTGTGTTTTCTACGGAATTCCGCCCGGAGTGCCCGCTTACGGACAAGGATTGCCCACGCGCTGGTGGATCGCGTCGACGGCCTTCTGCATCTCGTCGGTCCAGGTCACGTCGACTGAGGACAGCGCCATCTCGAGCTGGGCAATCGTCGTCGCGCCGATGATGCTGGAGGTAACAAAGGGTCGGCTGGCGACATAGGCGTTGGCGAACAGCGCCGGTTCGAGGCCGAAGGAGCGCGCCAGTTCGTTGTATTCGAGCTGCGCCTCCGCCGCATTCGGCGTCTCATAGCGCTGGCCGCGGTTGAACAGCTGCGAGCGCGAACCTTGCGGCCGCGCGCCATGATCGTATTTGCCGGTGAGATAGCCTTGCGCCAGCGGCGAATAGGCGAGAAAGCCAACCTCTTCGCGGTCGCAGACTTCGGCGAGGTTCACCTCAAATGTGCGGTTGACGAGGCTGTATGCGTTTTGCAGCGAAACGATGCGCGGGCCGACGCCCTTGTCGGCCTCGGCGATGAAGCGCATGACGCCCCAGGAGCTTTCGTTCGACAGGCCGAGATGGCGGATCTTTCCCGCCTTCACCAGCTCCTCGAAGACTGCGAGTGTCTCGGCGATCGGCGTCTCGCCGGCCGGCGCCCCAACGGCATCGGCACGGCGCGGCACAGCACCCACGCGGGTCGGGTTGGCGCCCCAGGGGATGTCGCGCTCCGGCCAGTGGATCTGGTAGAGGTCGAGATAGTCGGTGCCGAGCTTGGCCAGCGATTTGTCGATGGCGTCAAAGATGTCGGCGCGCACCAGTTTTGACGGCCGGTCGCCACGAAACCAGCGGTTGGCGGTGCGGCCGACCACTTTCGAGGCCAGGATGACCTTGTCGCGATTGCCCTTGGCCTTCATCCAGCTGCCGATGAACTTCTCCGTCCGCCCCTGCGTCTCCTCCTTGGGCGGTATCGGGTAGAGCTCGGCCGTGTCGATGAAATTGACCCCGCGCGCAAAGGCCAGATCCATCTGCGCATGGCCATCGGCCTCGGTGTTCTGCTGGCCCCAGGTCATCGACCCCAGGCAGATCTGGGTCACAAGAAGATCGGTCCGACCGAGACGGCGTTTATGCATCGAATTTTCTCCGGCGGGAATTGCGCGGCTACGCGGGAAGGAAGCCGCATCTATAGGGAAAGCGGCGCCGGTCTCCAACCCTTAGCGGACCGACTTTTGCGTGAACCCTGGAAGTCAGCGCCGGACGCCAGCCAAAGCGCGCCGCTTGGCCTCGTCGATCAGCATGTTGGCCACCTGCATGCGGATCATTGCGCGCTGGCGCAGATGCGGCGCGACGCGGTCGGGGTGGTTGGCGAAGGCAAAGCTGCGGCGCATGCGGCCAAGGTCAGCGCTCTTGACGGGATGATCGAGGCCGAGCTCGATGGCGATCGCGTCAGGATCGATCGGCGGCAGCTTCTCCTCGGGCATTGTCTCTTCGCCGGCCAGCGCCAGCTTGGCATGATCGAGAAGGGCCGCAAATTCTACGGCGAGATCGGCTCCCGCCTCGCGATATTCGGCGGCGAACGTTTCGCCCGAGACCTTGATGCGGCCGGAATGAAGCTCGTCGGCCACCGAGAGATAGTCGAACGGGATCGATGGCCGGGCGCTCGTCTCTTCCGCCGCCTCATCCTTGTCGGAGGCAACGAACAGATCGTCGAGCAAGGAAGCGAAATCCCGCTTGGCGCCGATGTCAGCCTCCCCCTCGTTTAAGCGTGCGAACAGAGCCGGTCGCAGCATAGAACCGGCTCGTTAAAAATGAATGCCGCTGATTTTAACCAGTTTAGGCGTTTGCGAGGTTTGGGCGGGCCCGGTTGGCGATGCGCAAGACCCAACAA
The DNA here is from genome assembly GCF_040320155.1 of Mesorhizobium sp. M0771. Classification (NCBI taxonomy): domain Bacteria; kingdom Pseudomonadati; phylum Pseudomonadota; class Alphaproteobacteria; order Hyphomicrobiales; family Phyllobacteriaceae; genus Mesorhizobium; species Mesorhizobium sp. M0771. Next base: position 87,874 of record NZ_JAMYPC010000006.1, on the reverse strand, counting down.
AAAGCCGGACTGCATCTGCATGCAGTCCGGAAATTCGCCAGGAGTGGCGAGGAAAAGCCGGCCATGTGCCAGCGTCTATGCATACGGTAGGGACGCGCCACAAGTTTCAGCGCATGGGCCAATTGTGCCGAAAAAAATTCGCCTGGCATGGCTGCCATGCAAATGCTGCACTGCACAATCTTCACAAATTTCCTATATTCGGCGCCGTGGAGGATCAACAAGGGGCCGAATCATGGGGTTCTTCACTGAAATGTTTGCCCGTCCGCGTCCGCAGGAGCATCAGCGTTATCGTTCCGCCCTGGCGCTGCTGCACTCGATGAGCAATGCCGACCGCGCCGACATCGGCGTCAAGCCGGCCGATTTCCCGCGCATCGCGCGCGAAATGTCACTACGTTGAGTAAGCCTTGGCGCTGAACCAGCGTCATACGAGGTTTCCCGGCAGCGGCCGGGAAACCTCGCAACGCGCAATTCGTCAACGATTACCGAGATAGGCGCCCTTGGTCAGCGGCACGCCATTGTGGCGCAGGATGTCGTAGGCGGTGGTCACGTGGAAATAGAAGTTGGGCATGGCGACATGCAGCAGATACTGCATGCCGGGCATCGAAGCCTCGCGCTGGCCAAACTTCAATTCGACCACCCTTTCATCCGAACCATCGAATTCGGCGGCCGAGAATGACGCCAGCAGATCGAGCGTCTTGGTCAGGCGCGCCTGAAGCTCGGCGAAGGTCGCTTCATTGTCTTCGTATTTCGGCACCTCGCGACGGGCCAGCCGTGATGGCGCGCCCTTGGCGTGGTCGGTGGCGACCTGCACCTGCCTGACCAGCGCGTACATGTCGGGCGCCAACCTCGCGGTCAAAAACACCTGCGGGTCGATCTTGCGCTCGGTTGCATTCTGTTCGGCCGCCGACAGCACGCCGGACAGCGCCTTCAGCCTGGCCGAAAACACCGGCACCGAGGCTTCATACATCGATAGTGTCACGTTCAAATCTCCATTGCGGCTGAAGCGCCGACGGCGGGACGTAGCGCCTTCCCGGAGGATTTTTCAAGCGTCACCACGTCGCCGCAATCTCTATGATAGACTCCTTCGTGGTGGAGATTCTCCGATGAGACGCGTCTTTCTGGCAGCGGCCGCCTTTTGCTCCCTTGCCGCATCCGGCCAGGCTGTGTTCGCCGACGATGAACCGGCAGCCGATGGCCAAGCCCCTTACGTCGATGACAGGTCGGACGCCGCAGCCGTCATCCGCTCGCTCTACAGCGCCATCAACCGGCACGAATTCGCCCGCGCCTGGGCTTACTACGGCGATACCAAGCCGGCAAAGGATTTTGATACCTTCGTCAAGGGCTATGACGGCACCGACAAGGTCGACGTCGAAACCGGCGCCATTTCCGATGAAGGTGCGGCCGGCAGCATCTATTACAGCGTTCCTGTCGCCATCCGCGCCACCGACAAGGACGGCAATGAAGCGGTCTTCGCCGGCTGCTACACGCTGCGCCAGGTCAGCGCTCAGATCCAGGCCCCGCCGTTCCGACCGATCTTTATCGACAAGGGCGCGCTGAAGCCGTCCAAGGCCGATTTCGAGGAGGCGCTGCCGCCAAGCTGTGGTGACGGGCCGCCGCCGCCGAAGAAGGACACCGCACTCGAGCACGTGAAGAAACTGTTCGCCGCCGATTATGGCGATCAGTGTGACAAGCAGTTTCTCGGCGAGGAGCCGAACATCTTTTCGATCAAATACAAGGCAAAGGACGCGGCTGCCAGCGATCCCGACAAGGAAACGCGGCTTTTCGAGTTCTACTGCCAAGCGGCAGCCTATAACGCAAGTTCGGTCTACTACATGACCGACGAAGTATCGGGCGTGCGGCAGTTGCAGTTCACCGAGCCCGAAATGGATATCCGTTACGAGAACAATGACAGCGACGGCAAACTGCTGGGCATGGATATCATCGGCTTCCGCACGACCGGCTGGGCGGCCAACTCCGAATATGACGAAGACGCCAAGACGCTGACCACGTTCAACAAATGGCGCGGCATCGGCGACGCCTCGGACAAGGGGATATACCTGTTCCGTAACGGCGATTTTTCCCTCGTCCAATATGATGTGGACGCGTCTTACGATGGCGAGGAGAACCCGCAGACGGTGGTCGACTACAACACCGCGCCGTAGGGATCTTACCAGGAACCGCCGCGCTCAAGCAGTCCTTCACATTCGCCTTCTCGTTTCAGGCCGGGAACGCATCGGCCGGAAGAAGGCGCGAATGTCCTCGACCAGAAGACTCGGTTCCTCCAGCGCAGCGAAATGGCCGCCTCGCGGCATCGATGTCCATCGCTGAACGTCAAAGACCCGCGCCACCCAGGATCGAGGCGGCATCGGCAACTCGCGAGGGAAAAGCGCTACCCCAAATGGCGGCGAAACGCGTTCCAGCGTCTCGAACGCAAGAGGGAACAGTCGATTCTCCTTGTAGAGCCGCAAGGACGAGGTGAGCGCGTTGCTGAACCAATAGAGCGAAACATCCGTAAGGAGCGTGTCCATGCCGAAGGTGCGCTCCACGTCACCGTCGCAATCGCTCCAGCTACGGAACTTCTCGATCATCCAGGCTGCGAGACCGATCGGCGAGTCTGTCAGAGCATAAGCAAGCGTCTGAGGCTTCGTGCCCTGCAGATGGGCATAGGCGCCCTCCGTTGCCGTCCAGGCCGCGGCCTTTTCCAGAAAGGCCTGCTCCTCAACGGTGACAGATGGCAGACCTGCACCCAAGGGTGGCCGATAGCTCCCGGGAATGTAATTGACGTGGACGCCAAGCACGCTTTCGGAATGGAGCCGTGCCATCCAGGCGGAAACGCCCGCGCCGATGTCGCCTCCTTGGGAAGCGAAGCGGTCGTAGCCGAGCCCGCGCATCAACTGTACCCATAACTCCGCGATGCGGCCGGAATGGAAGCCTGGTTCCGTCGGCGCCTGGGAAAAGCCGTATCCGGGCAAAGAGGGAACTACCACGTGGAAAGCGTCGGCCGGGTCACCACCATGGGCAGCTGGGTCTGCCAGCAATGGAATGACGTGTTCCATTTCGATGAACGAGCCGGGCCAGCCATGCGTTATGATCAGCGGCAGCGGCGCCGGTCCGTTGCCTGGCTGGTGGACAAAGTGGACATCTAGGTTGTTCAGCCTCGTCAGATATTGCGGCAGCCGGTTCAGCCGCGCCTCTTGCGCTCTCCAGTCGAAGCGGTCTCGCCAGTAATCCGCAAGACGCTTGATGAACGGCAGCTCGGCCCCATCGCTCCAGCCCGCTTCGCTTAGCGGAATTGGCCATCGTGTTGCGCTAAGCCGGCGCTGGAGATCTTCAAGTTGTTCGTTCGGAATTTGGATCTTGAAGGGGTGAGCGTCCATCGCTGTGCTTCCGATCTGTTGGATCATATCAGCCTACACCAGTAAGGATATCGGCCGAACCATGATCGCCAAAACCAACGGGCACCTCTGGGCCATATGCCTCAGGGCGCTTTTGACAGCATCCAGTTCAACGTTTGGCGCCAGTCCACCATGCGGATCGGCGTGCCGTGGGTGCCCGTTTCAAAACGGACGAAGTGTGTCGGATAGGGATAGGCCTTCGACTTCGCGATGATGGAGCGGAAGAAGGCTTCCTGCTTCTCCACGGGAAAGACCGGATCCTTGCTGCCTTGGCCGAAGAACACCGGCACATGGCGCCTGTAGGCCGGGCTCGACAGGAAACCGTCATCCCACAGCGAGCCGAGCAGCAGCAGCCCGTTTATGCGCCGTCCCGTATCGTTGCGGCCGGCCAGCTTCCAGCACAGCGCACCACCCATAGAGCCGCAGGCGACGAAAATCTTGGCGTCCGGCGAGGCCTCGGCATAGTGGCCGATCAGCGCCGCGACCTGGGCCGCGCCCTTGTCGCCGAAATCGGTGAAATCGGGTGAGAGATAGAGGCCGCCATTGCCGGCCATCAGGTTCTTGATGCGGTTGAAATTGCCGCCGAAGGTGAAGTCGTCGACGCCCTGCTTGCGGCTGCCGCCCTGCCCGTGCAGGTAAAGCACGATGATGCCGGCGCCTTCGGTCTTACCGACGGCGACATGCCTGACATCGCCGGCATCGGTTTTCAGCATCAAATCCCGCTGCACCTTGCGCACGCCGGTGTCGGTATACTTAGCCTGCACGCGCTTTTCCGGCACCTCGTCGCGGTCGTTGATGTCGCGCATCTCGCGATAGTCGATGACGGTGTAGGCGCCTTTGTCCGTGGACGAGAGCGTCGCCGGATAGGCGAAGAGGTCATCCTTGTAGGGTTTTAGTTCGAGCGCGTCGGCGTGGGCGGCAGAGAACAGGAAAAAGAGCGAAATCAGAAGGCTATGGAGCGCGGCCGCCCCCCTCTGGCCTGCCGGCCATCTCCCCCTCAAGGGGGGAGATTGGATATCACGCCGCCTTCCGCCAATCTTCAAAGCTGCAGGATAGACGCCGCCATCGAGGCTGCTGATCTCCCCCCTTGAGGGAGAGATGGCCGGCAGGCCAGAGGGGGGTAGAAGCGCTGAGGCAAGTAAAGAGAGAGCCATGCTAAAGGCATGCGTTTTTCGGCTTCGCTTTGTCAATCCTGCAGCACGCCGCCGGCGTCTTCCAGCGCCTCGCGGGTGTCGACATCGATCGACGCGCCGTCGCCGATCTCGACGTCGATGACATCCAGTCCCTCGGCCTCGACCAGATGGCGGGCGCCGGTGTCGCCCTCGAGGTGAGCGATGCCTCCAAACAGCGCGCGTGGCAGCAGCACCGGATTGCCGCGGCGGCCGTCATGGGCGGCACGCACCACTGAGCGGCCGCCGTCCCTACGGAAGGCCTCGATCAACCGGTCGAGATCGGCCGATGAGATACCCGGCATGTCGCCGAGTACGATCATGGCGCCGGCCGCCTCGGCTCCAACGCGGGCAATGCCGGCTTTTAGAGACGAGGACAGGCCGTCGGCAAAATCCGGATTGTCGGCGAAGATCACGTCGAGGCCGGTCAAGGCTTGGTGCACCCGCTCACGCTGGTGGCCGGTGACGACAACGGTGCTGGTTGCCTTCGAGGCCAGTGCGCGCTCGACTGTCCGGCGCACCAGCGGTTTGCCGTCGAACAGCGCCAGAAGCTTGTTCGGCCCGCCCATGCGGCTGGAGCGACCGGCGGCCAGAAGCACGATCTCGACCTTCAGCCCGGCTCTCGCCGGCAGCGGCTCGCGCGGCTGCGGCCGGGTCGGGATTTCCATCAAGAGGCCGCCAACGCCCATGCCGGCGATGTCCTTGGCGGTGACGTCGAGGCCGGCGATCAGCCTGTCGAGCACCCAATCGAAACCGTTCTCCTTGGGGCTGCGGGCGCAACCGGGCGCGCCGATGACGCGCTTGCCGTCGAGCGTGCCCAGCACCAGCAGATTGCCGGGATCGACGGGCATGCCCGCGCGGATCACCGTGCCACCTGCTGCCTCGATCGCCGCCGGAACGACATCGTTGAAATCGCTCATCGCCGAGGCGCCGAAGATCACCACCATGTCGTTGTCGCGCGCCAGCGCGGCCGCTGCCTCGGCTACAGGCGCGATCTCGTGCGGCGTGCGGCGCTCCGTCGTCAGCCGGCCGCCGGAGCGTGCCAGCCGCGCTTCGGTGACGCGCAGCGTTTTGTCGAGCACGCCGGCCTTGATGCCGGGCAGAACCGTCTGGATGACGCCGATGCGCACCGGCCGGTAAGCGTTGACGGCGAAGATCTCGCCGCCGGCGCAGATCTTCGTCACCTTGTCGACCAGAGCCGTGGCAACAGCGAACGGGATGATCTTGACCGTCGCCACCATTTGCCCCGTCTCGACAGGTGCGTGCTGCGCCAGCGTGGCGATGGTGATGGTCGGGTCGACGGCATTGATGGCGTCGATCATCGTGGCATCGACGGTGAAGACGCCGGCGGCCTTGGCGTGAAGGTTGACCCGGCCGGTCGCGGCAGGTTTTGCCTCGATGTTGCGGGGGGCCATGCTGGCAGCAATCTTTTCGGCCGCCGCATCCTCGCTGAGGTCATCGGCGGCAAGCACCGCCACGACGATCTCGGTAATGCCGGCCGCCTTCAGCACGGCCACGTCCTGCGTGCTTAGCCTGTGCGCCTTGCGGAAACGCCGCTCGCCGGCCGTCGTGGCATGCGCCAGCACCGCGCCTTGCGCCTGGTCGATTGGAACCGGACCGAATCTCACGCCGCAGCGCCTTTCGATTCCAGCCCGCGCGAGCGGAAGGCGTGGATCGTCTGCGCCAGGACGGCGACGGCGATCTCGGCCGGGTTCGCCGCGCCAATGTCGATACCGATCGGTGCGTGGATGCGGGCGATCTGGTCGGCGCTGGCGCCGAGCGCCAGCAGGCGCTCGACGCGCCTGGCGTGTGTTTTGCGGCTGCCGAGTGCGCCGACATAGAAACAGTTGGCGTCGAGCGCGGCCTTCAGTGCGAAATCGTCGATCTTCGGATCATGGGTGACGGCGGCGAGCGCCGTATAGCTGTCGAGCGGCTGGCGTTTCAGCACATCCTCCGGCCATTCGGCATGGAGTGCTACATCGGGAAAACGGTCCGGGGTGGCGAAGGCGGTGCGCGGATCGACGATCTCCAGGGGATAGCCGGCGATCCTGGCCATCGGCGCCAGCGCCTGACTGATATGGACGGCGCCGACTACCACCAGGCGCGGCTGCGGCAAATGCGCGTTGAGGAAGAAGATGCGCCCTTCAGCCTCGACCGAACCGGAATTGCCGGTGCGGAAAGCCTTGGCGATCGCTTGCCCGAGTTCCCCGGCAACCTGGTCGCCTTCGCGCACGATGCGGTCGCGGCCGTCGCCGAGATCGGTGACCAGGATCGCGGCGCGGCGGGCCCGGCGTTCGGCATTGAGCGTTTTGAGAGCGTAGGGATCCATGCCTAACCAAGCCGCTCCACATAGACCTTGATGCGGCCGCCGCAGGACAGGCCGACCTGCCAGGCGGTCTCGTCGGCAACGCCGAACTCCAGCATTTTGGCCTTGCCGCTGTCGATGACGTCCATCGCCTCGCTCACCACGGCACCCTCGACGCAGCCGCCCGAGACCGAGCCGTGGAAATTGCCTTCGGCGTCGATGACCAAGTGGCTGCCGACCGGCCTCGGCGCCGAACCCCAGGTCTCGACCACCGTGGCGATGGCGACATCCTTGCCGTCCTTCATCCAGCCTTCCGCGATGATCAAGGGGTCGCGGGCCTCATCGAGATAGATGCTGTTGTCCATGATCGCTTGCCTCAAAGTCTGTTTTCTCTGGGAGCCTGTTTTCGGAATCCAATATGGCTATGCGGCGCGCCTGACACCAGCGTCCAGCCAGCGACGCGGATCGACCGAAGCGGCGGATTTCTTGTCCAGCGAGGCGCAGAGGTCGGCCAGCCCATCGAGATTGTGTACCGAGCGGAACTCGTCGACATGAGGCAGCATCGCTCTGACGCCGCGGGCGCGGGCCTCGAAACCGTCGAAGCGCAATAGGGGATTCAGCCAGATCAGCCGCCGGCAGGATTTGTGCAGGCGATCCATCTCCTCCGACAGGCCGGCGACATCGTCGCGCTCCAGCCCGTCGGTGATCAGCAGCACCACCGCGCCCTGCCCGAGCACGCGGCGTGACCAGTGCTTGTTGAACTCCGCCAGCGTATCGCCGATGCGGGTGCCGCCCGACCAGTCCTTGACCGCCGCCGAGCAGTCGGCAAGGGCGGCATCGGGGTCGCGATGGCGCATCTGCCGCGTGAGATTGGTCAGTCGCGTGCCGAAGACGAAGGTGTGCACGCGCCGCCGTTTTTCGGTCAGCGCATGCAGAAAGTGCAGGAAGATGCGCGTGTACTGGCTCATCGAACCGGAGATATCGGCGAGAACCACCAGCGGCGGATGCACTTCGCGGGCTGAGCGGAATTTCGGCAGGATCAGTTCGCCGCCGGTGCGCGCGGCCGAGCGCATCATGGCGCGTGGATCGATACGGCGGCCATGCAGGTCTGCCTTGAAGCGCCGGGTACGGACCATGTCGAACGGCAGCCGCAGCCGGGCAATCGCCTTCTTGGCGTCTGCCATCTCGTCGGCATTCATCTGGGCAAAGTCCTTGTCGCGCAGCACTTCATTCCCGGAGAAGGTTAGCCGGGCGTCGACTTCGATCTCCGGGATTTCCCTGACCGGCCGATTCTTCTCGTGGCCTTCGAACATGGCCTGGCTGACGCGGTTTTCTGCCGCGCGCGGCTTTTGCTTCTCCCTGGTGTCGGGCGCCACAGGCGAGAACATCGCCAGAAGTTTCTCGATCAGCTCGCGCGATTTCCAGAACAGCCGGAAGGCTTCGTCGAAAACAGGGTGATCCTCGTGCCGCGACACCAGCACGGCATGCAGCGTCCAGTAGAAATCGTCGCGCGAACCGATGCCGGCTGCCAGCACCGCCTCGATCCCATCCTTGACCGAAGCCGGCCCGACCCGCATGCCGGATTTGCGCAAGGTGCGGGCGAAATAGACGATGTTGTCGGCGATGCGCCCGTCTTCCGTCGCCTCTCTGGGGTCGGTCTCTTTGGGGTAAGCACCCGGCGCCTTCACTGCCCTACTCCGCCGCCGCCAGTTCGGCCTTGACCTCATCAAGGATGCGCCGGCCCTCGCCCGCGCCGATGCGGGCAATGTCGTCCTGGTATTTCAACAAAACGCCGATCGTGTCGGAGACGGTTTCGGGATCGAGCGCCACCTTGTCGAGTTCGGTCAGCGCGCCGGCCCAGTCGATGGTTTCGGCGACACCCGGCGCCTTGAACAGCTCGACCCGGCGCAGCTTCTGGATGAACGACACCACTTCCGCGGAAAGTCGGCTGTTGGCCTGCGGCACCTTGCGGCGCACGATCTCCAGCTCGCGCTCGGCATTGGGATAGTCGACCCAGTGATAGAGGCAGCGCCGCTTTAGCGCGTCGTGGATTTCGCGGGTGCGGTTGGTGGTGATGATGACGATCGGCGGCTCCTCCGCCTTGATGGTGCCGAGCTCAGGCACCGTCACCTGGAAATCGGACAGGATTTCGAGCAGGAATGCTTCGAAAGCCTCGTCGGTGCGGTCGAGCTCATCGATCAGGAACACCGGGGCCGCACCCGCCTTGCCGGTCAGCGCATCGAGCACCGGGCGGCGGATCAGGTATTTTTCGGAAAAGACATTGCGCTCCATGTCGGAGCGGTCGACCGAGCCTGCCGCCTCCTCCATGCGGATCTCTATCATCTGCGCGGCGTAATTCCACTCATAGACAGCGGACGAGACGTCGAGCCCTTCATAGCATTGCAGGCGGATCAGCCGGCGGCCGAGTGCCTGCGCCAGCACCTTGGCGATCTCGGTCTTGCCGACGCCGGCCTCCCCTTCAAGGAACAGCGGCCGCTGCATGCGCAGGGACAGGAACAGCACCGTTGCCAGCGAGCGGTCCGCGACGTAGTCCGCGCCGGTCAGGAGATCGAGCGTTTCGTCGATCGTCCGCGGCGCGGGGCGCGGTTTCAGCTCGGTCATTCTTTCTCCGTTGCCGCCTCTGCTCCGCTCTGCAGCACGTGGTAGTCGCGGGCGTGGTAGATCAGCGGCCGCAAATTATCGCCCATGCGCAGGCCTGTCACCTTGCCAAAAAGCACACGATGGGTGGCGAGATCCTTGGTGTCCATCAATTCGCAGTCGAAAACCGCAAGAGCGCCCTTCAGGGTAGGCGCGCCCGTCGATATGACATCCCACTCGCCAAGCGCGAAACGCTCATCGGCCGACAGCCCGGTCAGGCCTGAAAACGCCACCGATAGGGGCTGCTGGTGCGAAGCCAGCGTGTTCAGCGCAAACCGGCCGTTTTGCATGAACAGCTCGTTCTTGGCATTCTCGCGGTTGAGACAGACGAGAACCGTCGGCGGCGTGTCCGACACCGAACAGGCGGCAATCACCGTCGTGCCGCGTTTGCCGGCGGCCCCTTCGGTGGTCACCACATGGACATGGCCGGCAAAATGCGCCATCGCGTCGCGATAGGCCTGGGGCCCTATGTCGTTCAACTTCAACACCGATGATTTTCCATAAGCGGGAATCCAAGCGTTATATATGGCGGCACACAATAGGCCACAAGCGAAGTGCTTGACGCCAATCCGCAAATTCCCGTGTTGCGCCTGGGGCGGGCAGCCTTTAGGTCTTGGCGGAAGAGACGCTGGAAGCATGCGACCGGCACGGAGGAATTCGTCGTCAGAATGCGACCCCCAACAGCTGTAATAGCGGCACTGCTCTGGCTGCTGCCGGCAAGCGCGGGCGCGCAGACGCTGCTTGTCGGCGTCGCCGCGCCCCTGTCCGGTCCGTCGGCGATCCTTGGCAAGCAGATTGAGGCGGGTGCTGCCCTGGCAGCAGAAGCCAACGGCGCCGAGATCAGGACGGTCGACGATGCCTGCACCGCCGATGGCGGGGCTACCGCCGCCAGGGAATTCGCCGCTGCGAAGGTCGATATCGTCGTCGGCTTCCTCTGCACCGAGGCGATCCAGGCGGCGCTGCCGATCCTCAAGGACGCCAACATACCGGTCATCACCGTTGGCGTGCGCACCGAAAGCCTGACCGATCGCCGCGCCAAAACCGGCTGGCCGGTCTACCGGCTGGGGCCACGCGGCGACGACGAGCGCAATGCGGTGGCCGGCATCCTGACCCGGCTGTGGCAGAGCGAATTGTTCGCCATCGTCGATGACGGGACCATCTATGGCCGCGAAATCGCCGAGACGCTGCGCGCAGCGGCCGAACAGGCGGCGCTGAAGCCGGTCTTCACAGACACGTTCCGGCCCCAGCTCGACAACCAGATCGGGCTGATCGGCCGGCTGAAGAAGGCGGGCGCGACGCATGTCTTTGCCGGTGGCGACGGCGACGACATCGCCATTATGGGCCGCGACGCCGGCCAGCTCGAGGCCGGCATTGTCTTTGCCGGCGGTGAGAATTTGCGCACGCCACCCGGCGATGTGCCTTACGCCATCGGCACGCTGATGATCGCGCCGCCGGAATGGGCAGATGTCGCTGATCCCAAGGTGCTGGCGGCGTTTACGGCCAAAAACATCGCGCCGGATGGCTATGCCCTGCCGGCCTATGCGGCGGTGGAGATTGCCAAGGCGGCCTCCGCCGCGCCCGAGACCTCGGGCAAGGGGCTGGCCGACGCGCTAACGGGGCATGATTTCACCACCGCGATCGGTCCGCTGCGTTTCGACGACAAAGGCGATCTGAGCCAAAACCTCTATCGCGCCTTCCGCTTCGACGGGACGCGTTTCGTGCCGGCGGAGACGAATTGATGTTTCGCACCGGGCCGCGCAATCTGATCACCGATGTCGCCGGCTTGCGCGTCGGCAACGCGTCGGATGCCAGGCTGAAATCGGGCGTCACCACCGTATTGTGCGGCGAACCGGCGGTCGGTGGCGTGCAGATCCTCGGCGGCGCGCCGGGCACGCGCGAGACCGATTTGCTCGAACCGCACAATTCCATCGAGGCGGTTCATGCCGTCGTGCTTTCGGGCGGTTCGGCCTTCGGCCTCGACGCCGCGTCGGGCGTGCAGGCGGCGTTGCGTGAAAAAGGCATTGGCGTCGATGTCGGCGGCTCTCGGGTGCCGATCGTGCCGACGGCGATCCTGTTTGACCTGCGCAATGGCGGCGACAAGGATTGGGGCCGTTATCCTCCCTACCGCGACCTCGGCTACGAAGCAGCTCAGGCGGCAACAGTCGACTTTCCGCTCGGCACAATCGGCGCCGGCACCGGCGCGCTAAGCTCCGGGCTGAAGGGCGGCCTCGGCTCGGCCTCGACCGTGCTCGACAGCGGCATCACCATCGGCGCGCTCGCCGCCGCCAACCCGACCGGCTCGGTAACGATCGCGCGGACCCGCTATTTCTGGGCGGCGCCCTTCGAGATCGGGGATGAGTTCGGCGGGCTTGGCTATCCCTCGCCAATGCCGGGCGATGCCAGGCGGATCCTGTTGAAATACCGCGACAAGCGTGTCGGTGGACAAGCCGAGGCCGGTGGCAACACCACCATCGCCGTCATCGCCACCGATGCCGTGCTGACCAAGGCGGCAGCCAAGCGGCTGGCGATATCAGCGCATGACGGCTTCGTGCGCGCCATCTGGCCCGTGCACACGCCGGCTGACGGCGATCTGGTGTTCGCGCTGGCGACGGGGAAGAGCGGCATAGAACTCAGCGCCGACGATGCCGTCGATTTCTTTGCCGCCGCCGGCGCCACCATGGCGCGCGCCATCAGCCGCGGCATCCATGCCGCGACGCCGGCCGATGGCGATCTGTTTCCGGTGTGGTCGTCGCGCTGACTTTCAGTCAGGTCGGGTCGGACTCCTCTTCCTCGAAGCTGACCGCGACATCCGAATTCGCCGACAGCCAGACTTTCTGGCCCTCGACCTCGGCAAGCAGGCTCAAGGGAATGTAGTGGTGATGCCCCTGATGGGTGCCCTCGCCGCTATCGGCCTTGGTCAACTTGATCCGCTCGCCATCGACCCTGTCGACGGTGCCGATGTGAACGCCGTCGGCGCCGACCACTTCCATATGCTCGCGAATCTTGCTGGCCTCAGTCATGGGGTGTTCTCCTTTTGAAAACGATCGACGATAACAAACAGAGGCGAAATTGGATGCATCGCCTTTCGAATAGCACGATGTTTTGACTGTCTCGTGATAGGGAACGATCGAACCACGGCAGGCGGAGCGGAACCCCGATGCGAAATCTCGTCCTGATTGGCGTTTGCCTGCTGGTCCATCTCGCATCCGCCATGGCCGCCCGAGCGGGCGATGTCGCCGAGCTTGAAATCCTCGGCTTCAGCAAGGATGGCAGCGTCTTCACCTTCGAGGAATATGGTGTGGCAGACGGTTCGGGCTTTCCCTATGCCAATCGCTACTACATCAACACCGCCGACGACACGTTCCTGAAGGGCACGCCAATCCGGGTCCGGCTGGAGGATGAGACCGCCTCGCTCGAGACGGCCCGTCAGCAAGCCAGGCAAAAAGGCGAAGCAATCATTGCCCAGGCCGAGCTTACCGCCAACCGCGGCATCACCGCCGGCTTCAACCCGGTGACCGAATTGTCGGCCGACCCGTTCCGCATGGTGGTCAACCCACGGCCGATCTTTTCGCCGGTCGACCCGCCGCTGGAATTCCGGCTGGACGAGATCGGCATGAATGACACCGAAAGCTGCCAGAGCCAAGGCGAGATCAACGGTTTTCGCTTGCTGCGGATCGAGGCCAGGGATGGCGGCCAGACCCATCTGCTGCATGAGGATAAATCGATCCCGAAAAGCCGTGGCTGCCCGAACGGCTACAGGATCGGCGCGGTGCAGACATTTTCGATGGACGGCATCAGCGCCTATGCGGTGCTGATCGCGGTGCGCCAATACGGCTTCGAAGGGCCGGATTTTCGCTGGATCGCCGTGACCGGACGCCTGTGACATCGCTCGATCAATCCAGTTGGCGCAAGCGCGCCGGAAATCGCGTCAGCCGCGCCGTACCATCGACGGGCACGGCGCTTGTCGGCGCCTTGCTGTGGGCGATGGCCATGGGCGCCAGCGCGCTGACCGGTCTTTGGCTCGACAATTGGGAGACCCCGGAAAAGATCCGCTTCGTCGCCCTGCTGTTTGCGACCGGCGCGGCATTGGCCTTTCCCGTCGGGTTGTTCGCGGCGCGGCTGGTCTCGCTCGACCGGCATTGGGAGGTGGCGTTCGCCGCCGCCTTCGTCTGCCTGCTTGCCACGACGCTCGCCTTCACCGGCGGGTTGTTTGCGCTGCAATACCGCTCCTACTATGCCGAATGGCACGCGGAGGCCTTCACCGCCCGGTGGGCGTTCGAACTGGTCTTCACCTCGCTGACGGCGCTCTACCAGTTCGTGGTGCTGGGTATCAGGCTCTATTTTCCGCTCGGATTCATCGCGCTTGCCGCCGCCAGCGTGTGGTTTGCACGCCGGCAGCGTTGAGCATTCGGTCCGCCTCTGATAGGAGGCGCACTTAACCACCGACACATCAGGACTGACGGATGATCCCTCGCTATTCCCGGCCGGAAATGGTCGCCATCTGGTCGCCGGAAACCCGCTTCCGCATCTGGTTCGAGATCGAGGCCCATGCCTGCGATGCGCTGGCCGAGCTCGGCGTCATTCCCAGGGAAGCCGCCAAAACCATCTGGGAAAAAGGCGGCGCCGCCCAATTCGACGTCGGCAAGATCGACGAGATCGAGGCCGTCACCAAGCACGACGTCATCGCCTTCCTCACCCATCTCGCCGAATTCGTCGGGCCGGATGCGCGTTTCATCCACCAGGGCATGACCTCATCGGATGTTCTCGACACCTGCCTTGCGGTGCAGCTCGGCCGCGCCAGCGATATCCTGCTGGCCGACCTCGACGGCCTGCTCGCCGGGCTGAAGCGCCGGGCCTTCGAGCACAAGGACACCGTCACCATCGGCCGCAGCCACGGCATTCATGCCGAGCCGACCACGTTCGGCGTCAAGCTGGCGCAGGCCTATGCCGAGTTCTCACGCTGCCGCGAGCGGCTGGTGCACGCGCGAGAGGATATTGCCACCTGCGCCATATCGGGCGCGATCGGCACCTTCGCCAACATCGACCCTTATGTCGAAGAGCATGTGGCGAAAAAGCTTGGGCTGAAGCCGGAACCGGTGTCGACGCAGGTCATCCCGCGCGACCGCCACGCCATGTTCTTTGCCACGCTCGGGGTCATCGCCTCGTCGGTCGAGCGGCTGGCGACCGAGATCCGCCATCTGCAGCGCACTGAGGTGCTGGAAGCGGAAGAGTATTTTTCGCCGGGCCAGAAGGGCTCGTCGGCAATGCCGCACAAGCGCAACCCGGTGCTGACTGAAAACCTCACCGGCCTTGCCCGCATGGTGCGCTCCATGGCCTTGCCGGCGATGGAGAATGTCGCGCTCTGGCACGAGCGCGACATTTCGCATTCCTCGGTCGAGCGCATGATCGGCCCGGACGCCACGATAACACTCGATTTCGCGCTGTCGCGGTTGACCGGCGTCATCGACAAATTGCTGGTCTATCCCGACAACATGCTGAAGAACATGAACAAGTTCCGTGGCCTTGTGCATTCGCAGCGCGTGCTTTTGGCGCTGACGCAAGCCGGCGTCAGCCGCGAGGACGCCTACCGCCTGGTGCAGCGCAACGCCATGAAGGTATGGGAACATGGCGCTGATTTCCTTGAGGAATTGTTGGCCGACAAGGAAGTCACCGCAGCGCTGCCCGAAGCCGAGATCCGCGAGAAATTCGACCTGGGCTATCACACCAAGCATGTCGACACGATCTTCAAGCGGGTTTTCGGATAGGTTTTCGATGCGGCTGGCCGTCCTTTCCGACATCCATGGGAATCTGGGCGCGCTTGAGGCGGTTCATGCGCAGATCAAAGACGCTTCTCCCGACATAATCGTCAATCTGGGCGATTGTCTTTCCGGGCCGCTATGGCCTGAAGAAACCGCGCAATATCTGATGGCGCAGAATTGGCCGACCGTGCGCGGCAATCACGACCGTGTGCTGATCGAGCCGCCTGCTTCCGGGTTGGAAGACGTCGATGCTTTCACTCACCAACGCCTGTCCCAGGCGTCATTGACCTGGCTCTCGGCATTGCCGGTCGCCCTGTCGCCTGCCCCGGACATCCTGCTGTGCCACGGCAGCCCGAGTGACGACAACGTGTTCCTGCTCGAGGAAGATGGAGGCAGCCACTTCCACCCGTCCAATGAAAAGCAGATCAGGCACAAGCTCGGCAGCGCCGGCGCCGGGCTGACCTTGTGCGGCCATACACATACGCCGCGCCTTGTGCGCTTGTCGGACAACCGGACAATCCTCAATCCCGGCAGCGTCGGCGTCCAGGCATTCCCCGGCCTGACCGTGACCGGCAGTCCGCATGCCCGCTACGCCCTCGCTACGCGCAAGGACGGACAATGGTCGTTCAGCCATCACGTGGTCAATTATGACTGGACCGAGACGTCCAGCCGCGCGACAGCCACCGGCTTCGACAGCTGGGCGCATGGGCTGCTGACGGGCTACGCCGCCAATTCCTTGTAAGAACCGAGCAGACGCTCAGCCTGGGGCGCCTGGCACGGTGCGGATCACCGTGCCCCACGGATCTTCCCGTGTGATGTCAGCGGTTGTCTTGTCCGAGCGCATCTCGACCCAGGCCAGCCCTGAGCGGGACGGATCGCGGCGCCCGGCGCCGGCGCTGTGCCACGAATTGCCACCGATATGATGGTGGTAGCCTCCCGACGACAGGAACACCGCCTGCCCTCCATACTTAGCGACCGTGTCGAAGTCAAATTCGTCGTGCCACCAGGCCTCGGCATCTTCCGGCCGGCCGACGCGCAGATGGACATGGCCGATAATGCTGTTTTGCGGCGCGCCCTGCCAGCCGGCGTCACCGGCCGGCACGCTGCCAACCACGGCGGCCAGATTCAGCCGCTCGGTCGCCATGGCGATCTTGTCGCCGTTCCACTTCCACTCCTGCGGCAGACGGTCCCTATAGATTTCAATGCCGTTGCCTTCGGGGTCGGTCAGGTACAAAGCCTCGCTGACCAGATGGTCGGAGGCGCCCTCGATGCGGATCTTGTTGGCGGCGGCATGGTTTATCCAACGGCCGAGATCGGCGCGGCTGGGTAGAAGGAAAGCGGTGTGGAAAAGGCCGGCGCTGCGCAGATCGTCGGGCTTGGCCGCTGCGTCAGGCTCGATGACCAGCAGCGGGCGCTCGGCAGCGCCCAGCGTGATGGCGCCATCGGCGCGGCTCAATTCCTGCAGGCCGACAACAGCCCGGTAGTAATCGGCAAGTCCTTCGGCGTCGCGCGCCTTCAGGCCCACGCGTGACACGCTGACGGGGGTCGTCGCGGCAAAAGGCAGTTCGCTCATAAAACCTCCGTTCAGCGCATTATCCCAGGCCGCGCCACCAGTCTATTCTGTTGTCCATCTCTTCCTGCCTCAAATCGTCGATCCTGATCGTTCACACAAGATGGAAAGAATCGAACAGGTTGTTCACAATTGTGATGCACCGCATGCGTCAGCGCGGGTTGCACGAGACACGGCCGCTCGCTATCTCAGCGCCATGAAAGTCAAAGACGCAGATATTCTGATCGTGCCGGGCTACACCAATTCCGGCCCTGAACACTGGCAGACACGCTGGCAGTCGAAACTGTCGACAGCGCGTCGGGTCGAACAGGCGGAGTGGTCGAAGCCGGTGCGCGAGGACTGGACGACGAGCGTGGCGAACGCTGTCAACGAGGCCGAGCGGCCGGTGGTGATCGTTGCCCATTCCCTCGGTGTGGCGGCCGCGGTGCAGGCCATTCCGCAGTTCAGGAAGCCGGTCGCCGGCGCGTTTTTTGTCGCGCCGCCCGACGTCGCCAACCCGGAGATAAGGCCGCGTCACCTGATGACCTTTGGTCCCTATGCGCGCGAACCGCTGCCCTTCCCGTCCATCGTCATCGCCAGCCGCAACGATCCGTTCTGCGCCTTCGAGGTTGCCGAGGACATTGCCGCTGCCTGGGGTTCGCTGTTCATCGATGCCGGCGAAACCGGTCACCTCAATGAGGATGCCGGCTTCGGCCCGTGGCCGGAAGGGTCGATGACCTTCGCCAAGTTCCTGACCGACCTCAAGGCCTGACCGGGCAAGGCACCACGCCTCAGCCCTTGATCGAATCGTTCATGCTTTTGATGAGTATCTTTGCGCCGAGCGAAATCAGCGCATGGTCCGAGCCCATCGCCAGCAGCCGGTAGCCCATCGCCACGACGCGGCCGGCAATCGCCGGCTCAACGACGTAGATTGCCGCATGCTTGCCCGCCTTGCGCGTCCGCTCGGCGATGGAGGCGACGGTTTCCATCATGCTTTCCAGCGTCGAATTGACGGTGGCGCCATTCGACCAGGCGATGGAGAAATCCGATGGGCCGAGGAAGATGCCGTCAATGCCCGGCGTGTCGAGGATGCCGTCCAGCGCATCGAGTGCGGCGCGCGTTTCGACCATGGCAAAGGCCATGGTGCGTTGATTGGTGTCGCGCAGCCATTCGGCGTGGTCGCCTTTGCCATGGCGCGGAAAAGCATAGGTCGGGCCCCAGGAGCGCTCGCCCATCGGCGGATATTTCATCGCCGCGGCAAAGAGTTTTGCATCGGCCACCGAATTCACCATCGGTGCAATCACCGCCTCGGCACCGAAATCGAGGGCGCGGCTGGCCATGTCGAAGCGGCCGACCGGAATGCGCACCAGCGCCGGCTTGTTGGCGGCCAGCACCGGCACCAGGCCGCGCAAGACCGAGTCTTCGTGGTGTCCGCCATGCTGCATATCGAGGGTGACGGCGTCAAAACCCTGCTTGGCGATGATTTCGACCGTCAAAGCGTCCGGAACGCCGGACCAGGCGGTGAACAGCGTTTCATCCGCCGCCAGGCGTGACTTCAGGGACATGGGTGCTTTCCTCGTTGGGTAGAGCCTTGTAACAGGCCTACGCACAGTTTCAGCCGGAAAAGGCTGAAAAGGCAAAGAAAAACCGCCCGGCTGGACCGGGCGGTCGATTGGTCCAGCGCTACTCGCTCTAGGTGTTCTTGATCTGCTCGATCGCCTGCGCCATCAGTTCGTCCATGGTGCGGCGGATCTGGTGATCCGACTGGTCGACGCCGGCGGCGTCGAAATCCTTGCGGATCTTGCGGAATACGTCGTGATCGCCGGCTTCCTCGATATCGGAAACCACAACTTCCTTGGCATAGGCGTCGGCGTCAGTGCCGGACTTGCCCAGCTTTTCGGCTGCCCACAGGCCAAGCGCCTTGTTGCGGCGTGCCGAAGCCTTGAAGCGAAGTTCTTCGTCGAAGGCGAATTTGCGCTCAAAACCCTCTTCGCGGTCTTTCATGCTGCTCATGGCTTCCCTCCGATGAAATCGATTCGCGTTGGTGATGGATATGTGTGCTGCCGCAGCACAAACCAAAAGGGCGCGGGCCGGTCAATATGCTACATCGCTTGCTGCGCTGCGGCATTTCATTCCTGAAAGCGGTCGATGGAAAGGATTTGCCGATTGAGCAAACGCTGTGATTGGGATAGACCCGGCATTGAACCCCACCCGTCGCCGCACCAATTTAGGCAGACGGACAGGAACTGGTCGCTTGCCGCCTGCCCGCAAATCCAGAGAAAAATCAGATGAAAAATCGCCGCCGCATTTATGAAGGCAAGGCCAAGATCCTCTATGAGGGACCGGAACCGGGCACACTTATCCAGTTCTTCAAGGATGATGCGACCGCATTCAACAAGAAGAAACATGAGGTCATCGACGGCAAGGGTGTGCTCAACAACCGCATTTCCGAGTACATCTTCAACCATCTGAACCGCATGGGCATTCCGACCCACTTCATCCGCCGGCTCAACATGCGCGAGCAGTTGATCAAGGAAGTCGAGATTATTCCGCTCGAAGTGGTGGTGCGCAATGTCGCCGCCGGCTCGCTGTCCAAGCGCCTCGGCATCGAGGAAGGCACCGTTCTGCCGCGCTCGATCATCGAATTCTATTATAAGGCCGATGCGCTCGACGATCCGATGGTGTCGGAAGAGCACATCACCGCTTTCGGCTGGGCAAGCCCGCAGGAGATCGACGACGTCATGGCGCTGGCCATCCGCGTCAACGACTTCCTCTCCGGCCTGTTCATGGGTGTCGGCATCCAACTCGTCGATTTCAAGATCGAATGCGGCCGCCTGTTCGAGGGCGACATGATGCGCATCGTCGTTGCCGACGAGATCTCGCCGGATTCGTGCCGGCTGTGGGACGTGGCAACGCAGGACAAGCTCGACAAGGACCGTTTCCGCCGCGATATGGGCGGCCTCGTCGAAGCCTATCAGGAAGTTGCCCGCCGCCTCGGCATCATGAACGAGAACGAGCCGCCGCGCCCGACCGGCCCGGTGCTCGTCGCCTCGACCGATGGCCTCAAAGGCAAGCCGCACTAAGTCTTCATTTCTTGACGCGATTCCGGACGAAAAACCGCTTCAGACTTTTCCTGGAATTGCTAAGTCTTCGAACAGGAACCTGTCCAGCATGATCAAGGCCCGCATCACCGTCACCCTCAAGAACGGCGTGCTCGACCCGCAGGGAAAAGCCATAGAGCACGCTCTGTCCGGACTGGGGTTCGGCGGCGTCGGCCAGGTGCGGCAGGGCAAGGTCTTCGACCTCGAGCTCTCAGAGACCGACAAGGCCAAGGCCGAAGCCGATCTGAAAGCCATGTGCGACAAGCTGCTGGCGAACACAGTGATCGAGAATTACGCGGTGGAGATCGCTTGATATGAAATCAGCTGTCGTTCTTCTCCCCGGCCTCAACCGCGACCGCGACATGATTGCGGCGCTGACCAAGATCTCCGGGCAGGCGCCGGCGACCGTCTGGCAGACCGACACCGAAATCCCTGATGTGGACCTGATCGCCATTCCCGGCGGCTTCTCGTTCGGCGACTATCTGCGTTGCGGCGCCATTGCCGCGCGCATGCCGGTCATGCGGGCGGTGGCGGAAAAGGCGGCCAAGGGCGTCATGGTCATCGGCGTCTGCAACGGCTTCCAGATCCTGGTCGAGGCTGGCCTTTTGCCCGGCGCGCTGATGCGCAATGCCTCGCTGAAATTCGTCTGCCGAGAGGTGAAGCTCGAAATCGCCAACGCCAACACCATGTTCACCCGCCGCTACCAGCCGGGTCAGATCATCCGCACGCCGGTGGCGCATCACGACGGCAATTATTTCGCCGACGCCGACACGCTTGCCCGTCTCGAAGGCGAAGGACAGGTGGTGTTTCGCTATGCCGAGGGCAGCAATCCCAATGGCTCGATGAACGACATTGCCGGTATCGTCAGCGAGAAGGGCAATGTGCTCGGCCTGATGCCGCATCCCGAAAACCTGATCGAGGCAGCGCATGGCGGAAGCGACGGCCGCGCCCTGTTCGAAGGCGCGCTCGGCATCGCCGCCTGATATCTCTTCGAATACCTTTCAAAACGCGGGGGCGGTTGACCATGAGACTGATGATTGTTCGCCTAGGTCCCCTGGCTGCTGCCGGCTTGGCGTTGGCGTCCTGCCAGTCCAGCCCGAAGAGCGCGCCGGTCCCCACGGGCAAGAGCGCTTCGCTGCTGGCCATGGAACAGGTAGCGATATCGGCCCACAAATGCTGGATCGCCAGCAAGGATCCCGCCTTCAAATCCTATCAGATGGCCAATGAGCTGAATTCGTTCAGCGGCACGCCCCGCTTCCTGCTGGTGCCGGCCAAGCATTATGGCGGCAAGCCGCTGCTGGTCGTCCAGGCGCAAGGCAATTCCAGCCGCGTCGACGTGTTCGGTCCGCTGATGGACGATCCGCTCGGCGCGCGCATCGGATCCGACATTGCGCGCTGGCAAACGGGCAACCCCTCCTGCAACGCGGCCGCCTGACGCCATGGGCCGCTTCCTGCAGTTTGCGGGATTGGTCATAGGTCTGGCCGGGCTTGTCCTGCAAGCGTGCATCACCATCCCGGCATCGATGGAAGCCGGCCGCAGTTTTCTCGGCTCCATCGTCTTTCTGTTCAGCTTCTTCACCATCCTGACCAACATCGGTGCAGTGCTGGTCCATGTCTCGCTGCTGTCGCCTTCGGGCTACGCCTGGCTGCCGGCCTTTGCCGGGCCGCGGATGCGGGCGGGCGTGGCGGCTTCCATCGCCCTGGTCTTCATCGTCTATGCCACGGTTCTGGCGCAGCTCTGGCAGCCGCAAGGGCTGTTTCTGCTCTGTGACGTGCTGCTGCACTATGTGACGCCGGTGCTGTTCGTGCTGTGGTGGCTTGTTGCAGGCGCTGACGGCAGGACACGCTGGAGCGACATTTCGTGGTGGATGGCCTATCCGATCGCCTATCTCGCCTATGCGCTGGCGCGCGCACCGATCGCAGGCGAAGTGCCCTACCCGTTCCTCGACGTTGCGAAAAACGGCGCGGCCAACGTCGCCCTTGCGGCGCTGGCCGTCACCGGTGTTTTCCTGGTGCTGTGCATCCTCGCCGTGCTTGCCGATAAGGGCGTCTCACGCCTCAGGGCTCCGGGCACACGCCGCTGACCAGACTACAAGTTAGTCCCAGAATCGCCTGATGCCTTCGCGGTGAGCGTCGTCACGCGACACACCGATGTCCCTGAGCTGCTCGTCGGTCATTTCGAGCAAAGCCAGGCGGCCGCGACGGCGCTCGATCAGCACGTCGATCCATCGCGCCAGCGATCTGATCACATGCACGATCCGGCCGACAAAGCCTCGCCGGCTGGACGGGCGCGGCCCGACCAATTCAATGCCCGCGCAGCGGATTGTCTCGATTGTATCCATTGTCTTTCTGCCAACCTTGCAAATTGTACCCATCTTGGTACGGTTCTGATATGCATTGACACCCGATCTGGTGCAATATACAGAATTGTGACCATGACAAATTGGCTCCCTGACCTCACCATCGGTTCCGGCCCGCTTTACCAGCGCCTTGCCGACAGCATCGAGTCGGACATCGACAAGGGCGTCATCGATGCCGGGGCAAAATTGCCGCCGCAGCGCGATCTCGCCTATGATATCGGCACGACGGTCGGCACGATCGGCCGAGCCTATCAGCTGCTGCGCGAGCGCGGCCTGGTGAGCGGCGAAGTCGGTCGCGGGACCTATGTGCTGGCGCAGCAATCGGAAGCGTCACCCGAATTCGCCGAGCCTGCCGTGCAAGGCACGCGCTATGTCGATGCGCCGCCCGGCAAGCTGCGTTTCGACAGCACGGCCGCGCCCGACATCGGCCAGGGCGCCATTGTCGCTGACATGCTCTCGCGCACGGTGCAGGATCACCCGCACGAGATTTCGAGCTACACCAGGGATTTTCCGGAGCGCTGGTTCGAGGCCGGCGCCCGCTGGCTGTCGCGCAATTCGTTCCGTCCGGCTGCTGAAACCATCGTTCCCACACTGGGCACCCATGCCGCGGTGATGGCGGCGATCGCGGCGCTGACCACGCCGGGCGACTATGTCGTCTTCGAGCACCTCACCTATTCGCAGATCGCCCGCAGCGCCGGGCTGATCGGGCGGCGCATAGCACTGGTGGCATCGGACGAAGAAGGCCTCGATCCCGAGGATTTCGAACGCGTCTGCGCGCAAAAGCACCCGAAGATGATCTTCCTGATGCCGACGGTGCAGAACCCGACGCTGGCGATCCTGTCGGTTTCGCGCCGCGAGGCGATCGCTCGTGTCGCGCGCGCGTACAATGTCATCGTCATCGAGGACGATCTCTATGGCGGCCTGACCGAAGATCCGACGCCGCTCATCGCCGAATATGCACCCGAACGCACCATTGTCGCCGGCGGTCTGTCGAAATCGGTCGCGGCAGGTGTTCGCGGCGGCTGGCTCTCCTGCCCGCCCGCCTATCGCCATCGCATCCGCGTCGCCCACAAGATGATGACCGGCGGGATGCCGTTCCTGCTGGCGGAGGTGAATGCGCGGCTGGTGCTGTCAGGGCAGGCTGGCGATATCCGCAAACGCAGCATTGCCGAAATTGCCACCCGGATCGCCATCGTGCGCGAGACACTGGCCGGTTTCGCCTTCAAGTCACACGGCAGCGTGCCCTTCGTCTGGCTGACGCTGCCCGATCCCTGGCTGTCCGGCACGTTCAGGAGCGCATGCCTCGAAAATGGCGTGCTCCTCGACGACGAGGACGAGTTCAAGGCGGGGCGTTCCGAGCAGGTTTTTCACGGCGTGCGTTTCGGCGTCTCGCAGCCAAGGCGGCGCGAGGACATCAACGGCGGCGTCGCGGTGATCCGGCGGCTGCTGGAGGAAGGCCGCGCCGGCTACGACAGTTCGTCCTGACTCGATCCTCCTGTATCCCGATCTTCAGGTTCAGCCCTCTGCCTTGAAGTTTTTGGCTTCCTTCGCGCCCTTGTCCTTGCCGTGCTTCTCGGCCAGGTCCTTGGCCTGCTTGGGCGAAACGTCGGTGGTCTCGGCAATATGCATGGCCTCCTTGTCGGAGAGGCGATTGTCTTTCTTGCCTTGCTTGGTGGCCATGTCGAAATCTCCTGATTGGTTTGAGGCCTAACGGCCGGGATGCCATAGCGTTCCCCAGCGGCGCCCCGCTACCATCGTCGCCTTGTGTTTTCCGGCGTTTTTCGTCATCCGATGGGGTGTATCACGCCAAAGCTTGCGATATGAGGGGACTCAAATTCCCCTCTCCCATGGACACCAATCGCCGCCCATGACCATTTCCAATTCCGTGCCGATCACCCCGGAACTCATAGCCGCGCATGGGCTGAAGCCCGACGAATACCAGCGCATCCTCGATCTGGTCGGGCGCGAACCGAGCTTTACCGAACTCGGCATCTTCTCGGCGATGTGGAATGAGCACTGCTCCTACAAATCCTCGAAGAAATGGCTGCGCACGCTGCCGACCACCGGGCCTCAGGTCATCCAGGGTCCGGGCGAGAATGCCGGCGTGGTCGATATCGGCGATGGCGACTGCGTCGTCTTCAAGATGGAGAGCCACAACCATCCCTCCTACATCGAGCCCTACCAGGGTGCGGCGACCGGCGTCGGCGGCATATTGCGCGACGTCTTCACCATGGGCGCGCGGCCGATTGCGGCGATGAACGCTCTGCGCTTCGGCGCACCCGACCATCCCAAGACCAGGCACCTGGTCAGCGGCGTGGTTTCCGGCGTCGGAGGATACGGCAACGCCTTTGGCGTGCCGACCGTCGGCGGCGAGGTCAATTTCGATGCCCGCTACAACGGCAACATCCTGGTCAACGCCTTTGCCGCCGGCCTCGCCAAGACAGATGCGATCTTCCTGTCGGAAGCCAAGGGCATCGGCCTGCCGGTCGTCTATCTCGGCGCCAAGACCGGCCGCGACGGCGTCGGCGGCGCCACGATGGCCTCGGCCGAGTTCGACGACAAGATCGACGAGAAGCGCCCGACCGTGCAGGTCGGCGATCCCTTCACCGAAAAATGCCTGCTCGAAGCCTGCCTCGAGCTGATGGCGTCCGGCGCCGTCATCGCCATCCAGGACATGGGTGCGGCCGGCCTCACCTGTTCGGCGGTCGAGATGGGCGCCAAGGGCGACCTCGGCATCGAGCTTCACCTCGACCAGGTGCCGGTGCGCGAAGAGCGCATGAGCGCCTATGAGATGATGCTGTCGGAGAGCCAGGAGCGCATGCTGATGGTGCTGCGCCCCGAGAAGGAAAAGGAAGCCGAGGCGATCTTCCACAAATGGGGCCTCGACTTCGCCATTGTCGGCAAGACCACCGACGATCTGCGCTTCCGCGTCATTCACCAGGGTGACGAGGTCGCCAACCTGCCGATCAAGGACCTTGGCGACAAGGCGCCGGAATATGACCGCCCCTGGGTCGAGCCGAAGAAGCCTGCGGCGCTCGCAGCCGGCGATGCGCCGAAGGCCGATGTCGCCGATGCGCTGTTGAAACTGCTCGGCGGGCCGGACCTGTCGTCGCGGCGCTGGGTGTGGGAGCAGTACGACACGCTGATCCAGGGCAATTCGCTGCAGCTTCCGGGCGGCGACGCCGGCGTGGTGCGCGTCGAAGGCCATCCGACCAAGGCGCTCGCCTTCTCCTCCGACGTGACGCCGCGCTATTGCGAGGCCGACCCGTATGAAGGCGGCAAGCAGGCGGTGGCCGAATGCTGGCGCAACCTTACCGCCACCGGCGCGCTGCCGCTGGCGGCGACGGACAACCTCAATTTCGGCAATCCGGAACGGCCTGAGATCATGGGCCAACTGGTCGGCGCGGTGAAAGGCATTGGCGATGCCTGCCGCGCGCTCGGCTTCCCGATCGTGTCGGGCAATGTCTCGCTCTACAATGAAACCAACGGCCAGGGCATCCTGCCGACGCCGACCATCGGCGGCGTCGGGCTGATTGCCGACTGGTCGAAGATGACCCGTATCGGCTTTGCCGCCGAGGGCCAGATGATCCTGCTGGTCGGCGCACCCGCAAGCTGGGGCAGCCATCTCGGCCAGTCCGCCTATTTCAGGGACATCCATGGCCGTACCGACGGGCCGCCGCCATCCGTCGACCTCGCGCACGAAAAGCGCGTCGGCGACCATGTCCGCGCGCTGATCGCGTCGGGCGTCGTGACCGCGGCCCATGACCTTTCCGATGGCGGCTTGGCGATAGCCCTGGCCGAAATGGCGATGGCGTCCGGCATCGGCGCCACAATTCCGGGGCTCGCCGGCACCGACCCGATCCCGGTCTGGTTCGGCGAAGACCAGGGCCGCTACCTCCTGACGCTGTCCGTCGATCCGCAGAGCAAGGAATGGGACGCCATCCGCGAGGAACAGAGCAAGCTCGGCATCTTTGCGCCATGGATCGGCTCGACCGGTGGAAACGAACTGAAGCTCGGCGATGCCAGGGCGATCCCGGTCAGCGAATTGACCGCCGCCCACGAAGGCTGGTTCCCGAACTTCATGGACAAGTCCAGTTGACCAGCCTGGCAGCCCGGACGCTGATCGCAGTCGTCTTCTGGCCGTCGCTGTTCTTCTTCTGGTTCCTCGGGCCGTTCGTCTTTTTCCTGCTGTCGACGACCTCGAGCGAGGTCTGTCCGCTGCTGGAAAGGCGTGACCAGTTCCTTGAGGCGGCCAATGGCACACTGCAGATGCTGGCCTTGCAAAGTCTGATCTATGCGATCCCCATCGTCTGCCTGGTGGTGTGGAGCCGCCTTTTGCCGAACCCGGCGCGCGCAAGGCATGTCGCCACCTGCATCAAGCTCTTTGCCATTGCGGTCATTACCGGCGCGCTGTGGGAATACGGGTCATCGCTGATCTGCGACGGCTATGGCCAACCATTCTTTTCGCCCTTGTGGCAGATGACCAGCTATCTCCCGATTATCAACCTGGCGCTCAACATCCCGCTCTATGTCCTGGTGTTCAGCCTTGGCCGGGGGTTCTCGACCCGCGACGACATTACCGAAGATGGTGTGGTTCACCCGCGGCAGGATGGCCCTTAGACACTGCGTCGCCGACAGAACGGCTTCAACCCGGACCAGAAAGGCTTTAGGCTGCCGTGCGAGTCACTCGTGCCTAGCCGCCCAGAACAGGATTTTGCCATGGCAATGGATGCCCACGACATCGAAAAACTGATCAAGGACGGCATTCCGGACGCCAAGGTGACGATCCGCGACCTCGCCGGTGACGGCGATCACTATGCAGCCGAAGTGGTGGCCGAAAGCTTCCGCGGAAAGAGCCGCGTCCAGCAGCACCAGATGGTCTATGATGCGCTGAAGGGCAATATGGGCGGCGTGCTGCACGCGCTGGCCCTGCAGACCAGCGTGCCGGACTGAAGCCAGGCTGGCCTACTGTTTCTGCGGCTGCTTCGCCGACACTGACGTGATCGGCTTCGCCGACACTGAGATGATCGGGCCCGCCGGGTATTTTCCGCCGACGATCATTCTTTTCCCATCCGACAGCGCGGAGACCGCGCCGTCGAGGAACAGCGCGTTGCGGCATTGTAGCGCGTCGCGAAACAGCCGCGCAAAGCTGCCGAAACTGACCTCAGACCGCGAGATCGCCAGCAAAACGGTGTTTTCATCGCGCACGCCGACGCCGTTGCGGATGTAGCGCGAGGTTCCGTTCGGCTCGAAGCGTGGGTGAATCTTGCCATCGATCACCAGCATCGGGCCGGACTGCGTGGCGAAGGCAACATCGCGTTTAGTAACCGCATAGGCGTTGCTTTCCATGACAGCCGCCTTGCCGTCATTGCCCACCAGAAAGACGCCGTTCGGTTTCAGGAAGAAATTGCCTTCGCCGTCGGCAAGGTTGAGCGGCGACTTCTCGCTGCCGTTCTCGACCAGCAGGCCGACCGGCGACAAATCCTCGTGATACATGCCGCCATTCATGGCGAGCAGCACCGGCCTCCCCTCGCCCGCAACCGCCTTGCCGAAGGCCTCCAGCGAGCCGAAGGGCTTGCCGTCGGCACCGACGTGAAAGACAGCGAGGTTGTAGGTCCGCAGGTCGACCGTGCAGACGACATAGGTCACCGCCTCGAAGGCGACATTCCGGCAAGGCGCGGGCAGGTCACCGCCAATGACCAGCGGCGGCGGCTCCGGGCGTCTCGGCCACCAGACAACGGCAATCGCGGCCAGCAGGATGGCGATCAGAAGGGCGGCGCCATATCGTCTTTTCATCATGTCCCGGAGGCTGCAATCGGCAGGGATGCTTGGCCCAAGACAGGCGATCCTTTGCGCCATTTCCGCGACGGCGGCGCAAACATCTTGTTTCGGCCCATCTATGGGTTTATTTGATGGCTATGCTTCGAGCCTGACTCCCACAGGCGTGAAAGGATATCTCATGAGCGGCATCAACGACTACATCGACAGCGAAGTGAAGGGCAACGACGTCGTCCTTTTCATGAAGGGCACGCCCGGTTTTCCGCAGTGCGGCTTTTCCGGCCAGGTCGTCCAGATCCTCGATTACATCGGAGCCGACTATAAGGGCGTCGACGTGCTGACCTCGGCCGAACTGCGCCAAGGCATCAAGGAATATTCGAACTGGCCGACGATCCCGCAGCTTTACGTCAAGGGCGAATTCGTCGGCGGCTGCGACATCATCCGCGAAATGTTCCAGGCGGGCGAGCTGCAGACGTTGCTCGTCGACAAGGGCGTCAGCGTCAAAGCGACAGCCTGATTCTGAGTTGAGACGGGGCAGCCCCGCCCCGGCAAAATGTTACCTCCCCCTATCGGAGTGAGGACGAAGTTATGCGCCGGCATGCCGGCGCATATTCGTTTTGAAGATCGGACCCGCCGTGGACCAGCCAGCAAAAGCGCCGCAACAGGCACGCAAATTGCCTATTCCGCGCTGGGAATTCATCGCGCTGTGCGCGGCACTGATGGCGTTGAACTCGCTGGCCATCGACATCATGCTGCCGGCACTGCAGCAAATCGGCGCCACGCTTGGCGTTGAGAATGAAAACCACCGCCAGTATGTGATCACCGCCTATATATTGGGCTTCGGTGGCGGACAGCTTTTCTTCGGACCGATCTCGGACCGGTTCGGGCGCCGCGCGCCGCTCGTTGCCGGGCTGGCGATTTATGTCGTGGCGGCGGCAGCTGCCGCCATCGCCCCGTCATTCGCCGTCCTGCTGCTGTGCCGGCTGGTGCAAGGCATCGGTGCGGCGGCGACCCGCGTCATCGCCGTCTCGATCGTGCGCGACACGTTCGACGGTCGGCGCATGGCCGAGGTGATGTCTCTGATCTTCATGGTGTTCATGGCCATCCCGGTGATCGCGCCTGGGATCGGCCAGTTCATCATGCTGTTCGCAACATGGCACTGGATCTTCGTCACCATGGCCGTCGGAGCGCTGATCGTGTCGGCGTGGTCGCTGCTGCGGCTGCCGGAGACGCTGCATCCGGAGTACCGCCGGCCGCTGACAGTCTCATCCGTCGTCGGTGGTTTCCGCATCGTGCTCACCAACCGCATGGCGCTTTGCTACGCCTTTGCCAGCACCTTCATTTTCGCCGCCATGTTCGGCTTCATCGCCTCCGCACAGCAGATCTATGTCGACATTTTTCATGTCGGCGAATTGTTTCCTGTCATCTTCGCGGGTGTCGCCGGCGTTCTCGCTTTTTCGAACTACCTCAACTCGCGCCTGGTCGGCCGCATCGGCATGCGCCGCCTGTCGCAGAGCGCACTGCTGTTGTTCCTAGTGATCAGCCTTGCCTGGCTCACCGTTTCGCTTCAAATGAAGATGCCACTCTGGCTGTTCATCACCTTCTTCGCCAGCGCGATGCTCCCGTTCGGCGCGCTCGGCGCCAATTTCAACGCGCTCGCGATGGAGCCGCTCGGCCAACTGGCGGGCACCGCGTCGTCCATCCTGGGCTTCATGCAGACTTTTCTCGGCGGCATCCTCGGCACGCTGATCGGCCAGGCCTTCAACGGCACGGTGACGCCGCTTGCCGCCGGCTTCTGCAGCGTCTCGGTCGCGGCCCTGCTGATGATCCTGATCGCCGAGCGCGGCAAGATGTTCCAGCCGCACAACCCACCCATTTCAGGGCACGTCACCGACCTGCATTGAGCAACTGTTCTGCGCTACGAGTTTTATTTGTCTCAGACCGCAGCCACCTTCAAGCGACGCGTTTCAGGATGCGCCGCCAATCACTGCCGTGAAACGAGGGAACAGCGGGCGCCCTGCGATGGCGCCACCCATGCTGTCCGAAAGAGGCATCGGCAGAGCCTTGTCGAGAGCTTCGAGCACGGATGACACAAAGACCCGGTTGAGCGAGGCATCATCTCCCATATGGGAGAAAGTGGCGCGCGGTTTGCCCATCAGCGTGCCGTTTTTGCGAATTGAGAAACTCAGCGTCAGGGTCATGCCAGCACTTCCAGGCGGCGGCTGCCAACAGGCAAAGATCGCGGAAAACATCTCGTCTATGGTATCGACGGGATCGCGACTGCCGCACGCGCGTTCCTGCGATCTTGCCTCAGTGGCGCCAGCGGCGGCCAAGGCAAGTGCAAGCGCCGTTGCAACAATTGCGGACCGATGTTTCATTTCGCAGCTTCCGACTTCGCGAGAGATTGGACACTATAACAGAGCCAATATACTTGACGAAAGCCTCTACCAGCAGTTGGACCGATTATTGCGCCCAGAGTTCCCTGCGCAACTCCTGCCAGCTTTCCTTGTCCGGGGCGACAAGAATGCCGCCGTCGATATGCGAGGGCAGATAGGCGCTGCCGTCGATCCGCGCGGTGTAGCCGCCGGCCTCGGCGTGGATCAGCACACCGACCAGATGGTCCCACGGCATCAGTTTGTTGTAGACGACGAAATGGGCATGGCCGCTGGCCAGAAGACGGTATTCATGTGCCGCGCAGCGATAGCCGAACTGCGACAGGGTCTTGGTCTGGTTGCGCGCCAGGAGCGAGCGTTGCGGTTCCGCCAGATATTGCCAGGAGACGGAGCCGGTCATCTGCGAGATCGGCACGGCATCGGCGACATGCACCGTCTCCAGCGCGCCATGCGCATGGCGGATATGGCTGCCGGCGCACTTGGCGCCGATCAGCCAGTCCCGGCCTACGGGGTCATGGATGATACCGGCGACGGTTTCGCCCTTGACGACGACGCTCAGCATGACGCCGAAGAGCGGCACGCCGGAGGCGAAGTTGAAGGTGCCGTCGACCGGGTCGACGACGAAGGCGAGGTCGGCATCGCCGAGCCCCTGAAGCAGCGCCGGACTGTCGGAACAGGCTTCCTCGCCGACGATCATCGCCGTGGGATAGCGCTCGCGCAGCCTGGCCGTGATCAGCCGCTCAGCGTTGATGTCGGCCTCGGTCACCAGGTCGGCGGCCGAGGTTTTCTGCCTGATGTCACCCTCGCCCAGCCGGCGGAAGCGCGGCATGATTTCGGCCCTGGCTGCATCGGCGAGAAGCTCGGCCAGCCAGTCGATCGCTTGGTCGTCAAATATCATCGGAAACGTCTTGTCCTGTGCTGAGGCTGCCATTGAGGGCGGCAAAGTCGAACAGCTTTCTGTCAAGCAGATGCGACGGCCTGGTGTTGGACAGCGCGCGCAGCATCGTGTCCTTGCGGCCCGGCATGCGCTTTTCCATGTCGTCCAGCATCGCCTTCATGGCGTTGCGCTGCAGGCCTTCCTGGCTGCCGCAGAGATCGCAGGGAATGATCGGGAATTTCATAGCGGCCGCGAATTTTTCCAGATCGACCTCGGCGCAGTAGCTCAGCGGCCGCAGCACCATGACGTCGCCGTCGTCATTGAGCAGCTTTGGCGGCATGGCGGCAAGGCGGCCGCCATGGATTAGATTCATGAAGAAGGTTTCGAGAATGTCCTCGCGGTGGTGGCCGAGCACCAGCGCCGAACAGCCCTCCTCGCGCGCGATGCGATAGAGATGGCCGCGCCGCAGCCGCGAGCACAGCGAACAATAGGTGCTGCCCTGAGGCAGCTTGTCGGTGACCACCGAATAGGTGTCCTGATACTCGATGCGATGGGGAATGCGATGCGCATCGAGGTAATCGGGCAAAATGTGCTTCGGGAAATTCGGCTGGCCCTGGTCGAGATTGCAGGCCAGCAGCTCGACCGGCAGCAGCCCGCGCCATTTGAGATCGAGCAGCACGGCCAGCAGCCCGTAGGAATCCTTGCCGCCGGACAAGGCCACCAGCCAGCGGTCGCCGGGCCTCGCCATGGCGAAATCATCGACCGCCTGACGGGTCAACCGCAACAGCCGCTTGCGCAGTTTGTTGAACTCGACGGAAGACGGCACGTCGGCAAACAGCGGATGGAAGCCGCCTTCAGCAATCGGTTCAACTGTTTCGATGTCTGCCAGCATGTTCATGGCTTGTCGCTTTCCATAGCCGAGAGTGCCGGATTAGCGGACATGGCCGACAAAGAAAAGGCCGCCTCGACGGGCGGCCCTTTCCGGTATCGCAGAAAAGCGATCGATCAGCGCGAATAGAATTCGACGACCAGGTTCGGCTCCATCTGCACGGCGAACGGTACGTCGGCCAGGCCGGGGATGCGCGAGAAGGTCGCGACCATCTTGTTGTGATCGACTTCGATATAGTCCGGCACGTCGCGCTCGGCGAGGCCGACCGCTTCCAGCACGATGACCAGCTGCTTCGACTTTTCGCGCACTTCGACGACGTCGCCCGGCTTGCAACGGTACGAGCCGATGTTGACGCGCTTGCCGTTGACGTTGACGTGGCCGTGGTTGACGAACTGGCGAGCCGCGAAAATGGTGGGCACGAACTTGGAGCGGTAGACGACCGCGTCGAGACGCGACTCGAGCAGGCCGATCAGGTTCTCGGAGGTGTCGCCCTTGCGGCGATCAGCCTCTTCATAGACTTTGCGGAACTGCTTTTCGGAGACATCACCATAGTGACCCTTCAGCTTCTGCTTGGCGCGCAGCTGCAGGCCGAAATCGGAAAGCTTGCCCTTGCGGCGCTGGCCGTGCTGGCCGGGGCCGTATTCACGCTTGTTGACCGGGGACTTCGGGCGGCCCCAGATGTTTTCGCCGAGACGGCGGTCGATCTTGTACTTCGCGGATTCGCGCTTGCTCATCGCATTCCCTTTCAAAACAAACCACCCGGAGCCTCATGGTCCGGGTGAAGGAAACGCGCCCTCCTCTGGCCTCCGTTTTCGAGGCCTGACAGGGTTTTCCCACGCAACGCGGCGGAAAACCCACGGGACACGTCAGTCTAGACAAAACCCAGGAAACGATAAACCTGCTTTCCCGGGCTTGCCATGCAAAAGAAACAACCGGGCATTGCGGCCCGGTGTTGGTGCGCTCGTTAAACGGAGATTTGAGCAGAGTCAAGCGCGTCGCTGGCGCTGGGCCCGGCAACCATATCACGTCTTTGGCGTTGAGTGCCGTGCCGGATGCGGCGGGAGGTTGTTGCGCCGACGGCATTTAGGAAGGGACTGGAGCCAAAGGAGCCCGAAGTCGCATGAAGAAGTTTTTCCTCTCGTTGGTCGGTGCGGCCGTCCTGGCCGGGACGATGTCGATCGCCGTGCCCGAGCCAGCGATGGCCAAGCATTGGCAGGGCCACAAGCATCGTCAGACCTGCCATGTCGTGGTGAAGAAGAAGGTCATCTGGCGGCATGGCCACAAGAAGGTCATCCGCTACAAGGTGAAGCGCTGCTGGTGACGTCAGGGGTTTCGGGCTTGGCCTGAACCGAAGAAGCCCGTGGTTTCGGCCACGGGCTTTGTTTATCGACTCGGTTCAAGGTTTCAGTCTGCCGATTTCTTCTCCGGCAGGCCTTTGCGCTTGGTCTCTGCGAATTCCTCGAGCTGTTTTTCGCTCATCGAATTGTACATCGACTTCGACGCGCCTTGAAGTTCGCTCTTCCTGGTCTCGCCGCGCTTGGCCGACAGGGCTGCGCCAGCGGCCTTTTGCTGTGCTTTTGAGGTTGCAGGCATATCGGCACCTCCTTTGCTGACAGAGGAAGAAACGTTGCGCTCCGGCGACGGTTCCAGCGCTGGCGGTCAACTTCCGTTCCGCGCTCATGTCTGCCCATGGTCGGCCAACTGCCGGCAAAACCACCTTCCCGTGCCCGCAACGCCGGTGTAGGACGGCGCCATGAAATCGTTGAACGATCCCTCGCAGGCACTCGCTACCGGCCTCGCGAAAATCCGCACCGAGTTCCATGTGCCGGAGGGATTTCCCCCTGATGTAATGGCCATGGCACAGACGGCGGCCAGGCGCGTGCCCGACCAGCATGCCGACCGCACGGCGATGCCCTTCGTGACGCTCGATCCCGCGGCTTCCACCGATCTTGACCAAGCGTTTTCGATCGAAGCGAGCGGTAGCGACCTTCTGTTGCACTATGCGATTGCCGACGTAGCCTGGTTCGTCGCGGACGGCGACGCGGTGGATCGCGAAGCCTGGGCGCGAGGCGAAACCCTGTATTTGCCGGACGGCAAGGCCGGGCTCTATCCCCGGGTGCTTGCCGAGGGCGCCGCGAGCTTGCTGCCCAGCGGTCCGCGTCCGGCTGTCATCTTCACGGTCCGGATCGTCGACGACGGAGCGGTAAGGCTGGATGGCGCGGAGCGGGCAATCATTCAAAGCCGCGCCAAGCTCGCCTATGACAGCGTGCAGGCCGCCGACGTCCCAGTCGGCTTCGCCGAAATCGCGCGGCGCATGGCGGCGGCCGAAGACCGTCGCGGCGCTTCGCGCGTCGACCCGCCCGAGCAGGAGGTGGAACAGCTTGCCGATGGCACGTTCCAGCTTGCGTTCAGACCGCTGCTGCAATCCGAGCAAGACAACGCAGCACTTTCGCTGGCCGCCAACATGGCGATTGCCGACGCCATGCTGGCACACCGGACCGGCTTGTTCCGGGTGATGGCGCCGCCCGATGCTTCCAAAGTGCAAAGACTGCGCAGCGCGGCACGGGCCTTAGGCCTGTCCTGGCCTCCTTCGACCAGCCTGCCCGACTATCAGCGAACCCTCGATCCTGCCAACATGCAACAGGCAGCGCTGATGCTGGAAATCCGCCGCGCCGGCTCCGGTGCGTCCTACCAGCCCTATGAGGAAGGCGTTGTCCCCTGGCACGAGGCGATGGCCGCGACCTATGCCCACGCCACCGCACCCCTGAGGCGGCTGGCCGATCGCTATGTCGTGCGATGCGTGCTGGCCATCGTCAACGGCCAGCCGGTGCCGCAAGTCGTTAACGAGGCGTTTTCCAGACTGCCGAAGGTGATGGGCCGCGCAGGCGCCCGCGCCTCGCAGATCAACCACGCGGCCATCGACCTTGCCGAGGCGGTGATGCTGAGGGGGCGTGTGGGTGAAACATTCAAGGCCGTCGTCACCGACGTCGGTGATCAGCGTGCGCGCGTTCAGCTCTCGGACATGCCTGTCGTTGCGAATGTGAAGGCCTCAGGGTTCAGGCAGGGCGATGGCCTGACGCTAAGGCTTGTTTCGGCCGATCCGGATCGGCGCGTCATTGTCTTCGAACCTGTCTAAAGCGCGTCGGCGACGCGCTTTAGTTTTTTTGTTTTTATGCATGTCCTTGTCCCAAAACCGCTGCGCACTTTTGGGCGACATGCATTAGCGTGCGCTCAATCCAAAACCCTGCATCAGCCGGCTGATGGCGAAGTCCGCCTTTCCCGAGGTAAAGACGGCGATGTCGGGCTCGCTTTGCGGCAATGGCCCGTCGACAGCCGGAAGCAGCGACAGAGCGCGCCGCGCAATCGCCTCGGCCGGGTCGATCCAGTCGACCGGCCAGGGCGCGGTCTTGCGCATGCGATTGGCCAGGAACGGATAGTGCGTGCAGGCGAGCACGACGATGTCCGTGCGCAAATCGTCATGCTGGACAAAACACGGTGCGATCTCGGCACGCACGGCCTCCTCGTCGACAAAGCCCTCGCGCATGTAGGCCTCGGCCAGTCCGGCGAGATTGTTGCTGCCGACCAGCCGGACATGGCATTTCTGCGCCCATTTGCCGATCAGGTCGCGCGTGTACTGGCGCTTCACCGTGCCCGGCGTCGCCAGCACCGAGACCAGCCCGGACCGGGTGCGCTCGGCAGCCGGCTTGATTGCCGGCACCGTGCCGACAAAGGGATGGCCAGGGAATTTTTCCCGCAAGGCATCGATCACCAGCGTCGAAGCGGTATTGCAGGCGACGACCGAAATTTCCGGATCAAAACGGTCGAGCAGCTTGGCGAAGAGCTCGACTATATGGGCCTGCAGCGCCGGCTCTTCCCACGCGCCGTAGGGAAAGGCCTTGTCATCGGCGACGT
This sequence comes from Mesorhizobium sp. M0771, assembly GCF_040320155.1. Classification (NCBI taxonomy): domain Bacteria; kingdom Pseudomonadati; phylum Pseudomonadota; class Alphaproteobacteria; order Hyphomicrobiales; family Phyllobacteriaceae; genus Mesorhizobium; species Mesorhizobium sp. M0771. Next base: position 51,729 of record NZ_JAMYPC010000006.1, on the reverse strand, counting down.
AGACGAAGCGCCGGTCGGGCATCAGCACGCGCGCTTCGCGCAGCACGGTCAATCCGCCAACGCCGGAATCGAACATCAGGATCGGACGGTGGCTCATTGATATCGGACCATGAAAGAGGCTGGATCAGAAGGCTTGGCGGTCATTGGCCAATGCCGTTCTTCTATCTGCAACCATCATGGTCTTGAAGTGGCGAATGTCAGCAAGTTCTATGCAAAGCCGGCGAAGACGACCTTGCCTCGGTCTAGAGCCCGCGCTTGCCGAAGCCGGCGGGCCTCGGGCGGCCCATAGGCTGGGCGGACGGCACCGAGCGCGTGGCCGGTGTGGCGTTGCGCATGGAAGACTGTGCCGTGCTGCTGGCCATCCGACCGGATCCCGCAGGCATGGGCGTATCGCCATCGAAATCGAAAACCGATGTCAGTTCGTCGATATTGATGCCCGCCACCGGCTTAGCCACCAGGATCGTGCACCAAAGGCCAAAGATCGACAGCGCCAGCAGGTTCAAACCGCTGGACGTGCTTTCCGGGTTCTTGAAATCGATGACCAGCAGCGTGCCTGCCTGCAGAAAGGCGTAGATGGCGCAGAACACGATGTAGGACCACAGGATCCAGGCTTTGCCGTTGGCGTCGCGGCTGCGTCGCCAGGCGATGTTGGCACGCATGACCACGGCCAGGAGGGAAACGACCAGAACCGCGCCTGCCATGCCTTGCCGCGATGGACCGGGCGCCGAGTTGACCAGCCCCTCAAAGCCGATCGTGCCAACGATGCACAGCACAGCAAGAACGGCCTCGAGCAGGGCTACGCCGAGCGAATAGAAGAAGAAGCGCATACGGCCGATTTTGGACGTGAACATTTGCCACCCCACCGTTTTGACAACAATGGACGAGAGGCAAATAAAATTCGGTTACTTCAGCCGTTCGAAGCTTAGCGATTTCTAATCTTCTTTGTCTGCCTGGCGTTTTCGCGCAGCGGCCGGCAAACGCCTTGGATCGTCTCCCGGCGAGCCGTCACCGCGCGGCATGGCCGGCGAAAACCGGTCGAGCGACGAGATGATGCCACGCAGCACTTTCAGTTCCGGCTCGGCGAAACCGGCGCGCGTCAAGACGGCGCGCAGATTGTCGACCATCTTGGGTTTCTTGGGCGCCGGGCGGAAATAGCCGCGCGCTTCGAGCGCGCCTTCGAGATAGGCAAACAGCCCGTGCAACTCTTCCTTGCTTGCCGGCTTCATTTCAGGGCTGGAGAAATTGGTCGCCGTCTCGTCTTCCAGGCCCGACTTCATCCATTCATAGGACATCAACAGCACGGCCTGGGCGATGTTGAGCGACGAAAAGCCGGGATCCACCGGGAAGGTGACGATCTCGTCGGCCAGCCCGACCTCGTCATTGTAGAGCCCAAAACGCTCGCGGCCGAACAAGATGCCGGTGCGCAGGCCGGCCATCTGACGCGCCCTCAGCGCCCTGCCCGCTTCGACCGGACCACGCACGGGTTTGAAGCCGTCGCGCTCCCGCGCCGTGGTGGCGAAGACGAAGTTGAGGTCGGCGACGGCGGACGCCAGGTCGCCGAACACTGTTACGGCATCGATGACATGGTCGGCGCGGCTGGCGGCGGCGCGCGCCTTCTCGCTCGGCCAGCCGTCACGCGGGTTGACCAGTCTCAGTTCGGCAAGGCCGAAATTGGCCATGGCGCGCGCAACCATGCCGATATTCTCGCCGAGCTGCGGCTCGACCAGGATGATCGCCGGCCCGGCGGCGGATGCGATTTCAGGATGATCGACGGCGGACATGATCTCAATGAACTGCTGTTTGCGGCATTTCAGCGTTCCCTGCCACATCCGCTCGGCAAAATGAAGCTTTTGCAAAACACCGGTCGCGGCACAGACGACCCATTCTGCACGGATCGGCGTTTGCGCGGCCAAATAGGCTTTGATATACGCTCCGCATCCCCGGCCGAAGCCATGCGGGCAAGGCCGTTTAGTTCCCCAAAAGCGAGGCATTCTTTTCATGGCGAAGATCAAGGTGGCGAACCCGGTCGTCGAGCTCGACGGCGACGAGATGACCCGCATCATCTGGCAGTTCATCAAGGACAAGCTGATTCACCCTTATCTCGACCTGAAGCTCGAATATTACGACCTCGGCGTCGAGCACCGCGACGCCACCAACGACCAGGTGACCATCGATTCGGCCAATGCCATCAAGAAATGGGGCGTCGGTGTGAAATGCGCGACGATCACGCCCGACGAGCAGCGCGTCGAGGAATTCAAGCTGAAGAAGATGTGGAAGTCGCCCAACGGCACCATCCGTAACATTCTCGGCGGTACCATTTTCCGCGAACCGATCATCATGAAGAACGTGCCGCGTCTCGTGCCGGGATGGACCAAGCCGATCATCGTCGGCCGTCATGCCTTCGGCGACCAGTATCGCGCCACCGACTTCCGCTTCCCCGGCAAGGGCAAGCTGACCATCAAGTTCGTCGGCGAGGACGGCAAGGTGATCGAGCACGACGTGTACGACGCACCCGGCGCCGGTGTTGCCATGGCGATGTACAATCTCGACGACTCCATCCGCGAATTCGCCCGCGCCTCGCTGAATTACGGCCTGCTGCGCAATTATCCGGTTTATCTCTCGACCAAGAACACCATCCTCAAAGCCTATGATGGCCGCTTCAAGGACATTTTCCAGGAGGTCTACGAGGCTGAATTCGAGGCCGAGTTCAAGGCGAAGAAGCTGTGGTACGAGCACCGGCTGATCGACGACATGGTGGCCTCCGCCCTGAAATGGTCTGGCGGCTACGTCTGGGCCTGCAAGAATTATGACGGCGACGTCCAGTCCGACACGGTGGCGCAAGGTTTTGGCTCGCTTGGCCTGATGACCTCCGTGCTGATGACGCCGGACGGCAAGACGGTGGAAGCGGAGGCCGCGCACGGCACCGTGACGCGCCACTATCGCCAGCACCAGAAGGGCGAGGAAACCTCGACCAATTCGATCGCCTCGATCTTCGCCTGGACGCGCGGCCTCGCCCACCGCGCCAAGCTCGACGACAATGCCGAGTTGAAGCGATTTGCCGACACGCTGGAGAAGGTCTGCATCCAGACGGTTGAGAGCGGCTTCATGACCAAGGACCTGTCGCTCTTGATCGGTCCCGACCAACCATGGCTGTCGACCACCGGCTTCCTCGACAAGATCGACGAGAATTTGCAGAAGGCGATGGCGTAAGCCGGCAGCCATGGCCAAGCCGATCGTCTACGGGGCGGACTACAGCGTCTATGTGCGCATCGTCCGCCTCGTGCTGGCGGAAAAAGGCATCGACTACGACCTTGTGCCGGTCGATGTCTTTGCCGCCGAGGGCACTCCCGCCTGGTACTTCGAGCATCACCCTTTCGGCCGCATTCCGGCCTTCGAGCATGACGGGTTTCGCCTGTTCGAAACCAGCGCAATCGCCCGCTATGTCGACGAGGCGTTCGACGGCCCGGCACTGCAGCCAAAAGACGCCCGCACCCGCGCAACGATGAACCAGATCATCGGCATGCTCGACGCCTATGCCTACAGATCGATGGTCTGGGACGTCGCCGTCGAGCGGCTTGAGAAGGAAGCGCCAGACGAGGCACTGGTCGCCAACGGGCTGCGCCAGGCGGAAACGGTGCTGCGGGTGCTCACCGCACTCAAGCCTCCCGGGCCGTGGCTGCTCGGGGACCATCTGACGCTGGCCGACCTGCATGCGGCATCCATCATCGCCTATTTCGTCAAGGTCGCCGACGGGCAAAAGCTGCTTGCGGCGTTCGCCGACATCCAGGCCTGGTGGGAGGGCATCGCAAAACGTCCGAGCCTGGTGGCGGGCTGATATGGGTTCGGGCCATGGCTGACCCATCTCGCCAGGACGCGCTCACCGTCGCCAGAATTGTCAGGGTCAACCACGCCGGTGAGTTCGGTGCGATCAGGATCTATTCGGCGCAGATTCTTGTCGCCAGGCGCTTATGGCCGGATTGCGTGCCATCCTTGTCGGAGATGCTTGGGCACGAGCGCACGCATTGGGCTGCGTTCCGCGCCGCCATGCCGGCGCGGCGGTCGCGACCGTGCCGGGTAATGCAGTTCTGGAGCTGGGGTGGCTGGGTGCAAGGCATCTGGGCCTGCACGGCGGCGGTTGAAGCGGCGGTGCATCGCCATCTGGACGATCAGCTGTTTTTCCTCGCCAATCGCGACCACGACTTGCACGGCATCATCCTGGCGATCCGCGAGGAAGAGCTCGCCCATCTCCACCACGCCGAAGAGCAGCTGAAATCGCCCGGCCCGGCGCTGAACTTTTTACGGTCGCTGATTTCGATCGCCACGGACGTGCTGATCTGGCTGTCCACCTGGGGCGATTCCAGCAGAATGACGCGCGCCCTGAAAGCGGCGAAAAAGAACTAGCTAGACGGACCGTCTAAGAGCTGATTGCAGGCTTGCCACTATCAGCCACAGAATGGCAAGCACGGCGGCGAAGGCCGGAAAGCCGCACACGAACCAGATACGACATAGGGTGGCTTTCAGGCTGCCTCCAGCGCCGCCCTCACCGCGGCGATCGCATCATTGGCCTTCGAGGCGTCCGGGCCGCCGGCTTGCGCCATGTCGGGCCGTCCGCCACCGCCCTGCCCGCCCAATGCGGCCGAGGCAACGCGCACAAGATCGACAGCGCTGAAGCGGCCGACGAGATCGTCCGTCACTGCGACCACGACGCTTGCCTTGTTGTCTTCGCCCGCACCGACGAAGACGACGACGCCTGAGCCGAGCGAAGTCTTGCCGGCATCGGCCAGCGGCTTCAAATCCTTCGGCGACACGCCGGAAACCGCTTTGCCGAGGAAGCCGATACCGGCGACGGTTTCGGTGGTGGCCGGAGCATCGGCCGCGGCACCACCGCCCAGCGCGAGTTTCTTGCGCGCTTCGCTCAGCTCCTTCTCGAGCTTCTTGCGCTCCTCGAGCAGCGTCTCGACACGCGCCGGCACGTCGGCCGGCGAGATCTTCAGCACGGCCGCAGTTGCCTTCAGGCGCCTGTCCTGCTCATCGAGATGTTTGCGCGCGGCTTCGCCGGTCAGCGCCTCGATGCGCCGCACGCCGGCGGCGACCGCGCTGTCGGAGACGACACGGACCAGGCCGATATCGCCGGTCGCCCGGACATGGGTGCCGCCACAAAGTTCGACGGAATAGGGTCTATTGGCCTTGGCGCCATGCACGCCGGTGCCCATCGAGACGACACGCACCTCGTCACCATATTTCTCGCCGAACAGCGCCATGGCGCCCTCGGCAATGGCGTCATCGACCGACATCAGGCGCGTCGTCACCGGGCTGTTCTGGACGACGATTTCGTTGGCCATGCGCTCGACCTCTTCGAGATCTTCGGCCGAGATCGGCTTGTTGTGCGAGATGTCGAAGCGCAGGCGCTCGGGCGCGACCAGCGAACCTTTCTGCGCGACATGGGTGCCCAGCACCTCGCGCAGCGCCTCATGGATCAGATGCGTTGCCGAATGGTTGGCACGCAGCCGGGTGCGGCGCGCATGGTCAACCTTCAGCTCGACGGCTGCACCTGGCTTGACCGTGCCGTTCGTCACCTTGCCCAGATGCACGAACAGGCCGTCGGCCTTTTTCTGCGTGTCGGAAACCTCGATCGAGAAACCTTCGCCGGAGATGATGCCGGTGTCGCCCATCTGGCCGCCCGACTCGCCATAGAACGGCGTCTGGTTGACGACCACCGCCACCACGTCGCCCTTGCCGGCGCTATCGACGGTCTTGCCGTCCTTGACCAGCGCCTGGATGAGGCCTTCCGCCTGTTCGGTCTCGTAGCCGAGGAATTCGGTGGCGCCGGCCTTCTCGCGTACAGAAAACCAGATGGTCTCGGTGGCCGCGTCGCCGGAGCCAGCCCAATGCTTGCGCGCTTCGGCCTTCTGCTGCTCCATCGCATGGGTGAAGCCGGCAAGGTCGACCGAGATGTTGCGCTGGCGCAGTGCGTCCTGCGTCAGATCGAGCGGGAAGCCGTACGTGTCATAGAGCTTGAACGCCGTCTCGCCGTCCAGCATGTCACCGGCGTGCAGCGTATCCGTCGCCTCCGAGAGCAGGCCGAGGCCACGCACCAGCGTCTTGCGGAAGCGTGTCTCCTCGAGCTTCAGCGTTTCCGTGATCAACTGTTCGCCGCGCAGCAGTTCGGGATAGGCCTGGCCCATCTCGCGCACCAGCGCCGGCACCAGTTTCCACATCAACGGCTCCTTGGCGCCGAGCAACTGCGCATGGCGCATGGCGCGGCGCATGATGCGGCGCAGCACATAGCCGCGGCCTTCGTTCGACGGCAGCACGCCGTCGGCAACCAGGAAGGAGGACGAGCGCAGATGGTCGGCAATGACGCGGAAGGAGGCGACCGTCTCCTTGTCCGGGCCCTGCCCGAGCGCCGATGACGCCGCATCGATCAGGTGGCGGAACAGGTCGGTCTCGAAGACGCTCTCCACCCCTTGCAGGATGGACGCCATGCGCTCCAGGCCCATGCCGGTGTCGATCGACGGCCGCGGCAGGTCGATGCGCTCATCCTTGGTGACCTGCTCATATTGCATGAACACCAGGTTCCAGAATTCAAGGAAGCGGTCGCCGTCCTCCTCCGGGCTGCCGGGAGGGCCGCCCCAGATGTGCTCGCCACGGTCGATGAAGATTTCCGAGCATGGCCCGCACGGTCCGGTGTCGCCCATCGCCCAGAAATTGTCGGAGGTCGGGATGCGGATGATGCGGTCATCGGAGAAACCGGCGATCTTCTTCCAGAAGCCGGCCGCCTCGTCATCGGTGTGATAGACGGTGACCAGCAGCTTGTCCTTGTTCAGCCCGAACTCCTTGGTAATCAGGTTCCAGGCCAGCTCGATGGCGCGCTCCTTGAAATAGTCGCCGAAGGAGAAATTGCCGAGCATTTCGAAAAAAGTCAGGTGGCGCGCGGTGTAGCCGACATTGTCGAGGTCGTTGTGCTTGCCGCCGGCGCGCACGCTCTTCTGAGCGGTCGTGGCGCGCGAATAGGACCGCTTCTCCAGGCCGGTGAAGACGTTCTTGAACTGCACCATGCCGGCATTGGTGAACATCAGCGTCGGGTCGTTGCGCGGCACCAGCGGGCTCGAAGCCACGACCTCGTGACCCTCCTTGCGGAAATAGTCGAGGAATGTCGACCGGATCTCGTTCACGCCACTCATGACTGCTGCCTTTTCGCGAAAACCGCCGGCGCGGCCGGCGGACACTGGTCTCTGCTTTTTAGAAGATCGACTTGGCCTTTTAGCGGGCACGCCCCACCCTGTCCAGAAACACGGAATTGGGCCAATCCGGCAACTGCCAAGCCGGCTTCACGCTGCCCAAAAACGAAAACCGCCGGCGCGAAGGCCAGCGGTTTGAAACGCAATACTAAAGAACTCGGTTACTTAAGCATCGGATAATAGACTGGATTTATGGCCGAACTCTGGCCGTGCCCTACATGGCGCCGGATTCTTCCTCGAAGCCGTCGTCGCTTTCGCCGCGCTCGGGGCCGCCATTTTCGAGAAACTTCTCGGCAATCAGCCCGGCATTCTGCCGCAGTGCCAGTTCGATCTCGCGCGCCGTGTCGGGATTGTCGCGCAGGAACAGTTTGGCGTTTTCGCGACCCTGGCCGAGACGCTGCGAATTGTAGGAGAACCAGGCGCCCGACTTCTCGACCACGCCGGCCTTGACGCCGAGATCGACCAGTTCGCCGGTCTTGGACACGCCCTCGCCATACATGATGTCGAACTCGACCACCTTGAAGGGCGGCGCCAGCTTGTTCTTGACGACCTTGACGCGGGTCTGGTTGCCGACGACCTCGTCGCGGTCCTTGACCGAGCCGATGCGGCGGATGTCGAGGCGCACCGAAGCGTAGAATTTCAGCGCGTTGCCGCCGGTCGTGGTTTCGGGCGAACCGAACATGACGCCGATCTTCATGCGGATCTGGTTGATGAAGATGACCATGGTGTTGGAGCGCGAGATCGAGGCGGTCAGCTTGCGCAGCGCCTGGCTCATCAGACGCGCCTGGAGACCGGGCAGAGAATCGCCCATCTCGCCTTCGATTTCGGCGCGCGGCGTCAGCGCCGCCACCGAATCGACGACCAGCACGTCGATGGCGCCTGAACGCACCAGCGTGTCGCATATTTCCAGCGCCTGCTCGCCGGTGTCCGGCTGCGAGATCAAGAGGTTTTCCAGATCGACGCCGAGCTTGCGGGCATAGACCGGGTCGAGCGCGTGCTCGGCATCGACGAAGGCACAGATGCCGCCCTTCTTCTGGGCTTCCGCCACCGTGTGCAGCGCCAGCGTCGTCTTGCCCGAGCTTTCCGGCCCGTAGATCTCGACAATGCGGCCGCGCGGCAGGCCGCCGACGCCAAGCGCGATGTCGAGGCCAAGCGATCCGGTCGGCACGGTTTCGATCTCGACGACCTGCTCGTTGGCGCCAAGCCGCATGATCGAGCCCTTGCCGAAGGCGCGCTCGATTTGCGACAGCGCCGCGTCCAGAGCCTTTGATTTGTCCACCGCTTTGTCCTCTACAAGCCGCAAAGAATTCTGAGCCATGATACATCACCCCTTGGTCGTCAATGAAGGCCGGACAATCCGTAATCCCTGCCCATTTTGTACTACTTTTGTTCTCGTTTGGCAAGAGGGGTCAAATATCTGAAAAGCAACCTTTATCCGGATTTGTTCTTTTTTTGTCTCATGGTTTCGTTTCCGGATGTATCCACCATTGGGCCAGACGCGCCGGCTGTTTCGATCGGCCGAATCGCCGGCTTGCCTGCGAAGCTCCGCCGCACAGCGTAGCGCTTGTGCGGCTCGAATAACAAAGGTCATATCGCCGGCATGGTGAAATCAGCAAAGATACTGGCGGTGGGCGGCGCCCATATCGATCGCCGCGGCCAGGTGTCGGGCACGTACGTGCCCGCGGCGTCCAACCCCGGCACGATGCGCGAGGATGTCGGCGGCGGCGTCTTCAACGCGCTGCGCAGCCTGGTGCGGCGCGGCGTCTCGGCCTCGCTTTTGTCGGTGCGCGGCGGCGATGCCTCGGCCGAGACGGTTGCGCGCGCCATCGCCGACTCCGGCATTGCCGACCTGTCGGCGGTTTTCCTCGACCGCACGACGCCGAGCTACACGGCGCTGATCGATCGCGACGGCGAGCTGATCACCGGCTTTGCCGATATGGCGCTCTACGATTTGGCGTTCCCCAAGCAGATCCGCCGCTCCAAGGTGCGCGAGGTGGTCGCCGAGGCCGATGCGGTGCTCTGCGACGCCAATCTGCCATCAACGGCGCTGGAGCGGCTGGTGGGGCTCGCCGCCGGCAAGCCGGTGTTCGCCATCGCCATTTCGCCGGCCAAGGTGGTGCGGCTGATACCGGTGCTGAAGGAACTCGCGCAGGTCTTCATGAACCGGCGCGAGGCCATGGTGCTGGCCGGCGTCGATGCCAATGCCACCGAGCGCGAGACCGTCGACGGACTGCGCTGCAGCGGCCTCACCAGTGGCGTGGTGACGGCGGGCGACGGCCCGGTGCTGGGATTCGACGAAGCCGGCGCCTTCTCTATCCTGCCGCCGGCGCCGAGAAAAGTCGCCGACGTCACCGGCGCCGGCGACGCGCTGGCCGGCGCCACCATCGCTGCCCTGCTGCGCGGCCTGCCCCTGCGCCAGGCATTGCGCGAGGGCGTTGCCGCCGCCACGCTGGCCATTGAAAGCGCCGACGCGGTTCCGGCCTTCACGATTGCGACCTTCACCGAGGCACTGGCTCTTGTGCCCGACGCGCAGGAAATGGCATGAGGGCGGCCAATTGCCATTGCCGGAGCGCGACGTCCAAGCGGACGCGCGGATCTCCGGATCGGAGACCATCATGACACCGCAAAGCGCCCGCCCCTTCATCGACCTCCACGCGCCCGTGGCCGAGGCGCTCGCCGCTGGCCGCCCCGTCGTGGCGCTGGAAAGCACCATCATCACCCATGGCATGCCTTACCCCGACAATGGCGCCATGGCCGCCAATGTCGAAAAGATAATCCTGGACAATGGCGCGGTGCCGGCGACGATCGCCGTGGTCGCCGGCCGCATCAAGATCGGGCTTTCCGACGGCGAGCGCGAGTCGCTGGCGATGACCGGCGACGCCATGAAGCTGTCGCGCGCCGATCTCGGCTTTGCGGTGGCGCAAGGCCGCACCGGCGGCACCACGGTCGCCGCCACCATGATCGCGGCCGACATGGTCGGGATAAAGGTGTTCGCCACCGGCGGCATTGGCGGCGTCCACAAGGGCGCGGAAAAAAGCTTCGACATCTCGGCCGATCTCGACGAGTTGGCGCGCACCCCGGTCATCGTCGTCTCGGCCGGCGCCAAGGCGATCCTCGACATCGAAAAGACCCTGGAAGTGCTGGAGACGCGCGGCGTGCCGGTGATTGGCCATGGCTGCGAGACGATGCCGGCCTTCTGGTCGCGGCATTCGCCGTTCCGCGCGCCGCTGACCCTGCACAGACCGGAAGAGATCGCGCATTTCTACAAGACCAGGGCGGCACTTGGCCTGGTCGGCGGCACGCTGATCGCCAACCCGGTGCCGCAGGACGATGAAATCCCGGCCGACGAGATGGCCGGCTATATCGAGGCCGCGCAGAAGGCGGCGGAAGTGCAGAATGTGACCGGAAAGGCGGTGACGCCGTTCCTGTTGGGCAAAATCCTCGAACTGACCGGCGGCCGGAGCTTGAAGACCAACATCGCGCTGGTCGAGAACAATGCGCGGCTGGCGGCGAGGATTGCCAAGGCGCTGTAGGATCGCCTACGTCGGCGGGACAGCACCCCCCTCTGGCCTGCCGGCCATCTCCCCCGCAAGGAGGGAGATTAACAGCTTAGCCGCAGGCTCCCATTTTCAACGATGGTGATTGGCGAAGGCCAATGTGACAACTGATCTCCCCCCTTGCGGGGGAGATGTCCGGCAGGACAGAGGGGGGTGGGAAGAAACGCGACGGTCCCGGTTCACTTCCCCGCCCGCCGCCCCGCCTCATACGCCCGGCGCGCCCACACCCTCATCTCGTCAGGATCATCAAACGCGTCGTCGGGAATGCTCCAGTACGGCATCGCGACCAGCTTGCCGTGGCGGGTGCCGGTATAGGTCCATTGCTTGCAGCCGGCGGCTTCGAAATCGGGGCGCGCTTTGCTCGTCAGCCTTGAGCAGCAATTCGCCGCGCAGCACGATGGCGACGATGAAGCCGTCGAAATAGATACCCTTGCCGCCGAACAGTTTTCGGATACTGACCGGGCCGAGGCCTTCGAACAGCTCTTCGATGCGTTCATTGTCCATGCCGCAATCATGTCACCGGGCTTGCCATGGCTGCAACCAAAAACCAAGCTGGCAAGTTGAGAGCCATCCGTCGGAGTTTTGTCATGCCGCTGCTGCTCAAGGGATCCTGCCGCTGCGATGCCGTCCATTTCGAGGTGGAGAGCAACACGCCGGTGCCGTTCATGCTGTGCTACTGCTCGATCTGCCGCAAGCAGCAGGGCGGCGGCGGCTTCGCCATCAATCTCGGCGCCGATTACAAGACGCTGAAAATCAAGGGCAAGCGCAATCTCGGCGTCTACCAGGCCGAGATCGCGGACGACGAGCATCCAAAGTGTGAGATTTCGACGGGCGAGCGCAATTTCTGCAAGAAGTGCGGTTCGGCGCTCTGGCTCTACGATCCGACATGGCCGGACCTGGTCCACCCCTTCGCCTCGGCAATCGACAGCGAGTTGCCGAAGCCGCCGGAGAAGGTGCATCTGATGTTGAAATACAAGGCGAGTTGGGTCGAGCCGGTGATCGGCAAAAAGGACAAGGCGTTCGACGTCTATCCCGAGGAATCCATCGCCGACTGGCATAAACGGACGAAGATGTGGGTGAAGTGAGGCTCGGAGCGCGACTTCCGATGGTTGGCGCTGCCCCTCATCCGCACTTCGTGACACCTTCTTCCCGTTCATGGGGAGAAGGAAGATCAGGCCGAAGCGCGCGCCTCAGCCAGCGCCTTCAGGTCGGCGGGCTTGAGTTCGACGGATTCGCCGCAGCCGCAGGCCGAACTCTGGTTCGGGTTGTGGAAGGTGAAGCCGGTGCGCAGCGTCGTCTGCTCGAAATCCATCTCGGTGCCGAACAGGAAAAGCGCAGCCTCGGGCGCGACATAGACATGCGCGCCGTCGCGCTCGATATGGTCGTCCTTGGTGTTGGGCTCGGTCACCAAGTCGACCGTGTATTCCATGCCGGCGCAGCCGCCCTTCTTGATGCCGAGGCGAATGCCATGCGCATTGTCGCGCGTAGCGACGATCTCGCGCACCCGGTCGGCTGCCTTTTCGGTCATCGTGATGACGGCGAAGCGTCCCATTCTTTTTCCTCTTCCATTCCATGCAGGTTCAAGGCCTGCCGAATGATTCCTCACCTAAAATGGTGAAGTTTTACCACTGGTGCAAGTGCACCAACCTCAGTCAACCTAGTACCAGCCCACCGCCACCTGCGCCTCTTCCGACATGCGGTCGGGCGACCAGGGCGGGTCGAAGGTCATGTTGACCTCGACGCCGGAGACGCCTTCGACGGCGCCGACGGCGTTTTCCACCCAGCCTGGCATTTCGCCGGCCACCGGACAGCCGGGCGCGGTCAGCGTCATGTCGATCTTGACCGCGCGGTTGTCCTCGATGTCGATCTTGTAGATGAGGCCGAGCTCATAGATGTCGGCCGGTATTTCCGGGTCATAGACCGTCTTCAGCGCCGAGACGATGTCGTCGGTCAGCCGCGCCAGCTCGTCGGCGGGAATTGCCGAGGCGGAAACCACCGGATTGACGGCCGCTTCCGGCGCGGTGGTGTGGCTCGCATCATCCATGGTCGTCATCCAAAGAACCTGTCACCCGAAGAACTTGCGCGCTTTTTCCAGCGCATCGGCCAAAGCGTCGACTTCGGCCCTGGTATTATACATGCCGAACGATGCCCTGCATGTGGAGGTTACGCCAAAGCGTTTCAACAGCGGCTGGGCGCAATGGGTGCCCGCGCGGACGGCAACACCTTGCCTGTCTATCACCATCGACACGTCATGGGCATGAATGCCCTGCAATTCGAAGGAAATGATGGCGCCCTTGTCCGGCGCGTCGCCGAAGATGCGCAGCGAGTTGATGGCGCGCAGCCGTTCATGCGCATAGGTCTTGAGATCGGCCTCATGGGCGGCAATGCGCTCGCGGCCAACCTTTTCCATGTATTCCAATGCTGCACCCAGGCCAATCGCCTGCACGATCGGCGGCGTGCCGGCCTCGAAGCGGTGCGGCGGCTCGTTGTAGGTGACGATGTCTTCAGTCACCTCCTCGATCATTTCGCCGCCGCCCATGAAGGGGCGCATGCCCTGCAGAATGTCCTTCTTGCCGTAGAGCACGCCGATGCCGGAGGGCCCGTAGACCTTGTGGCCGGTGAAGACGAAGAAATCGCAATCGAGGTCCTGGACGTCGATCGGCATGTGCACGGCGCTCTGGCTGCCGTCGACAAGTACGGGAATTCCACGCGAATGCGCGATGCGCACGATCTCCTTGATCGGGGTTACCGTGCCCAGCGCGTTCGACATATGCGTGATGGCGACGAGCTTGGTCTTGTCGGTCAGCCGCTTTTCGAATTCCTCGATGTGGAAGATGCCGAGATCGTCGACCGGCACCCAGACCAGCTTGGCGCCCTGCCGCTCCCGGATGAAATGCCACGGCACGATGTTGGAGTGGTGCTCCATGATCGACAGCACGATCTCGTCGCCCGCGCCGATATTGGGCATGCCATAGCCGTAAGCCACGGTGTTGATCGCCGCGGTCGTGTTCGAGGTGAAGACGATGTTGTCGGTGCTTGGCGCATTGAGGAAACGGCGCACCGTCTCGCGTGCCTTCTCATAAGCGTCGGTTGCGGCATTCGACAGGAAATGCAGGCCGCGATGCACGTTGGCGTATTCCTGGGAATAGGCGTGCTGGATCGTATCCAGCACCACCTGCGGCTTCTGCGCCGAGGCGCCATTGTCGAGATAGACCAGCGGTTTGCCGTAGACTTCGCGCGACAGGATCGGGAAGTCGCGGCGGATCGCCTCGACGTCGTATGGGGTTGTTTCGATCTTCTGGTCCATTACAAGCTCTCTTGAGGCACCGCCTCACTTCGTCACGCACCCCTCACCCGACCGAGCTTCGCTCGGCCACCGCCCGGGGCGTGTCACTTGCCTCGCCCGTCCTTCGGACCCACAAGGGGAGAAGGGGAGGCGCTACCCATGCGCCACGAACCAGTCGTCCAGCCTTGTTTCCAGGGCCTCGACGATGGTTTCGTCGTCCAGTTCCTCGATCACTTCGGCGACGAACGCCTTGACCAGCAGGCCACGGGCGCTCTTCTCGTCGATGCCGCGAGCCATCAGGTAGAACAGATGGTTGTGGTCGATCTCGGTAACGGTCGCGCCGTGGCCGCAGATGACGTCGTCGGCGAAGATTTCCAGCTCCGGCTTGGTCGAGAACTCGCCATCATCCGACAAAAGCAGCGTGTTGCAGGCCATCTTGGCGTTGGTCTTCTGCGCGTATTGGTGGACGTTGATGCGGCCCTGGAAGACGCCGCGCGCCTTGCCGGTCACGACATTGCGGATCACTTCCGTCGATGTCGTATGCGGCACGGCATGGTCGAGCACCATGGTCACGTCGGTGTGGGTGTCGCCGGCGAGCAGGTTGATGCCGCGCAGTTTGAAGTCGGCGCCTTCGCCCGTGGTCTTCACCACGATCTCCTGGCGCACAAGCTTGCCGCCGGCATTCATGAAGAACAGCGTCAGCTTCGAATTCTTGCCGAGATGCGCCTTGAACTGCGCCAGATGGGTGGCCGTTTCCGGCTGTTCCTGGATGATCAGCCAGGTCACCTCGGCGCCCTCGCCCAACACCAGCTGGCTGACGGAGCTGGCCAGAGCCGCGCCCTCGCCCGCCTGACGCTCGACGATCGCAGCCTTGGCGCCGGCGCCGACACGCACGGGAAAGCGCACATGGGTCTGTCCGCCGGCTTGCAGGTTCTGCAATTCGATCGGCTTCTCCAGTGCTGCGCCATCGGCGATGTCGACGAAATAGCCGTCGGCGACGAAAGCAGTGTTCAGCGCGCCGATGGCGTCATCGCTGCCATAGGGGTCGAGGCCGGGCGCAATCGAGCCGTCGGTCAGCTTTTCCGACAGGCGCTGGACGGTCACGCCTTCGATGGCAGGGAATTTCGCACTCGAGACGCCGTTTAGAACTGCCAGCACGGCGGAACCTTCGACGATGGGCGCCAGCCCCTTAGCGGCGGCCGTCGGATCGAACGCCGGCACCGCAGTCAACAGCCGGCGCAGGTCAGTGTAATGCCAGGATTCGATGCGCCGCGTCGGCAGCCCGTGCTTGATTGCCTCAATGGCGTCGTCGCGCTTCAGCATCACCGCGCCGTCACCCGGCAGCAACGACAGACGCTCGCCAAAGGCGTCGATCAGCGCCGTTTCGGCCTGCGTGCGCTGGGGTTGTGTATGCATATTCATCAGTTTTGCCCCGCCTTTCAGCATAAAATGGCCTTCTGGCGTCTCACGCGGCTTCGCCGATCACGCCGGCATAGCCATTGGCTTCGAGATCGAGCGCCAGCGACTTGTCGCCGGACTTGATCACCTGGCCCTTGTATAGGACGTGCACGCTATCGGGCACGATGTGCTCGAGCAGGCGCTGGTAGTGGGTGATGACGATGATGGCACGGTCGGGCGAACGCAGCGCGTTGACGCCGTCCGAGACGATCTTCAGCGCATCGATGTCTAGGCCTGAATCGGTCTCGTCGAGCACGCAGAGCTTTGGCTCCAGCAGCTTCATCTGCAGGATCTCGGCCCGCTTCTTCTCGCCGCCGGAAAAGCCGACATTGAGCGGCCGCTTCAGCATCGCCATGTCCATCGAGAGCGAGGCTGCCGCCTCTTTCACCCGCTTCAAAAATTCCGGAATTTTTAGCGGCTCCTCGCCGCGCGCCTTGCGCTGCTCGTTCATCGCCACCTTCAGGAACTCCATGGTCGCGACACCAGGTATCTCCATCGGATACTGGAAGGCGAGGAAGATGCCCGCGGTGGCGCGCTCGGCCGGATCCATTTCGAGGATCGACTGGCCATTATAGAGGATATCGCCTTCGGTGACCTCATAGTCCTCGCGGCCGGCGAGGATATAGGACAGCGTCGATTTGCCCGAGCCGTTCGGGCCCATGATGGCGGCGACCTCGCCGTTTTTCACCGTCAGGTTCAGGCCGCGGATGATCTCGGTGCCGTCATCGACGATGCGGGCATGCAGGTTCTTGATCTCAAGCATTGTTCTTTTCTCTGAAATAATCGTCGTAGGTGACTGTGTAATCGGTGTGCCGGCGCTGCAGGGTTTTGAACCGCCAGAAGGACAGGCCGAACCCCACCGCGAAAACCGCAAGGCCGACCATCGGATGGACGAACGCCGCCAAAACGGCGCCTACCAGGGCCGAGGCTACTGCGGCCGCGGCGTATTTCATCGTGGCGATGTTGCCCTCGCGACGAACCGCCCACAGCCGCCGCCAGCGAACCGCAAACCAGATCTCGTCGCGAGACAGCGTCATGGTCATCTCTTCAGCCATCAACCAAGTGGCGCAGAAACGGCAGTATAATTGCCGAGACCAGCCCGGTCACGGCGCCCGCCGCCATCCGGCGCGGCGTCGACTGGATAGAGGGCGCGACAGCGCAGAGCGCGCCGCACACCAAAGCGTAAAAAACGATCGGAACCGTATCCATCATTTCAACTTCCTTTCAAACGTTCAGTTTCAATCCCATGCCTTGTGCACGGTCCTGAACGCTTGGCGGGTCGCTATCCTTCCAGTGTCCATCGCATTGCCTATCCGAGCGCCTACGCCCGGTTATTCTACATCTGCGTCAGGGCTTGCCAAAGTCCTCGCCAAAAGCCATCCGGCGAGTAGGCCGCGCCGAGCAGCACTATCCCTATCGCGCAAAACCAGAACGCAAGGCCCAGGCCCGCTTCCCAGTTATCCACTCGATCCCGCAGATAGACATGTTTTTCCACGGATTCGCGTTTGCGCGCCCTTGTCACCCCACGCTACCCTCAAGGCTGATGCCGATAAGCTTCTGCGCTTCGACCGCGAACTCCATCGGCAGCTGCTGGATAACATCCTTGACGAAGCCGTTGACGATCAGCGCGATCGCCTCTTCCTCGGGAATGCCGCGCTGCATGACGTAGAATTTCTGGTCCTCGGAAATCTTCGACGTCGTCGCTTCGTGCTCGAACTGCGCCGTCGAATTCTTGGCTTCCATGTAGGGCACGGTGTGGGCGCCGCACTGGTCGCCGATCAGGAGACTATCGCAATTGGTGAAGTTGCGGGCGTTGGTCGCCTTGCGATGCGCCGAGACCTGGCCGCGATAGGTGTTCTGCGAGAAGCCGGCGGCAATGCCCTTGGAGATGATGCGGCTCGACGTGTTCTTGCCGAGATGGATCATCTTGGTGCCGCTATCGACCTGCTGGTAGCCGTTCGACACGGCGATCGAATAGAACTCGCCGGAGGAATCGTCGCCGCGCAGGATGCAGCTCGGATATTTCCAGGTGATCGCCGAACCGGTCTCGACCTGTGTCCACGAGATCTTCGAACGGTGGCCGCGGCAGTCGCCGCGCTTGGTGACGAAATTGTAGATGCCGCCCTTGCCCTCGGCATCGCCGGGGTACCAGTTCTGCACCGTCGAATATT
This sequence comes from Mesorhizobium sp. M0771, assembly GCF_040320155.1. Lineage (NCBI taxonomy): Bacteria > Pseudomonadati > Pseudomonadota > Alphaproteobacteria > Hyphomicrobiales > Phyllobacteriaceae > Mesorhizobium > Mesorhizobium sp. M0771. The sequence continues at coordinate 34,016 of NZ_JAMYPC010000006.1, read as the reverse complement.
TGATCTCGGCATCGTCGAGCGCCACCAGTTCGACGACGGCGGCATGCAGCTGGTTCTCGTCGCGCTGCGGCGCCGTGCAGCCTTCGAGATAGGAGACGTAAGCCCCCTCCTCGGCGATGATCAGCGTGCGCTCGAACTGGCCGGTGTTCTTCTCGTTCATGCGGAAATAGGTCGACAGCTCCATCGGGCAGCGCACGCCCTTGGGCACGAAGACGAACGAGCCATCGGTGAAGACAGCCGAATTCAGCGTGGCGTAGAAATTGTCGGAGGTCGGCACGACCGAGCCGAGATATTTCTGGACCAGCTCCGGATGCTCGCGGATGGCCTCCGAGATCGAGCAGAAGATGACGCCGGCCTGCGCCAGCTCCTTCTTGAACGTGGTGACGACGGAAACGGAATCGAACACCGCGTCGACCGCGACACGGCCCGATTTGTAGACGTTGTCGCTGGGCTCCTCGAGATCGGAGACGTCGGTCTTCTGCACGCCGGCGAGGATTTCTTGTTCCCGCAGCGGAATGCCGAGCTTCTCGTAGACCTTCAACAGCTCGGGATCGACGTCGCTCAGCGAGGTCGGGCCGGGCGTGCTCTTGGGCGCCGCGTAGTAATAGACGTCCTGAAAATCGATCTTCGGATAATGGACGCGCGCCCAGGTCGGCTCTTCCAGCGTCAGCCAGCGCCGATAGGCTTCCAGACGCCATTCCAGCATCCAGGACGGTTCATCCTTCTTGGCCGAGATGAAGCGAATAATGTCTTCGCTCAGGCCCTTGGGGGCCTTGTCCATCGCGATCTCTGTCTGGAATCCGTATTTGTACTGGTCGACGTCGATCTTTCGGACCCGATCGATCGTGTCCTGCACAGCAGGCATAAGCGTTCTCCATCCACGCCGGGGTCAAGGCCCGACAGTTTTCAAACTATGGCATCGCCGAGGGCTGCCCATGAGGCGCCGAAGGCGGCGTAAGTTTCATATAGTGCGTCTCGGCCGGGAATTCACCCGGCCACTTGCAAACGCACGGCTCTACCAGGCCGCGAGGGCCCGAATTCTTTGTCGCCGCCTCAGGCGGCTTGTTCCCTGGCCGCCCGGCGCTGGGCAATACCAGCCAGCGCAGCACGGAACAGTTCGATATCCCCGGCACTCGTTGCGTGGCCGATGGACACGCGCAAAGCGCCGAGGCTGTCGCCGTAACCCATGGCTTTCAGCACATGGCTCGGCCCGACCTTGCCCGACGAACAGGCCGATCCCGCCGACAGCGCAACGCCAGCCAGATCGAAAGCGATCTGCGCCGTCTCGGCCTTGATGCCGGGAATAGCGAAGAATGTCGTATTGGCAAGCCTTGGCGCGCCGGTTCCGAAGATTTCTGTGTCCGGCACCAGCGTTTTGAGTGTTTTCTCGACCTCGCCGCGGCGTTGCGCGATCGCTTCGACGTCTTTCAGTCCAGCCAAAGCCTGCCGCGCCGCGGCGCCAAAGCCGGCGATGGCCGCAAGGTTTTCGGTGCCGCCGCGATGGCCCTTTTCCTGGCCGCCGCCATTGATCAGCGGCTTCGGCATCATCAGATCGGCTGCCGCAACGACGGCGCCGACACCCTTGGGGCCGCCGATCTTGTGCGAAGACAGAATCAAATAGTCGGCGTAAGCCGCTGACATATCGATGGGAACACGGCCCGCAGCCTGCACCGCGTCGACCACCAGAATGCCGCCCGCCGCCTTGACGATCGCGGCGATGCGATCAATCGGCTGGATGACGCCGGTCTCGTTGTTGGCCGCATGGATCGCGACCAACGGCAGGCCTTCGGCCTTGTCATGCGCGGCCAGAGCGGCTGTCAGCTGAGCGAGGTCAGCGATGCCATCGGCGTCGACGCCGATCCGCGAAACCTGTGTTGCCGGGAAGCGGCCGCCGTTCAACAGGCAAGGGTGGTCGGCCTCGCAGACATAGAGCCGGCTCATGCGCACCGTGCCACGGCCCATCCGCCAATCCGGTGTCAGCAGCGTCGATGCGGCTTCCGTCGCGCCGGAGGTGAAGACGACATGCTCGGCCTTGGCGCCGACAAGTGCCGCCACATCGCGCCGGGCAGTGTCGATCAGGCGCCGCGCCGCGCGCCCCTCGGCATGCACCGACGACGGATTGGCGACGAGATCGAGCGCGGCAATCATCGCCTCGCGCGCCTCGGCAATGAGCGGCGCGCTGGCATTGTAGTCGAGATAGGCGCGTGCTGCGGCCATTTTCACCCAATCGATCCCGTCAAGACCCTTTCCGCAAGGATAGCGCGTTATTTCCTTGAAATTGCAAGGCAAGACGTCCTATTTACGCGGCTTGCGGCGAGGATGGCCGGGCCGTCACGGCTGGCTATCCAGTTTTGAACAATTCTAAACTAGCTTCTAAGAAGACGCTTGCCCTGCGTCAAGGCCCGGAAGGGCTGGGGCTAGAGTAAAGAGTTGTTCCGGGCGCCGCGCATTCGTATGCCATTTGGAGTAGTTCATGCCTGAGGTCATTTTCACCGGTCCGGCCGGCCGCCTGGAGGGCCGCTACCAACCTTCCAAGGAGAAGAGCGCGCCGATTGCCATCGTGTTGCATCCGCATCCGCAATTCGGCGGCACGATGAACAACAAGATCGTCTATGACCTCTTCTACATGTTCCAGAAGCGCGATTTCACCACGCTTCGCTTCAACTTCCGCGGCATCGGCCGCAGCCAGGGCGAATTCGACCACGGCACCGGCGAATTGTCGGATGCCGCCGCAGCGCTCGACTGGGTGCAGTCGCTGCATCCGGATTCCAAGAGCTGCTGGGTGGCCGGTTATTCCTTCGGCTCCTGGATCGGCATGCAGCTTCTGATGCGCCGGCCCGAGATCGAGGGCTTCATCTCGATCGCGCCGCAGCCCAACACCTATGATTTCTCGTTCCTGGCGCCCTGCCCGTCATCGGGTCTGATCATCCATGGCGATGCCGACAAGGTGGCGCCGCCCAAGGATGTGCAGGGCCTGGTCGACAAGCTGCACACGCAAAAGGGCATCACCATCACGCAGAAGACCTTGCCAGGCGCCAACCACTTCTTCGCCAACTACGCCGATCTGCTGCTCGAGGAATGCGCCGACTATCTCGACCGACGGCTGGCCGGCGAATTGTCCGATCCGCGGCCGAAGCGGCTGCGCTAAGAGCAATTCCAGGAAAAGTGTAAACGGGTTTTCCGTCCGGAATTGCGTCAAAACAAAAACTCTCGGTCCGATGCCGTCACAGTCGTGCCCATCATGGGCGCGACAATGCCATTTCGGCTGATCCAAACGGTGAAGCCAGCCTGACATGTGGCGCGGCTCGGCTGAACGGTGCACAATGCCGGTTTAGCCAGCGCAAGAAGGCATGACCGATCATGTACCAGCCTCCCCATTTCCAGGAAACGCGGCCGGACGTCCTGCACGGGCTGATCCGGACGCATCCGCTGGGGTTGCTGATCTCCAACGGCACCGATGGCCCGGTCGCCAATGCCATTCCTTTCCTGCTTGATGCAGAGGTTGGGCCGAATGGCCGGCTGCGCGCCCATCTGGCCAGGGCCAACCCGCAATGGCGTCAGCTGGCCGACAATCCGACATCGCCGGTGCTGGTCGTCTTCCAGGGCGCCGACGCCTATGTGACGCCGTCCTGGTACGAGACCAAGCGCGAGACCGGCAAGGTCGTGCCGACCTGGAACTACGCCATTGTCCAGGTGCGAGGAACCGTCAGAGTGATCGAGGATTCCGCCTGGATCGCACAGCAGATCACCGAACTGACGCTGTCGCAGGAAGGCGCCCGCGAGGCACCCTGGGCGGTGACCGATGCGCCGCCGACCTTCATCCAGTCGCAAATCAAGGGCATTGTCGGGCTTGAGATCGAGATCGCCGAAATCAGCGGCAAGTGGAAAGTCAGCCAGAACCGGCCTGTCGCCGACCGCGTCGGTGTCGCCGAAGGGCTGGAGAAGGAAGCCGCCAGCGCGCCTGACATGGCTCGGCTGGTGCGGAGTTGGGGTGGCATCGACAGCTAGCTGGGGTGGTCTTAGATGGTTCCAAAGGCGTCAGCAATTCAGTTGCTTGCCGGCGCTGCTCCAATGCCGAAATTCGTCTGTCTCGGCGCATCGTTTTGGTTTGGTTTGCGAGCCCGACGGAATAGGCGGAACGTAGTTTTTGCCACCGGCAACCCCGACGCCGTGTAGCGGAAGATACATCCCAGCCGGCCAAGCACCATCGCGCAGACGATGGCAACAGCACAGCCAAGGCCGAATCCGGCGACAGTGTCGCTCGGATAGTGCGCGCCGATAAAGATTCGGGTCGATGCGACCGACAAGGTTGCAGCCAGCAGCACCCATCTACGCTGGGGCAACAACAGCAGCGCAATGCCGAAAATGACACCCATGGTCGTGGCATGGCCGGACGGGAAGCTGGCAAAGCGCGCCTCGATGGAAAAAGGATGCAGCGACAGATCGCCGAGCTTGTCGAAATTCATCGGCCTGGCTCTGCCCACGCCATATTTCAGCGCGTTGACGACCATGGCCGAGAGCCCGATCGAACCCAGCACCATGAAAGCAAAGCAGGTCCAGTTGTAGAAGGTCATCCGCGCGCGCCGGGAAAGGCTGCGCCAATCCGTCAGATTCGCCGCAATCAGCACCAGTACCGACGGGACAAGATACCAGCCGCCGAGGCCGAAGAAGGTAAAAAACGCGGCGATGCGGAAGACATTGGTCGAGCCTGAAGCCCACTCCCTCGCCATGGTCCCTGCAAGATGGTCGAAACGGAGCGACACCGCGATCGTCAGCAAAAGCCAGGCCACGACCCAGACCGACCACAGGATTTTCGGGTAGCGCGCCGGGCGCGTCGCCAGGCGATGCCGTACAATCCCGAAAGTATCGCGGAAATTGGCGACAGACTGCCGGAGCATGGCAGGCATAGCGGCACGCGCCGGTGATGGCGACTTCATCAACATGCGGATCTCGGCGCGATCATTGAAGAGGTGTCAGTTCGCCACACGGTACAGGCCGAGCGACAGTTTATCACCTGACGAATAGTTGATGCCGTCGATCTCGGCGACGCGGCTGGCCTTCTTGCCTTGCCCCGCCAGCAGGTCATCCAGCCGTTTTTCGTCGCCGACCGGCGCCAGGCCCAGCGCGCAGGCCGGATCGCCAAGCAGATGTTGCGCAACCCCGTCGACATCGGTCAGTACCGTCTTTGTGCCCACCAGAAATACCAGGCTCGGTTCGTGATATTGCGCGGAGGCGAGCACGCTCATCTCACAGGGACGATCGGCGCGAACCGCAGCCTCGATTTCCCGGCTCATCCAAATCGGTTTCAGTGACGGCACGATGACACCGAACAGCAGGGCGTAGGTTATACCGGCGCAAACCGCAGCCCCGCCGATGCGGACCAGCGGCACCAGCGTCTGGCGCGAAACAGCGAGGTAGCCGGCGCCCAATGCTGCCGCGGCGGCCGGAACGCTCCACCATAAAAATGTCTTCATGAGATAGATCGGCGCACCGACGCAAAGCACGGCGAGACCGACTGTCACCAGAACGGTGCCGAATGCGGTCGCCCACCACAGCCATGTCTGCCAGCGCCTGAGCGGCGCATTTGCCTCTTGCGGCGTCAGCGTCAAAAGCCAGCCGATGAGCAGGGCCATGCCGGGATAGGCCGGCAGCACATAATGCGGCAGTTTCGTCGGGATCAATTCGAAGACGAGCCAGAACGGAACGTACCAGGCGAGGCAGAAACGCAGGCGCGGATCGTCGCGCAATCGGTTGAGCGCCTGCAGTCCAGCGCCGAGCGCCACAAGGCCGAACGGCCACATGAACAGGCAATAGGTCAGCACGTAGAAGCCCGGCGGAACGCCGTGCGACTCCTCGCCTTGCGCGACCTTGCCGAGCATATCCTTGCCGACGGCCTGCTGCAGGAAGGCGCCGTTGCTCTTCCAGGTGATGAGGGCGAGCCAAGGCAGCACGATCAACAGCACCAGAATCAGCCCACGCCCGGCTTTCAGCCTCGCCAGCCAGCGCCAGTCGCGCTCGAAAGCAACCAGCGTGAGCACCGTCAGCGCCGATAGCAGCGGTGCAATCGGCCCCTTGATGAGGATCGCCGCCCCCTGCGCAGCCCAGAAAATCCACGGCAGATGGCCGGCGACCGGCTCGTCGCGGCGCGATGCCAGATAAATCTGCGCCAGCGCGCCTTGCGCCAGAACGCAGCAGGCAAGCAGCATCGCGTCGGTCTTGGCGTCGCGGCCTTCGAAGGCGGTGGCGAAAATCGCCGCCATGACCAGGCCGGCGGCAAGACCGGCATTGGCGCCGAACAGATTGGCCCCGGTCCAGGCGATTGCGACGACGGCGATGGCGATGCCCAGCGCCGAGACCAGCCGGTAGATCCAGATCGGCGCCTGTGCCCCCTGGCCGCTCAGCGTCACCGCCGCCGATTGCAGCCAGTAGATGCCGATCGGCTTCTGGTAGCGCGACGCGTCCTGGAAGCGGATGTCGACATAGTCGCCGGTCTCCGTCATCTGCTTGGTCGCCTGGACGAAGCGCGGCTCGTCGCGGTCGAGCGGCGGCATAGAGGCCAGTCCCGACGCCGTCATCATCAGGCTGAACAGGAAGAGAAAGATGTAGTTCCTGCTCATTTCGACACCGGACAGACTGAATTCGGCGGGACTGGTGGCTCAGTCGACCTTGGTCATCGCCGCCTTGCGCTCATTGGCGATGAGCCATAAATTTCTGACATAGATCACCATGCCCATGGCCTGGCCGGCGATGAAAACCGGATCCTCACGCTGGATGGCGTAGACCAGCAGCAGCCCGCCGCCGAACAGCGAGAAGAACCAGAAAGCGATCGGCACGACGCTGCGCTTGGCCTTTTCCGAAGCGATCCACTGCACCAGGAAGCGCATGGTGAAGAAGAACTGGGCAACGAAGCCGAGCAGAACCCAGGCGTCGAACTGCTTGACGAAAACCTGGTGCAGCCAGGTCGCCAATTCCTGAAACACGTTAGCCATGCGTGATTTCCTCTACCTTTGGCATTCTGCGGCGCCGGCGCCGAAGCCACCAGACGCCGGCGAGATCGAGCGCGCCCTGCAGGCCGCGATCGAAGATGCCGTAATTCGACTTGCCGTGGCGGCGGGAGCGGTCGACGACGTCGCAATGGACGACGCGGTAGCCTTCCTGGATGACAAGCGCCGGAACGAAACGATGCGTACCGTCGAAAAACGGCAGTTTGCGCAAGATATCGGTGTGGATCGCCTTTAAGCCGCAGCCAGTGTCGCGGGTGTCGTCATGCAGGATCGCGCCGCGCAGCCAGTTGGCGAAACGCGATGCCAATTGCTTGATCTTGCTGTCGCGGCGCTTCAACCGCTGCCCCTGCGCGGCGCCGAAATCGGGCCCTGCCCGACGCAGCGCATCGACCAGCACGGGGATATATTGCGGGTCGTTCTGGCCGTCGCCGTCGATGGTGGCGATTATCGAGCCGCGCGCCGCCCAGGCGCCCGAGCGCACCGAAAGCGACTGGCCGGCGGATTTTTCGTGCCGAAGCTGCCGAAGCGGAAACGGCCGTGTGGCGGCTTCAGCGGCAAGCACCGAAGCGGTGTCGTCAGTCGAACCGTCATTGACGACGATGATTTCGAAGTCGCGCCCGGTCATCGCCGCCTCGATCTCGTCGATCAGCAGCGGCAGGTTCGCCGCCTCGTTGCGGCAGGGAATGACGATGGATATCAATGCGTCCGGCATATCGCGTCGGGCTCTGTCACAAGATATGGCATTCGGTGGATGCCGTGCGGTGCCGTTCCAGCGGATCGAACCCGTTGGCGCGGCGCCTCATTACGCCAGCCGACAGGATGAAGCAAGCATGCGCGGCAGTGCAGAATAGGCTGTCCATGCCGGCGCAAAATCGGAAACCACTTTTGCTTGACGCGCTTGGATGCTAAACGCCCGCGTTCAGGCCATGCCGGGCCGTTCGGACCCGGCGCTTTCAGGAAGAAACAATGCCCGCCTTCAAGTCCGATTTCCTGCGCGTCATGAGCGAGCGCGGCTTCATCCACCAGATTTCGGATGAGACCGGGCTGGATCAACTTTTCGCGAAGGAAACCGTGACCGCCTATGTCGGCTACGACGCCACGGCGACCAGCCTGCACATCGGCAATCTGATATCGGCGACCATGCTCTACTGGATGCAGGAGACCGGCCACCGGCCGATCGCACTGATGGGCGGCGGCACCTCGATGATCGGCGACCCGTCCTTCCGTGACGACCAGCGCAGCCTTTTGACGCCCGAGGCGATCGCCACCAACATCGAGGGCATCAAGCGAATTTTTGGCCGCATCCTGCGCTTCGGCGACACTGGCAACGACGCCATCATGGTCAACAATGCCGACTGGCTGATGAAGCTCAACTATGTCGAGTTCCTGCGCGATGTCGGCCGCCACTTTTCGGTCAACCGGATGCTGACCTTCGACAGCGTCAGGCTGCGGCTCGAGCGCGAACAGTCGCTGTCCTTCCTCGAATTCAACTACATGATCCTGCAAGGCTATGATTTCGTCGAGCTCAGCCGCCGCCACGACTGCCGGCTGCAGATGGGCGGTTCGGACCAGTGGGGCAACATCATCAACGGCGTCGATCTCGGCCACCGCATGGGCACGCCGCAGCTTTATGCGCTGACCACGCCGCTGCTGACGACATCGTCGGGCGCCAAGATGGGCAAATCGGCCAAGGGCGCGGTGTGGCTGAACGGCGACCTCTTCTCGCCCTATGATTTCTGGCAATACTGGCGCAACACCGAGGATGCCGACGTCGAGCGCTTCCTGAAGATCTTCACCCGGCTGCCGCTTTCGGAGATCGCGCGGTTGGCCGCCCTTGGCGGCTCGGAGATCAACGAGGCCAAGAAGGTGCTGGCCACAGAAACCACGGCCATCGTGCACGGCCGCGAGGCGGCGCTCGCGGCCGAGGAAACCGCGCGCAAGACGTTCGAGGAAGGCGTGACGGCCGAAACCCTGCCGAGCGTCGAGGTGGATGGCGCAGCGCTGGAAGCTGGCATCGGCATCCTGTCGCTGCTGGTCACCGCGGGCCTTGCCGGGTCGAACGGCGAGGCGCGCCGGCATATCCAGGGCGGCGCCGTGCGCCTCAACGACCAGCCGGTGGCGGACGACCGGCGGATGGTGACGCCTCAGGATTTGAGTCCGGAAAACGTCGCAAAGCTTTCAGTGGGCAAGAAAAAGCACGTGCTTGTGCGGCCTGCCTGAGCCGTCTTCTGGGATCCTCAGCGATACTCGAAGATCGACCGGAAAATGCCCGGCGCGATTACCGATAGCGGGTTGATGTCCAGCACCGGCTTGTTGGCGTTGCCCTTAAGCCGGTAGGTGACGCCGATCAGGCCTCGGTCGCGGCCGTTGCCGAGCAGAACGCCGACCAACGGCAACTCGCCGAAGATGCGGTTGAGGCCATAGGCCGGCATGAAGGTTCCGGTCATGTCCATATTGTTGTTCTGGTCGTAGAGCGTGCCTTGGAAGGTGGTGCCGATGCGCGGGCCGCGCAGCACGCCATTCGCCAATTTCAAATAGCCCGACCCCTTGTCGATCTCGGTAAAGCCGCGCTCGAACTTTACCCGCGAAGTGTCGATCTTGCCCTTGACCGCTTCGTTCAGGCTGCGGCTGTCGCCGGCTGGCGTAGTCGATACGATGGACGCAAGCTTCGGTTCATTGACGATGAAGAAGTTGCTCGAATCGACCTGTCCCCGCATCGGGCCGTCGGCTGCGCCGCTGAGCGCCAGCGTGATCGATCCGCCTTCCATATGCTCGTAGATGTTGAGGAAGCGCAATATGGCGCCTGCGTCGGCCGACTTCATGGTGAGCGCGCGAGCACCATTGCCTGCCGTATTGCTGATGGTGATGGCGGCGCCGGAACTTGCCGCGGCGCTGACCTTGAGCCTGTTCACCCTGGAGCCGGCGGCACTGTAGTCGAGCTTCAAATTGGACAGGACCTCGTCATGGAACCCGCTTAGCGAATTGACGTCGGCGCTAACCGAAACCGCGTCCGTGCCGGTGGTTTTGGTGGCGGTATCGACATCGGAGGTGAACTGCTTGATCAGCGAGCGGGCATCGAGCGCGTTGCCGCTGACATCGACTGCGAAGCCCTTGCCCGACCGCTTCACCGTCACGGCGACATCGTCGCCCCGGTTCAAGGCGACTTTGCTGAAGCGGGCCGAAGACAGCGCGCCCTTGACCAGGACGACATCGCCTTCGACCGAAAAGCTCTTTCCGTCGAGGTCGAAGTCGGACAGCGTCGTGGTATCGCCGGACTTGCTCATGGTAAAAGTGGCATTGGCGGCAATGCCCGGCCCCTTGCTCCAGCCTGCCCAGGGAATGTCCAGCCTGGCGCTCGTCAGGTCAACGTCGACGTTCTGGCTGCCGCCTTCGCCGCTCTTGTCGATTGTCACCTTGATGGTGCCGGAAATCAGCGGCGACAGGCCAGGCATGGCGATGGCGCGCGTCTTGTCGTCGAGCACAAGCGCCACCTTGCGGCTGCGCGGCGGCCCGCCATCCCTGAGCGGCTCGACCAGATCGAGCTCGGCTGGAATGCCGTTCAGCCGCGCCTTGGCAGAGATCACCGCCTTGCCGGGCCCGACTTCGATCGAGCCGTCGGCATCGGTCACCATCTGGCCTTCGAACGGCTTGGCGAGCGACAGGTCCTTGTAGTCGAGCGATACCAGCCAATCGAGCTTCGACGTGTCGACGCCGGATTGCAACGGAATGTCGGCCTTGACGTGGCCGGTCACCGTGCCCGACAGGTCGTCCGGCAAGATGCCGACATGGCGCATGGCGTTGATCGGTTCGTAGGAGGCAAGTTCGGCGATGGCCGGCGCCTCGCCGGCGACGTCGATGTCGAGCGCGCCGATCACCGGCGGGTGGTTTGCCGCCTTTACCGACAGTGTGCCATTGCTTGCCGCCACGGTGCGGCCGCTCGGCATATAGACGCTGCCCGAGGACAGCGCGACGTCGACATCGTTGCCGTGGAAGGAAACGACGCCGACGGCATCGCGTATCGGCGGGATGCGGCCGGCGGTGTCGAAACGCGAGCCCTCGACCTGGAAGCGGCCGAACACCTCGTCGGCCGAAAGCGGCACGCCGTTGCCGAGACGCCCCGGCACGACCTGGAACTGCAGGCTGGCATCGACGACGCGGCCGCCAAACAGGTTCTGCAGCACCCACAGCCGCGCGTTCTTGGCCGAGAACCAGGGCCACAATTGCTTGACGTGCGAGACCGCCATGTCGTGGACGTTGAGCGACACCGAGATACCCGGCGGTCCGTTGTCGATGAAGGAAACCGCAGCGGTTCCCAGCACTTCGCCCCCCGATCCCGACCTGATGCCGATCTGGTCGGCGACAAGCTTGCGGCTCTTGATCTGATAGACGCCGGCGATGCGGGCGAAGAAATTCAGCGCCGGCTCGGGCGATTCCGAAGGCGCCAGCGTCGAGCCGTCGCTGGTCAGGTCGTAACGATAGGAAGGCTCCTCGCCGGCCGCGCCGGTCGACGGCTTTGGCCCGATCGAGCCGGCGAAATTGAACGCCGAGCGCCCGGTCTTTAGAACCAGCCTGCCGACATCGATCTTGTTGGAGCCGGAGACAAGGGCGGCGTCGACATCGACATCGGCCGGCAACAGCCCGCGTGTGCCGAGGTCGAGCACCGAGCCGGTTAGCGACAGCGAGCCCGTCAGCCGCGAATCGGTCTCGCCCGAGCCTTCGGATCCCGTGAGCTTCAAAGCCATCGCGCCGGTTCGCCCGCCGGCCGCCGGCGTTGTCTCCGCGACATCCGCCATGTCGATGGCGGCGTTCAAGGCGGTAACGCGCATCGAGCTCGTATCGCGGGTGGCGGTGGCCGTGACGGTGAGCGCGCGGCCATCGACATCCGCCTCGGACGAGAACTCCATGCTGCCGGGGCCTGACTGCAGCACCGTGGCGTTGGCGATCGTGACCAGCTTGACCGATCCGGCCTCGGGCAGCTCGAACGCGACATTTTTGAGATCGATGCGGCGCATCGAATCCTCGCGCACGGCATCGAGTGCACGATTGACGTCACTGAAGACGACGGCGGCCAGTTTTTCCGGATCGATGAGACCGTCTTGATTGCGCAGGCGCGCTATCCAGTCACCACCCGACGGCATTGCCGCGGTGACGATATGGGCGTCGGAAATCCTGGCGCTGGTCAGCCGAACCTCGCCCGAAAGCAGCGGGACCAGCCGGATGCCGAAGCGGACGCGCCCGGCATCGGCCATCGGCTTGCCGTCGGCCGTCTCGACGCTGACATCCTTGACCTGCAGCGCAATGAAGCTCGATCCGTCAAGTGTCAGGCTGGCAGGACCGACGGCGACTTTGACGTCGAAACCGGCCAGTTTCTCGATCGCCGTTTCGGCTTCCAACCGCAGCCGTTCGCTGCCGATGCCGGTGGCGCCGATGACGTAGACGGCGGCCGCCGCCAGCAGCACAAGGGCTCCAGTGCCGGCAAACAGCCGGGCAAGGATGCGAAAGCCGCGGCCGATCCGTGCCTTGCCGAGCGGCGGCACGCGGCAAGCGGACGGGAAAGCCCCCAGGTCGGTGATCTCGTCACGCCTGAACCGGATTTTCTCGTGCTGCGGTTCTTCCTGATCCACGCAATTTTCCGTTGTGCGAATTCGATCGTGGACGAATCCCCGCCCGACACTATAACGACGCAGGCTAGAGCATGATGCCGAAAAGTGTGAGGCGGTTTTCTCGGACAAACGGTTTCCGTTTGTCCAGACATCATGCTCTATCTCTTTGATTTAGGGCCGCGTAACCTCAAACAAGGGCATCGATATGGCTGATCTCGACGTTGGCGACGTTGCGCCGCAATTCGATCTTCCGCGCGACGGCGGCGGCTCGATCAGCCTTGCCTCGATGCGGGGGAAGCCCGTTGTACTTTATTTCTATCCGCAGGACGACACCACAAGTTGTACCAATGAGGCGATCAGCTTTTCGCAGCTGAAGCCGGAGTTCGAAAAGGCCGGCGCCGTGGTGATCGGCCTGTCGCCGGACAGCGTGAAGAAGCACGACAAGTTCAAAACCAAATACGATCTCACCGTCGACCTGGTTGCCGACGAGGAGCGCAAGGTGATCGAGGCTTACAATCTGTGGGTCGAAAAGACGATGTATGGCCGCAACTATATGGGCGTCGAGCGGGCGACGTTCCTGATCGGCAAGGACGGGCGGATCGCCGGGATCTGGCGCAAGGTCCGGGTGAAAGGCCATGCCGAAGCAGTGCTGGAGGCGGTCCGCGCGCTCTGAGGCGCCACCGATCTGGCCAACGCCGCGCAGTGCATTAGGGGCATAAGACATATATGCGGTTGGCTGACACCGTTGGTCACTAGCGCGCCCGCGAACGGCAAAACTTTGTTAACCCTAATAATGTGTAATCGGGCTTCGTTGGTGTCGTAACGAAAGCTTGGTCCCGTGAACCTAACCGGTCAGTCAGCGGTCTTCGGCAGGCGCAAGGAGCCGCATACGGTCATCATTGCGCGGGGCAATGAAATACGACATTTCACCATCCGGCCGTGGCTCGTCGCCTTTCTCGGCTCGGCACTGGCGGCGATCGCCATCGGCTATCTCTTGGCGACCTCCTATCTCGTGCTGCGCGACGATCTGATCGGCGCCACCACGGCCCGGCAGGCGCGCATGCAGCAGGCCTATGAGGATCGCATCTCGGCGCTTCGCGCGCAGGTCGACCGCATCACCAGCCGCCAGCTTCTCGACCAGAAACTGATGGAGACCAAGGTCAGCGAATTGATCGAGCGGCAGAGCCAGCTCAGCCAGCGCCATGGCCGCCTCGGCCCGATTCTCGAGCGGGCCGAAAACGAGGTCGGGACGCCGCCAACCGCTGATGCCGCAGCGACAACAAAACCCGACGAACATGCCGAACTGACTGGCGGCGAGCCACTCGCCTATTCGGTCGCCAGCCTTGGTTCGGGCGACACCAGGCCATTCTCGCTGTGGTCGACACGTTCCGATCCGCTGCCCAGCGAAACGGCTGCGGACCGTGCCGACAAATTGTTCGTCTCGATCAATGATTCACTGAAGGCTATCGAAAGCCAGCAACTCACCCGCATCGAAACCCTGGCCGACAACGCCTACAAGAACGCCGATGCCATCACCCAGGCGCTGGAAGCGGCCGGTCTGCCGGTCGACAGTGATTTCGGCAAAAACGAAAGCGATGTCGGCGGACCGCTGATCCCGCTTGACAGCTCGATGATGTTCGACAGCAAGGTCAAGGAACTGGACGAGGCGCTGGATACGCTCGACCAGTTGAAGAAAGAGGCGCGGCGGCTGCCGCTCGCCAACCCGGCGCCGGGCCACTCCGTCACCAGCCCGTTCGGCGTGCGCACTGACCCCATCCTCGGCACCGCTGCCCTGCACTCGGGCATGGATTTCCGCGCGCCGGTCGGCATGGCAGCCAAGGTCACGGCGGCCGGAATCGTTACCAAGGCCGGCTGGAACGGCGGCTATGGCCGCATGGTCGAGGTCGATCACGGCAACGGCTTTGCCACGCGCTACGGCCATCTGAGCGAGATCGACGTTGCCGTCGGCCAAAAACTCGCAGCCGGCGACATCATTGGCAAAACCGGCAGCAGCGGCCGTTCGACCGGCCCGCACCTGCACTACGAAGTCCGCCACAATGGCGAGGCCATCGACCCGCTGCGCTTCCTGACCGTCGGCAAGAAGGTCGAGCAGTATCTGTAGGGTCAAGCCAGGCGGCTGGTTGCACGCCCCCGCCTCCTTCACCCGTTGTACCATCCTGTTGTTTGGCAATCCGACATCGCGTGCTCCGGCGTCACGTTCTGGAGCCTGCGGCTGCCGCGCGCTTTGCCGATGCTGTTCTCATCGCTGAGGATTGCCTCGGCCACCGCCGTGATCGGCGCCATTGTCGGCGAATGGATCGGCTCCGACCAAGGACTTGGCGCGCTGATCGTCCAGGCGTCCTTCAACTACCAGTCGGACCGCCTCTACGCGGCGATGTGCTGTCATCGGGCCTGTCGATCGTCCTGTTTTGTCTTGTGGTGCTGATCGAGCGCCGGACGATCCAATATTGAGCAGATGCGTCAGGCGGGTCGCGGTGGCGTCCGTCGTGGCTGACCGGTCACGATTTGACGTGGATGTCTCGCGGGAATTTGGTCAGCGTCTCATGGCCGGTCTCGGTCACCAGAATGGTCTCGCTGATCTCGATGCCCCAGCCATCCATCCACATGCCAAGAATGGAGTGCAGGACGTTGCCGGGTTGCAGCGCGGTCTTGTCGCCGGGCCGCAGGCTGATCGTGTGCTCGCCCCAATCCGGGGGATAGGCGACGCCGATGGAATAGCCGATGCGCGATTCCTTCTTCAGTCCGTAGCGTTGGATAACCTTGCGCCAAGCGGCCTCGACCGCTTCGGCTGTGGTCCCCGGTCTGACCGCGTCGAGCACCGCATCCATGCCTTCGATCACCGCCTTTGCGGTGTCGGCGACACGGGCCGGCGTCTTGCCGAGCTGCATCGTTCGGGCGAGGCCTGCGGCATAGCGGCGGCAGACACCGGCAAGTTCGAGCGCAATCGTTTCGTCCTTGCCGAAGCGCCGATCGCTCCACATGATGTGCGGAGCCGATGCATTCTCGCCGCCGAGGATGGTCGGCGGCAGTGCCGTGATGTCGCCGGCGAAGTCTGGACTGCCGGCAATCTGCGCCGCCTGGATCGCGGCAATCGCATCGCATTCGCGCACGCCTGGCGCGATGACTTCGAAGGCCCGCGAAACCGCCGATTCGGCAAGTGTCGACGCCTTGCGCAGATAAGCAATTTCGGGCGCGGATTTGACGGCGCGGATCCAGTTCACCAGCAGATCGGCGTCGTGCCATTTCGCATTGGGCAGGCCGGCGACGAGCCGGGCATGCGCCTTCGGTGAGAAATAATAGGCTTCGAGCTCGATGCCGATATGTCTCGCGCCCCAGCCCTTGGCGACGATGCAGGCCGCTATCCAGTCCATCGGATGGCGATCGGCGCGCTGCACGTGGTCCTCGGGGAAGCCGACCACATTCTCCGGCTTCATCCAGGCCGTCAGCAAGCCGCCTGCCGCATCCATGGCGCGGCCGATCCAGACCGGCTCGGCCTCGTTTTCGATCGGGACAAGCACGATCTGCGGCGTGTAGAACGACCAGCCGTCATAGCCGGTGATGTAATGCTGGTTGGCGACATCGTTGACGACCAGCAGTTCCAGCCCACGCGCCGCCATCTCGGCGCGGATCTTCTTGAGCCGCCGCTGGTACTCATCGCGCGCAAAAGGCAATTCGATCATCGGTTTTCCTGCTGGATCACTGGTCGGGCGAGCCCCGCGCCCGCCTGACGTCATTCACCATTGCGGTGGTTTCAGCCCGGCTGCAATCGGCCAGCGCGGCGCATGGGACAGGTCCTGCACCGCGTCTGGGAACCATTCCGAATTATTTTTGAATTCCATTTGACTGAATAAATTGCCTGTGCAAGTCTTAGCCTTCCTAAAGGGCGCGGGACATGGCACTGCGGGGAACCAATCAGGAGTTCGGGCGGCCTTACAACCGGCGCATCGTGCTGGAGTCCATCCGCCTTCACGGTCCCATAGCTCGCGGCGACATTGCCGGCCGCGTTGGCCTCACCGTCCAGACCGTATCAACCATCGTTCGCGAACTCGAAGAGCATGGCTATGTGCTGTCGCTGCGCGAAGAGCCGCGCGGACGCGGGTTGCCGCCGGCGACGCTCAGGATCAACCCCGAGGGCGGCTATGCCGTCGGCGTCCACCTCACCCCGCTGGGGATCGACGCGGCGCTCATCAATCTCAGCGGCGATGTCATCGAGAGCATGCATCGCGAGGCGCCGCATGCGATGCCCGACCATGCCTTCGAGCTGATCGGCGCGATGGTGCCCGAGTTGACCGCGCTGCGGCCCGGCGGGCGCGTGCTCGGCATCGGCATGGCGCTGCCTGGACCGTTCGGCGTGGAGTCGATGAGCTTCGTCGGCCCGACGACCATGGCCGGCTGGAAGGATGTCGCGCTGCCGGAACGGCTGGCGGCGTCGACCGGGCTGCCGGCCTTCTTCGAAACCGACATGGCGGCGGCGGCCATGGGCGAACGGCTTTACGGTCTCGGCTCCGGTTATTCCGAATACTACTACCTCTATTTCGGCGTCGGCCTCGGCGGCGTCATCGTGCATGACGGCGCGGTGATGCGCGGCGCCTGGGGCAATGCCGGCGAAATCGGACACATCCCTGCCGTTCCCGGTGGCGAGCCTTGCCCATGCGGTAACAGCGGCTGCCTCGAACGGTATCTCTCGCTCGAAGCACGTCGCCGCCGCAACATCAGCGACGCCGCTTGGGTGGCCGAGATCGCGCCGATCTTCCGCAACGCCATCGTCACCATCGAGAATGTGTTCGACCCGGAAACCGTCATCCTCGGCGGGCTTGCGCCCACCGACCTGCTCGAAAAGCTGGTCGGCGCGGCGGGACAGCTTCCCAATTCGGTCTCGGCGCGGCGCGACCGCAAGACACCGCGCGTGACGGTGGCGACCGGCGGCAAGCATTCGGTGCTGCGCGGCGCTGCCGCATTAGCCGTTTCGGGCGTGCTGTCGCCGCGCTTCGGCCAGATGTTCATTGCCGAGCGCGAGCGCCGGTCCGACCTCATGCACAGCAAGGGAGTGGCGGCATGACCGAACCGCTGCTGGTACTCGAAAACGTCACCAAGAATTACGGCGCCATTCATGCGCTGAGGGGCATCAGCTTCTCGATCGGCAAGGGCGAAGTCGTGGCGCTGCTCGGTGACAATGGCGCCGGCAAGTCGACGCTGGTCAAGATCATCGCCGGCGGCCTCGAACCCAGTTCCGGCCGCATGCTGTTCGAGGGCAAGGAGTTTCTGGCGAAGACGCCGGTCGAGGCCAAGGCTGCCGGCATCGAGACCGTCTACCAGGACCTGTCGCTCTGCACCAATGTCGACGTCGTCGCCAATTTCTTCATGGGCCGCGAAATCACTCGCAAGGTTCTCGGTGTCCCCATCCTCGACGAGCGCGCCATGGAGGCCGTCGTCGGCAAGGCGCTGGCAAGTGCCGGCACCCGCATCCCGTCGCTGCGCACCAATGTCGAGCATCTCTCGGGCGGCCAACGCCAGGCCATCGAGCTCAACCGCTTCGTGCACTGGGGCGGCAAGCTTGTGCTGCTTGACGAGCCGTTCGCGGCCCTCGGCGTCGAGCAGACGCGGCGCGGTCTCGAGATGATCCGCCAAGTGGCCAACCAGGGCATCGGCGTCGTCATCATCACCCACATCATGCAACAGGCCTTCCAGGTCGCCGACCGGATCGTGGTGATCCGGCAAGGCGTCGTGGCCGGCGATGTCGCACGCAACAAAACAAGTCCCGATGCGGTGATCAACATGATCACCGGTGAGACGCTTGCCGGTGCCGGACCGGCAGGTTGAGGGACAAAAGAGGGGTCCGGTATAAAAGAGGAGCGAACGACATGAAGCGAATACTTGTTCTTGTCTTCGGTATCCTGGCACTGGCTCTTGCCTCGCTCACGCCGGCAATGTCCCAGACCAAGGGCACCGTCTACTATATGGTCCCGACCCTGCTCGATGAATTCCAGACCGGCTCGGTGAGCGCACTGGAGCTGTTCCTCAAGCAGGTCGGCTATGAGGTGAAGACACTCAACGCCGACAACAAGACCGATGCGCAGCAATCGCAGATGAACGACGTCATTGCGCTGAAGCCGGCGGCGATCATCCTGGCCGCCGTCGATTTCAACGCGCTGAAGCCATCCATCGAAGCGGCACGCGCCGCCGGCATCCCGGTGGTCGAGTTCGACCGCCAGATCACCTCGACCCCATCCGATTTCACCTCGGTCGCGGGCACGGTCGAGATCGGCTACGTCGCGGCCGAGCAGGCGCAAAAACTTCTGACCGCCAAGAACGGTTCGGTGAAGGGCAAGATCCTGCAGGTGCTCGGCGATCCCGGCGATCCCTACACGCTCGACATCCAGAAGGGTTTCGAGGAGAAGTTGAAGGCGTTTCCGGACGTCAAGATCATCTCGCTGCCGGCCATGCAGTGGGAAGCCAGCAATGCCGGCACCATCGTTGCCGACCAGATGCTCGCCAACCCCGATATCGACCTGATCTTCAGCCATGCCGCGCACCTCTCGGTTGCAGCCGTCGCCTCGCTCGAGGCCGCCGGCAAGAAGCCGGGCGACGTCATGTTGATGAGCTCGAACGGCGCTCCGGTCGGTCTCGACCTGATCCGCAAGGGCTGGCTCAATGTCGAAGTCGAGCAACCGCTCTACGCGCAGGCCGCAGCCGTCGCCATGTTCATGGACAAGATCGCCGGCAAGCAGGAAATCAAGCCTGGCGAGTATGACGTGCTCGGCTTGAAGTCGACCGTGACCAAGGAGAGCTGGGGCCCCAACATCAAGATCCCGGGCGCCGCCATCACCAAGGAAAACGTCGACAATCCGGCCTTCTGGGGCAACCAGAAGCCGCCGACGGACACGATCAAGTCTGTCGAATAGTCGCTTAGCGAAGCGCTCCGGGCCATTGCGGCCCGGAGCCTGCCCTTCACGACGCCGCGTCCAGGACGCCGTGGCGAACCTAAACCCGCGCCTGAACCCGACGAAATCGAGTTGATTTCTCAGCCTGATTTTCTCGGGGGCGCCAACCGGATCAGCCCATGAACCCGCGCAGCCGCAAAGCCCTGGAGTTCGTTCTCGACAACCTCGTCTGGTTCATGCTGATCTTTGTGCTGGTTGTCTTTTCCATCTTCGTCCCCAACTATTTCCAGCTCGGCATCTTCGCCAACATCATCGAGGCCTCGAGCGTTCTCGGCGTGATGTCGATCGGCCTGTCGCTGGTCATCATTGCCGGCCATATGGACCTGTCGGTAGAATCGGTGGCCGCACTCAGCGCCATGACCGTCGGCATCCTGTTCTGCTCGTCGGGCATCGGTATGGGCATACAGCTCAATCCGCAGTGGCTGATGGTTCCGGTTTCGCTGCTGGTTGCGCTCGCCGTCGGCGGCCTCATCGGCGCCTTCAACGGCTATCTGGTGGTCAAGGTGAAGATGAGCGCCTTTATCATTACGCTGGCGTCCTACATCTGGGTGCGCGGCCTGGTGCTGGTGATTTCCGGCGGCCGCTCGGCACAGGATCTGGCGCCGGCCATCCGCTGGTTCGGCATCCAGCGGCTGGCCGGCCTGCCGCTGACCGCCTGGATCGCCGTCGCCTGTTTCGTCCTGTTCTCGCTGATCATGGCCAAGACGCCGTTCGGCCGCCACCTCGTGATGATCGGCGGCAATGAGACAGCGACCTTCCGCGCCGGCATCCGCGTCAACCGCAATTTGATCATCGCCTTCGTGCTGGCCGGCGCCATTGCCGGCCTGGCCGGCTGGCTGCTCGCCATCCGCACCTCGGGCGCCACCGCCAATCTCGGCACCGGGCTGTTGTTCAACGCCTTTGCCGCCGTCGTCATCGGCGGCGTGAGCCTGAAAGGCGGCGTCGGCACCTTGCCTGGGGTCTATGCCGGCGTGCTTTTGCTCTCCTCCATCAACACGGCGATCAATCTGATGGGCCTGCCGGCGAATTTCACCCAGGTGATCCATGGCCTTTTGGTGCTCGCCGCCGTGCTGCTCGACGCCTTCAAGCAAACCATTCGCCAAAGACTGGCATAGGAGACGGCTGGCATGACAGGACGGCTTGAGAACAAGGTCGCGCTTATCGTCGGCAGCGCACGCGGCATCGGCAAGGGCATTGCGCTGCGCTTTGCCGAGGAAGGCGCAAGGCTGGTCCTGGCCGACAGCGAGGCCGAAGCCGGCCAGGCGACCGCGGACGAGCTCGGCGCGGATTTCATTCGCACCGACATCTCGCAAATGGCCGATGCAGAAGCTGCGGTGGCGCTGGCGCTGAGCCGCCATGGCCGCCTCGACATCGTCGTGCAGAATGCCGGCATCTATCCCTGGCAGCTGATCGAAAACACCAGCCCGGACGACTGGGACCGGGTGATGGCGGTCAATCTGCGCGGCACGTTCAACGCCACGCTGGCGGCGCTGGCGCCGATGAAGGTGCAAGGTTACGGGCGCATGCTCTACACCTCGTCGATCACCGGTCCGCACGTCACCAGCCCCGGCCACGGCCACTATGCCGCCAGCAAGGCCGGCATCAACGGCTTCATCCGCTCGGCGGCGCTGGAATTTTCGGGCTACGGCATCACCGTCAACGGCGTCGAGCCCGGCAACATCCTGACCGAAGCGATCGAGCTGCATCGCGGCGCCGCCTACATCAAGAACATGGAGGATTCGATCCCGCTCGGACGCCTCGGCAGTCCGCGCGACGTCGCCAACGCCTTCCTGTTCCTCGCCTCCGACGATGCCAGCTACATCACCGGCACCACCATCGTCGTCGACGGCGGCCAGTTGCTCCCCGAAGGCAAGGATTTCCGGCTGCTGCCGCCGTGATCAGCCGGATTTCTTGTACAGCAGCAACTCAGGCCGGTACTCGAAGTGCATGGTGTCGTAGTGATACCAGCGCCCGCCCCAGATGAAGCCGTTTTTCTCGAACAATTCCACGATTTCCAGCGGAATCCGGTTCTTGAAGGGAATGTGGGCCTTCGGGTTGGTTTTGTTCCTGTTGTTGTACCAATAGTCGGAGAAGCCGACATTGATATCGAAGGCCGCTCCGAACGAGTGAACGCTCAACCGGTCGGTGCCGGCGATCGGCCGCCAGACAAAGCCGCCGCCGGGCTTGAGCCCGTAACGGCTCAGCTCCGCGGGCATCGCCTCAAGCGCAGCGGAGACCTTGCCCAGCCGGTCGTTGATGCCGAAAATCCTGGTGACCTGCACGGTCTTCTTGCCGAGCTTCGGCAACCATTTGACGTTGGCGATGTGCTTGCCCACCTCGGCGGCACTTGCCCCGTAAAGCTTCTCGAAGAAAGGTTCGTTGCGGATACGGCCGGGGTCGAAATCCTCGGCCGGGACCAGCGCGCCCTCCGCTGCTCCGGGATAGGCGTAGCGAAACATGTCTTCGATGTCGGGGCTCTCCAGCAGTGCGTCGGCGTCGCGCGCCTTGCCGTCGTTCCACACCATGGTGGTGCCGTCGGTCCAGGTCAGGACATTGCCCGAAATGGTGAAAAGGCCGGGATAGGCCTTGAGCAAGGCTGCCTTGGCGGCGGGCTGGTCGACGCCGTCGCCCACATTCCCCGCATAGGCGAAGCGCCCAATACCAGAGATTGCCAACGCCAATAGCAGCTGTAACATCAGCCGCCGTGGATGGTCGATCATTGTGCTGCCTCCGCGAGGGCTTTCGTTCATCGTGCATTTAACAAGGCAGCTGTACCATGCTGGTCGAATCGAACGGGAGACAAAATCATGTCAAAAACCTTCACTGCTTTGATCCGGATGACGTTTACATTCATTTGCCTGGTCGGCCTGGCCTCGTCAGTTTCTATCCTTTTCCCCGCCACCGCGTCGGCCCAGCGCATGCAGAAATGCGCCGATGAAGGCGGCACGTGCCGCCTGCCCTACCCCTCGGAAGTGGTCTACGGCGCGCGCGGCCAGACCACCTCCCGCTTCTTCGATCGTCGTTCCGTGCCTTGCTCGAATCGCGTCTTCGGCGACCCGGCGCCCGGCCGCGACAAGGCCTGCTATATTGCGAGGCGCGATAGCGGTAATGATTATGGTGACAACGACGACGACAATTACGGCAATGATGACAATTACGGCGATAATGATTACGGCCAGGGCCGCGGCAGATGGGTGGCCTGCGCCTCGGAGGGGCGGTTCTGCGAGTTCCGTGGCCGCAAAGTGGTGAGATACGGGGCGCGTGGCCAGTACGTCCAGGGCGTATTCAGGAACGGCGTCACATGCAGCGTCGACGCCTTTGGCGAGGATCCCATCCGCCGCGTGAAGAAGAACTGCTACGTCAAGCGATAGACTAGCGCGCCAGGAAAGAACGGCGGCTGCGGCTCATTGCGGCCGCGCCCGGCATTCGGGATATGCGGGCCGGATATGGTGGGCGATGGCGGGCTCGAACCGCCGACATCTTCGCTGAGAACGCTATCGTCAACTCGACCGCTGTGAACCCTTATCGCGGCACGGTGACACGGCACCTACGCCGATATCGAAGCCGTATGCGAACAACGTCGACAAGTACACGCTTGCCCGCATCGGCGAGCCGAAACAGGAAGAAGTGCGGAGCCGATCGTCGCGGGCGTGGGTCGAACTTGCTCTGCAGCTGCCATCCAGACGGAAGACATTTGTGTATATTCCGCTTTGGCGACGCGCCGTAGTGGCCTCTTGTACTTAGTCCACCGTGCGACGCGAAGGGCCGGTGCATGTGTCCTCTGGCGAGACATGAAACGGACTGCACCCGCAGTAATGGCCAGTCTATCGCCAGACTAGCTGCGAGGTCACCGCTCATGCTATTTTGGGGCCTTCTCGTTGATGTGGGAAGAGGCGGGCCTTGCTTGGCGACGTATTCATCAACTACCGACGGCAGACCGATTCCGGCGTGGCGGGCCGCGTCTACGATAATCTGAACCGCGCGCTTCCTGATGCATCCATCTTCATGGACGTCGACAAGCTCAACCCCGGCGATGACTTTGAGGTGGCGCTTGCCCGCAGTTTGGCCAGCTGCAAAATCATGCTGGCGATCGTGGGGCCGCAGTGGGCCGCGCTTGCCGATGAGCAGGGCCAGGTTCGGCTGGAGTCCCCCGACGACTTCGTGCGCAAGGAGATCCGTACGGCACTCCAGGCTGGGGTGCGCGTCATCCCCGTGCTCGTCAACGGCGCCAGCATGCCAAAGAAAAGCGCCTTGCCACCCGATCTGCAGGACCTGGCCAAGCGTCAAGCCATGGAGGTCCGCCACGAGCGCTTCAACGACGATATGGCGGCGATTGCGTCGGCGATAGCGAAGCCAGCGGCGCGGCGGCCGAGGCTCTGGCTGCTGCACGGGCTGGTCGCGATGATCGCGCTCGGCATCGGCGGGACAACGGTGGCGTTGTGGCCGAGGCCCTCCCCTTTGCCGTCGCCTATCGAGCCCGCAGCGATCGAGGCCAAACGGTGCAAGGAAGGATTCGTCTGGCGATCGGCGATCTTCGGCGACAGCGTGTGCGTGAGTCCTGCCGACTACGGCGAGGTGCAGGCGCAGAATGCCAATGCCCGCAACAATCGTTCGCCGACCGGCGGACCTTACGGCGACAGCACCTGCCGCGACGGCTACGTCTGGCGTGAAGCGTTCGAGAGCGACTTGGTCTGCGTCACCCCTTTCGAACGCGACAAGGCCAGGAAGCAGAATGCCGACAACGCATACAACCGGATATGAGACCGTAACTCCGGGCAAGCACCGATTTATCAAGAAATTGAGTGGTGGGCGATGACGGGCTCGAACCGCCGACATCTTCGGTGTAAACGAAGCGCTCTACCAACTGAGCTAATCGCCCGCTCCGGCCGGACCTTTAAGCGGTCGCAACCGGCTTCGCAAGGCCAAATGAGCAGCTGCTAGCTTAGCCGCACAGTGGTTTTCGCGGGCAAAGTGCCGCCCGTCAAAAAACCTTCTCCTGTTTGCGTTTATGCTGTCCAGCTGCGCTTGACACCCGGTGGCGAACCCCTTATCCACCGCCCCAACGACGAACACGGCTGACACGTGCTCGTCCAATGCGCGGGTGTAGCTCAGTTGGTTAGAGTGCCGGCCTGTCACGCCGGAGGTCGCGGGTTCGAGCCCCGTCACTCGCGCCATTAATTTCAAGGGGTTAGCTACCGCCCCTTGAAAAGTTTCAACTCTCATTCTGCGGAGAGTTTCAACTTTCTGTATTCGTTCCGTTCCAGGCCAAGCAGCTTTCTGCCCTTGCGGCGGCTGGCGTCAGCTGAGCGGACGGCGGCCAGATTGACCGGCATATAGGTCTTCTGCAGCGCCTTGTTCCCGTCGATCGAATTGCCCATCTTGGCCGAGATTGCCTCGACCGACGCGCCTCCGGCATTTGCCTCGACCGCGCCGGAACGCCGCATGTCCATCAGCCGCCGCTTCTCCGATGTCCCGAACACCAGCGTGCGCAGATCGGCAAAGTCGTCGACCAGAGAATCCTTGGTGTAAGGCACGCCGGCGCGCGGCCGGCCGCCCTTCGGGCCCGGCGCGAAACCGCGCGAGCGAAAGATCGGCGCATCGTCAAGCAGGGTGACGCCTAGTGATTCGACATAGGCCAGCACCAGGCGCTGCGTGCGTGACGACAGCGTGCCGAAAGCCGCCTCGCCACTCTTGCTGCGTGCAATCAGAAAACCCCATTCCTGTGCTGTCTGCATTGCCTGCGCCGGTGTGAGCGTGCGCACGTCGACGGGTGAGAAGCTCGTGTCCCACGCAACGGCGATGACGCAGGCCAGTCCGCGGTAGCCGGCGCGCCAGGCGCCCTTGACCATGCGCACCGCCTCGCCTGCCGTCCAGGTCTGGTGGCGCGGTGGTGGCGTCTGGCGGCGGATCGCCTGCGATGGGTCGGAGCCGGGCGGGCATAGCTTCATGCCGGCCATGACATTATAGAGCGAACGCCACGTCTTTACGGCACGGTAGGCGATGTCGACACCTTTGACCCGGAGCAGACGGCCATACCAGTCGTCGAGCAGCTCGAGGGTGATGTCGGCTGGCGGCAGGTCGGCGAAGTACGGCTCGATGAAGGTCCAGCCGCGTTCCCAATCCTCGCGGGTGCGCGGTGGCTTGCGCTTCCATGCATCCATGCGGCGATAGCGTGCAAAGGCGTCTCCGATGGAATCCTTTGGCCATACATGCAGGCGCGACGGCTCCTTGCCCTTGCGGAGTTCCTGCCAGCGGTCTTCCCACTCCCTGGCTATCGTCCAAGCCTCAGGCCCGTCGATTCCACAGGAAATGCATCTGAAGCCAGCTTCGACCATCTTCGGCGTCGGCAGCCAGTAGCCGTACCTGCCCTTACGGATGACGTAGTGCTTCAACTTGATCTTACCCAAGCGTCGCCAGCCTCGCTCTTGCAATGTCAATGCTAGACTGCCCGCCGGATCCCGATCCTGCAAGACCCGAGCGTCGATCGAGCCAGGAGTCGATCGCAACCATGTCGTAGTTGCCGGTGATTGGGCAGGCCTTGGGAAAGCCTTGATCCTGCAACGCGGGCAGCAATTCCATGAATTCCCGCAGCGTCAGGTGGAGATAACGCGCCGCCTTGACCGCCGGCACGAGCCGCGGCTGTACCGGGAAGCGGATAGATGACGGTTGTAATGTGTGGGTTTGGCTCATGGCACCAAAACTCTATCCACCGTCCATCGGGACAGCGGATGGGCGCTTGTCGTTGAGCGGGTGTGAATTTCGCCCGTGTCAGCACCTCCGCCGCACAGCATGCGATTTTCCTACTCCGTGATCTCGTTATTCCTGCATCGAGGGTGAATGAGAACTTAGAATAACGGCCTTTTTCCCCCATGCCTATTCGTCCAATCCTTAATTCGCAGAATCGGCGGCCACAGGGCGAGAATACTTATAATCGGCGGCTTCAAAGCCGCTACGCCCGGGCAACCCGGATACCCTCGGCGATGTTGACGCCACTACCCATCAGGTCGCCATCGTGCTCCTGCACGACGTCACCCAGGTGAATGCCAATCCGGAACTCAATGCGACGATACCGGGCACCCCGGCACTGTGCTTAGCAATAGCGTTTTGACGCGCGCAGCGGACTGCTTCCACAACGCTGCTGAACTCGAAAGCTGTGACAATGAAAAGTCCGCCACCGTGAGCCAGACCAGAAAACTCATATTTTAGCACCTGCGAAACAAAGCTCGCTATTCCGCGTTGAGGCTCGTCGAACAACGGAGCTTCACGAATGGATCCGGCAACTGCAGCTGTGATGATTTTGCTTTCTTGCAGTCCCGCCCAGGGAGTCTGCAAGCCACTCGATACATCACCGTCCATGTTCGGATCCCTTGAGACATGCGAGTTGGCGTTAGCCGTGAGGCTCGAGGGCGCTCCCAACGGGGAGATCGTGGGGCGATGCAGTTCGATTGATCCCTCCGCTACAGGTTCCGTTCCAGCCGGGTATAGCACGATTGTCGTCACGCGGGGCACAGGGGCGGGTGCGGTGAGCAGTCGCTACATCGTGCCACACAAAAACTGAAGCCAGCCACCGTGAGGCAGCGGGCTATTCATTCTCGACCGGACAATTATAGGCCTTGCCCTCCCTCTATGAAGCCATACTCGGCATCGATGGCTTCGCGCTCGTCGTCCGCTTCGCCATCGTCGTCGCCTTCCCTGTCATCGGTCCCGTTGACTTCGATGCCACCGGCCAGACAGGGTTCGAGATCCGGGTCGGGCTCTACGAAGTCGAGCAGCTACATCAGGCGTTCTTCATCTTCGATCGAGCGACGGACCGCCATGTCCGAAAGGCAGAGGTTCGTGGCTGGATAGCGAAGAATCGCACACGGCTTTCCTTCATTCGCATGGTTCGCAGAGATTAGCATTATCGCCTACTCTCATCTCGTCCGACGTCGTCTCCCTGAAAGCAGCGCCGGTTAGGCTCGGCGCCCTTCTTGGTTTCTCCCCGTATGTCAAAAGGAGGTCGCCGGGCCTTGCCAGGCCCCGCTGCTCATCGCTTGCGGGGTGTCCTGATGACTGAGCTTGGCCCCGTGGCCTAACGGCCAGAACCAAACGTTCCGAAAAGCTTTCCCAGGCTGGCGGCAGCCGAAGGGCTGCAGAAGAGGGATCGTCAGACCGCTCCTGGCGCACCACAGCGACACCACCAAGCTGTAAGTCAGGTCCATCGGCCCTGCTGATGAGTGCCCTTGGACAGATGGATTGCGTTTGCCACGAAAAAGGAATCGTACCGGCCCGTTCTCAGCACATCAGCCGGAACGGGCCATGGGCAGAAGCAGCCAACTGGCTAAAATCGCAAGACGACCGAAGGACCACGTCGGCGATAGCACCGGACCCGACGGCGCCCGTGTCGCCAGTAACTACGGCAGACTCTTCTCCAGCCGCGCCGGCGGCGGCGGCGCCGGTGGTAGTAATCTGGGTCGTAGTCCGGGTCGTAATCTTGGTCGTAATCTTGGTCGTAGTAGCGCCGATGGTTGACCGGCTCCACTTCCGCGTGAGTACCTTCGTTGTCGAAGGCGTCTGGCGCGTCGAGTTCTTCGAGAATGCCGCTTTTTGCCGCTGGAACACCGGCCAATGCGTTGATAGGCCGGACCGCGCTTGCAAAGGCTGCTGCCCCTGCAACGCCAAATATCGCTGTCAAAAAGGATCGCCGATCCATAGTAAACCTCCCAAGTTACATGAGCTGAACGAAGCGCCCCGCCTGCTGAAGGAGCAGGCCCAGCGCACGGTAAAATAGAGGATTCGCCAGCCGCTCAAGCAACTCGCGAATCCTATCAGCGCAGGAAGGGACCTGGCTGCGCCGATCCAAGACATGTCAGCTAAGGACGACCGCCATTACCAGAAAGGTAACGGCTGTTGCAAAAATCGGTGCGAGCAACCATCGCGCCTGGCCAACACTTTGATCCATTTGTTCTCTCCCGTTGTGGAGAACCAACTGGCTGAAGCCCTAATCCGTTCCGCCTAGTCCAAAGGTAAGACCATTGCGTTGTACGGTCGGACTTTAGACCAATCGGATTAGACAAAGGTGCGTAGGCGGGAACGTTTACCCCGGTTCAAAGTTGGTTGCCGGGCAGTGCGGGACGATGGTCGTCGTGTGCCGGTCCTTGCAGGAGAGAAGATATGAAGATGCACTTTGTGAACACCGCCGCAGCCATGTTGCTCTTGGCGGGGATCGGCTCCGCCGCCGCTGACGACATTATCATCCAGCCGGAACAGGACACGGTCATCCGTGAGTATGTCAAGAAGCAGCCCTTGGCTTCGGTGAACCTTCCCGGCGTGGAATTGAACGTCGGGACAGCTCTGCCGGAAACTGTGGAGATCCACGAGGTCCCGAACGTCAAATACCGTTACGTGGTGGTCGACAACCGCACGGTCCTGGTAGATCCGGGCACCCGCAAGATCGTGAAAGTTTACGACTGAGATTTCTAACGAACCCACGCTCGCCACCCTTGGGTGGCGAGTGTGTGCATTCAAACGCTACTCAGCCGGACAATTCAAATTGCCACTCAGCTGGACAATGAACATGACGAACCCTGAACTCGAGAGGACGCAAGCCCTGGTTGCCCGCTTGGCTGATCTCCAAGCAAGAATGCAGGCAGCACGTCTTGTTGGTGCCGAGGTAACAACCGTCCGAAAGGTTGCAGCCACAATCGATGACGGCTTGCGACAGGCCGGCCTCACACCGTTAGAAATCGCAGAAGGTCAAGGGGAACAGTTTAGCGATACTAAATGTTCGACTGGCTATGGACAGCCGAACCGTACTCTCAGCAGATCAAGTCAGAGCAGCACGAGCCCTACTGAACTGGCCGCGTGTGCGACTTGCCGCCAAGGCCAATCTTAGCGAGATGGTGATCAGCGATCTTGAGAACGGATACAGGAAACCGCGGCCCCACAACATCGCCGCCATCCGCAAAGCGTTTGAGGATGCCGGAATCGTTTTCACCGTCCAAGGCACTCCATCGCTAGCCCGCTCAGAAGGTGATAGCGGCCTAGCCGCCGATAATAGACGGTGGCGGGGCCGGGAGAAAAAAGGATAGCGGGGAAAAGCCCGTGTACCCACTGCACCCGATCTCTAAAGCGGCCGCTAACAAGGGCGGTTGTTCACTGACTTTGTGCTGGCGCTCACCTTTCTAAGGTGCCGCTCGAATATGGCCAGCTTCTCTTCGTAGCCGATCCGCACTCTGGACCTGCAACTATCGCATTTGAAACCGGCAATCGTTTTCAGCCAGGATCCCCTTCTCACCATACGGCGTGAACAGGAGGGGCATTGGAATTCTAAAGGTACGTCGCGCAGTTCATTTGATAGAGGCGCTGTGCATGTTCTCCTCAGCGGCACGGCCACTGCAACAAAGTAGAAGGAGAAATGTTTCCGCTTCGGCCATTTACGCGGAGCAATCAGACCTAAGTCCAAATGCTGAAGGGGGCAGGCAAGCTGTTCCTTGCCCTTCGATCCGGATCGTCTCCGTGGCCTCACCATACTCGGCCGTAGCTCAAAGGCTCGTATCACCGGCCAGAACGCGCAGTTCATCCAGTGGAATGGGACAGGACCGGCAAAGCCTCGCGACCGAACTTCTCGAGATTAGACGGATCCGTTGGCCTTCCTCAGAGGCCATGGCATAAGATTCGAGCTCGATCGGCTGTCTTCCTTGCCCTTCTCTATAACGCGGACCAGCCGTTCTCAGCAGGCTTCGGCCACTCCACACTGTCTGAGTTTGTGTTCTGAACTGTGCCGCCCATCGCAGTTCCCTCCACCTCCAACAGGCTAATTACGGATTATAAGACCTGGGGAATCGATCTTTCAGGTGGAATCCGCATTAGCGCTGGATGTTGCATCGCGGCGCGGAGGGGTTTTATTAGCTCCCCCTCATCTTGACGCTGGCGCCGGCTGCTCCAAAGTCTTGGGCATGGCTCGGGGAAGTATCAAAGTTGGCGACGAGGTCGCAGTCACGGCGATTGTGCGCGGCCGCGTGACGCCCGATCGCGCTCCTTGCCATCCTTGCGCGCTTGGGCGCCGTACATCCAGGCGTAGGTGGCGCGCTATTTCTTAGGCACGGCCATTTCCATCATCCTCCCAGAAATCCAGCAGCCTTGCGTGCCGCAGCTTCTCATCGCCTTTTCCTAAGAAAGGAGAGGGTCTGTGGACAGCTGTGGCTCTATCCGGCTGTAAGTTGCCAGACCGCTACGCTGGCGAGGGCAAGGCCCGCTGCGCCTTCGATTGCTCGCGATATGGTATCGAACAGCCGTGGCCTGCTGTCGAAAAAATGCACCAGGCGCTCCCGAAACAAGATCGACAGTACCGCCACGCTGGACAGCGTTAGGGCCACGCCCACCATCATGGTGATTGCGAACAGAATTCCAGCTCCCGGCACCCCTCTGGAAATCGCGAAGGTCATGACAAAAA
Source organism: Mesorhizobium sp. M0771 (assembly GCF_040320155.1). NCBI lineage: Bacteria > Pseudomonadati > Pseudomonadota > Alphaproteobacteria > Hyphomicrobiales > Phyllobacteriaceae > Mesorhizobium > Mesorhizobium sp. M0771. The sequence goes on along the minus strand of NZ_JAMYPC010000006.1, from coordinate 3,013 downwards.
AGGTCAGCGGGCACGGAATCAAACCGGCCATGACTCCAACGGCCTCGCCCTCATGCTTGTGATGGTGGCCGTGGCTCACCGAACGCCAAAGCATCCAGACGCCGATCAGCCCGAGCAGACCGCGACTCACACCCTCAAGCAGTGGTGCGCGTCCAACGCTGCCCAATGCAATCGAGACGAGCGGCAGGGAGAATACGGCGATCAGCACCGCTGTCGCCACGTGAGTGAAGGACAGCGTAATCGACACCAGGAGGCCGCGCGAAACCTTCGCATCCGAACCTGCAAGGTAAGTCGCCAAGACAGCCTTACTGTGGCCGGGCGTCAGAGCATGTGCCGCACCGAACAGGAGGCCCATCGGCAGAAAGGCAAGGAACGCAAGCCAATCACCGCCAACTGACAGCAGCTTTATCTGATCTGCGAGCGCCAGGTATATGGAGCGCTGAAATTCGACAAGCGCCTGGAACATCAGCCGAGACCGGCAAAAGCGAGTGGTTTCCGGCAGTTGTCAGTGCTGGTGGCCGTGATGTTCGCCCTGATCATGAGAGTGCGGATGCTCGTGCTCACCTTGGTCGGTCAAAAACCGGATGTTGGCAGCTGCGAGCGCCGGCATGTGTTCGAACAGTTCGTTCTCCAGCGCCGCCGTGATCTTGTTTGCCTCTGAGAGAGGCAAGGTTCCGTCGGCTGCAATAGCGATGTCGGCATGCAACTTGTGGCCAATCCAGCGGGCCTTGGCGTCGACAACGCGAGCACCCTGCACATGCGCAGCGGCATGCTGAATTTCGGCCATCACGCCCGGCTCGACGCCGTCGAGCATGCGGGTGAGCACTGAGCGCGCCGATTGCCAGACGATACCGAATATAGCGACCGTGATGAGAAGCCCGATGATCGGGTCGGCCAGTGGAAATCCGAGCCAGACGCCCATGGCGCCGATGACCACTGCAAGGCTGGTAAGCCCGTCGGTGCGGGCATGGTAGCCGTCGGCGACGAGCGCCGCACTGTTGATTTCCCTGCCGATACGGATGCGAAACACCGCGACGGCCTCATTCCCGAGGAAGCCGACAATGCCCGCCGCGGTCAGCCAACCGAGATGAGTCACTGCCTGCGGACTGACCAGGCGCTCGATAGCCTGGTACCCGGCGACGATGGCGCTGAACAGAATGATCAGCACGATAATGATACCGGCCAGATCCTCTACCCTGCCAAGGCCGTAGCTGAAGGTCCGTGACGGCTTGCGTCGTGCCAGCATGAATGCGATCCAGAGCGGAATGGCGGTTGTGGCGTCGCCTATGTTGTGGATCGTATCGGCCAACAGCGCCACGCTGCGTGACACCAACACCACGGCCATCTGCAATGCCGCCGTCATGGCCAAGATGACGAACGACCATTTGATGGCCCAGATGCCGCGGTCAGTGGTTGCAATCGTTGCGTCGATGACCCCGTGCGTATGGCCGTGCGAGCCATCGTCATGAGCATGCGCGTCATGATCATGTGACCCGAAGCCGAACCAATCCAAGACGCGTGCGCCGATACTGGTCATAGGTATTTCGCCAGTTGCTTGAGCTCTGCCAGCGAGTTGCCTCCCGCTTCCGTGTCGATCAGACAATGTTCGATATGATCGTGGATCAGTTCTCGCTTTGCGCTGCTGATGGCGCTCTCCACTGCATGGAGTTGCTGCGCCAGGTCCAGGCAGGATCGCTGCGCCTCGAACATGCCAAGCACGGATGCAAGATGCCCCTGTGCGCGCTTTAAGCGCTTCACGATAGCCGGATGAGAACTATGGATGCCTTCGGACATGCCCACCGGTATCCCCCCAGGGAGGATGCGTCAAGTATGATGTGAGCGCAGATCGGCTCTTGATCAGCCACCCCGCAGAGCGTGTATCCTATGGCGCTGAATGGTTCCGGAAATTGGAATCTGGGCTTGAAAGGGCTGGCCCCTGTGCAATACAGGAACCAGCCATTAATCCTACCAACTCAATGAACCGTCCAACTTTATGGGGTCAGTTCACGACCGGGCCTTTCTTTGCGTGGTGAAACTGAAGAAGCCCGTCGGTCCGATCAGCGGGCTTTGTGATGGGGATGGCCCGCGCCTGCTTCCGAGGCTGCGCGGGCCGACCATGGACGCATCTTGGTCACCGGCCGGACCGCTGAAGAACGAGCCGGGTGTGACCGAACTGCCTTGGAGCGGGAATGTTCCCGGCTGACGCAAAAAGCCCGCCAGCATGAGCCGGCGGGCAATCGATCTGGAGTAGCTGGACTCATCCAGCATAGTTCAACGACGGCGGAAGGTTCGGTAGCAACCCGCGCTCGTCGCTCCCCAAGGATCCAGGGAGCGGCGAGTTGTTGCCCTGCGAGCGCGACACAGAAACTTCGCCGCGCCATGAAAGGACGGCGTGGAGCGCGCAAGCTCTGCAACAAGCTGCCGGCGCTCTGGGAGGTCTGTCCGCTTTTCGGATTGCCAGTGCCAGTCCAGACCAGCACCCTGCCTGGTGAGCGTAATCCCGCAATTGCCTGCGCTGAAGGCGGCGTAGGGCCGCCCATTGGGCGAGACTGGACTTCTAGACTGGAAGCCACCAATTCCTGCACCGCTTCGGGAACGGCCAACGGCACCATCTGCGCCGGATAGGGGCCGTCGATCCAGCCGTTCGCGGAGCGCTCGCTATCGGTTTGGCCGTTCAGGCTAGCCATTCGCGTCACTTCGCAGAAAGCCTCCCGGTTGGGCTTATGCGGCACGTCCCAACCGAAATAGACCATGGCCGGCTAGGACGACGTCTGGAGAAACTGTTGCTCTCTCGTCGGCGTCTTCGAAAACGCTGTGATTATCGCCTCGAGCGATACATTCAAGGCGTTGGAAAAGGTCCTGCCCCTCTGCCAAATCGCTACGTAGTGATAGAGCGCGGACGGTTCCACTGGCCTTACTCCCAGCTGAAACGCCGCGTACTCACGTGCGATGATCTCGTTTGTGATCGAAATGCCCAGGCCAGCCGAAACGTATCCGGCTTCGTGACCGTTGC